>NZ_CP107716.1:3279364-3604910 GCF_025854335.1 Pelagibacterium flavum
TGATAGGCACAATGGAGTTTTCCGTGATGACCATGAGCATGTCCGGCAGGCCCGAGGGAAGGCTGCGCATCGTACTTTTAACTCTGAGGATTGCCGCGCTGTTGGTGGCGGTCGCGTTGCCGATCGCGCTGACATCGTTCTGGCTTTTCGTCGATCCTTCAGGGGTCTCGGCGCTTGTGCCGTTGCCGGGCAAGCCGCAGATATTGCTTGGCAATTTTGAGCGAATTGCCGGACTTTCGCTTTCGATGCTCCCCGTCGGCATCCTAATATTCGGCCTGATCCGGCTTAGAGCATATCTGGCGGCTCTATTACAGGGCGCGATATTTTCAGGCGCCACTTCCCGAGCTTTGAAAGATTTCGCCCTAGCTGTCGGGGCAAGTGTATTGGCGCGTCCTATTATTTCCGCCGTTCTGAGTGTGGTATTGACCTGGTCCGCACCGCCGGGTCAACAGACTCTGTCTTTCAGCCTATCACTGGACACTGTTCTGTTGCTGATTTTTGCGGCAACTATCGGGCTTGCTGCATGGACAATGCAATTGGCCACCGCTATCGCCGAAGAAAACTCACGTTTCGTTTGAGGCGAACTCATGCCAATAAAGGTGAATCTGGCCGTAATTCTTGCTCAGCGCGCTGTAAAATCGAAGGATCTTGCCGCACATGTTGGAATTACCGATGCCAATCTCTCACTGCTCAAGCAGGGAAAAGTCAAAGGTGTGCGTTTTGAGACGTTGGCCGCAATCTGCGCCTATCTCGATTGTCAGCCCGGCGACATCCTTGAATATACAGCAGAAATCGAAGCGCCCACCCCCGACTAAACCCGCCGTGGACGCCCACTGGCCCCTACCGGTCTGACCCGGTCACGGCCAGTGGACAGGCCAAAATGGCAGGAGGTCGGGAGGTGGCCGCCTTTCAGTTCCGGGAGGTCAGTTTTCCGCTCAGTGCCTTTTCGATCAGCTTGCGGGTGTTCTCGATGCCGTAAAGGGCGGCGAACGAGCCGAAGCGGGGGCCGCGTTCCTGGCCGATCAGGACCTGATAGAGCATCTGGAAAAAGGCGCCCGACACGCCCGGGCCGCCATTGGGGCCGAGGCGCTTGTGGTCCTGATAGCGTTCGATCTCGCGCGCCACGTCGAGGGCCGCGTTCTGGATCGCCTCACCGCCCGCATCGGCCGGGAGCTTCGCAAGAGTCTCGGAGAGCTCTTCGAGCGCCTTGCGCTCGACGTCGTCGGGTGCGCGATAGGACTTTTCAACGAAGTCCTCGAAATAGCGCATCGCATAACCGACCAGCGCATCGAGATGGGGGTGGGTCTGGGGTGTCACGCCGGGGGCGTAGGCTGAAATGTAACCCCACATCACTTCCCGGCTCTCGGGGTTGGACGCTGTGGCGAGATTGAGCAGCAGGGCAAAGCTCACCGGCATGTCGTATGCAGGGGGCATGGCCGAGTGGATATGGAAGGCCGGGTTTTCGAGAAGCTGGCCCGCATCCTCGCCCTGGGCTTTGGCGGCGAAGGTGAAATATTCGTCCACCGCCTTGGGGATGACATCGAAATAGAGCCGCTTGGCCGTCCTGGGCTTTTGGAACATGAACAGCGAGAGGCTTTCCGAGGACGCGTAGGTCAACCACTCGTCGATGGTGATGCCGTTGCCCTTGGACTTGGAAATCTTCTGGCCCTGGTCATCGAGGAACAGTTCATAGACGTAATGTTCGGGCGGGGTGCCGCCGAGGATCGAACAGATCCTGTCATAGATCACCTGGTTGGTCTGATGATCCTTGCCGAACATTTCGAAATCGACCCCGAGCGCTGCCCAGCGCATGCCGAAATCGGGCTTCCATTGCAGCTTTACATTGCCGCCGGTCACCGGAACGGTCACATCGCGCCCGTCCTCGTCGGTGAAGGTCACGGTGCCGTCCTTGGCGTTGACCTCCTTCATGGGCACGTAAAGCACGCGCCCCGAGATCGGCGAGATGGGCAGGATGGGGGAATAGGTAGCCTGACGTTCGGCGCCCAGCGTGGGGAGCATGACGCCCATGATGTCGTCATAGCGTTCGAGCGCGCGCAGCAGCATGGCGTCGAACTTGCCCGACTTGTAATAATCGGTGGCGCTTGCGAATTCGTAATCGAACCCGAAGGTATCGAGGAAGCGCCGCAGCATGGCGTTGTTGTGTTCGCCAAAGCTGGGAAACTCGTTGGTCCAGGGATCGGGCACTGCGGTCAGCGGCATCTGGAGATAGGGCTCCAGCGCCTCCCTGGAGGGCACGTTGTCGGGGATCTTGCGCATCCCGTCCATGTCGTCGGAAAAGCAGATCAGCCGTGTCTTGATCGCATCGCCGGTCAGAAGCCGGAACGCGGTGCGGACCATAGTGGTGCGCATCACCTCGCCGAACGTGCCGATATGGGGCTTGCCCGAGGGGCCGTAGCCGGTTTCGAAGATCACCTCGTCCTTGCCCAGCTTCTCGGCGCGCCGCACAACCTTTTTGGCTTCCTCGAACGGCCAGGCACGGGCGTTGGGGGCAGCGGCAATGGCTGAGGGATCGAGAGGGGGCAGGGTCTGGGACAATTTGGCCCATCCTTTAATCAAACCGGGAGAATTCAGGCCGCGGTGTTGCACCAACCGGTCCCAAAGGTCAATGCTGATGATCGGCGGGCCTTGCGCCTTCGCGCCGCACTTTCTAGATTTGGGCGCGCCTCAACCCGACCCCCAGGTGATTTCATGCAGCTTTCCGCAACCGACGCCCTTGTCCATGTCATGGTGATGGCCGCCGTGTCCGACAAGGATGTGACCGACAGCGAGATGGACCGGTTCGCTGCGCTTATCAGCCGCTGGCCGGTGTTTGAGAGTTTCGATATCGAGCGCCTGCCCGAAGTTGCCTCCAGTTGCGTTGAGACCGTCAACAAGGCCGGGCTCGATGCGCTTCTCGACCAGATCGCACAGACCCTGGAACCCCGGCTGCAGGAAACCGCCTATGCCATTGCCGTGGAGATCGCGACTGTCGATCTCAAGCTCAATCAGGAAGAGTTGCGCATGCTTGAGATGATCCGCGATGCGTTCTCGATCGACCGGCTGACGACGGCGGCGATTGAGACCTCGGCACGGATCAGGCACCGGCGGCTTTAGGTCGACCCGGCAGCGCCGACGGCACCTGCTTTGGCGCTGAGTGTACTGGATCCCGGATCAGGTCCGGGATGACAGGTGGTGGTTTCGGCAAAGCCCATCCTCGATCGGGCCGGGGACATAGTTTTGGCCGAAGCGCTCCAATTGAGCGTCAGTAAAAGCTGACCGGGAACCAGCGCAGGTAGATCTCGTCGATCCGGCCTTCGCGCTGCAGGCGGGTCAGGGCCCAGTTGATGGCGACCCGGACATTGTCGAGGCCGGCCGGAACGGCCACTGCAAGCCCGGCCCCGAACAGGTCGGGGCGAAAATAGGCCTCCCCTGCAAAGCCGCAGCAATCGGGGTTTTCATTGAGCCAGAACGAGGCGCGGGCGGCGTCACCGAAAAAGGCATCGGCCTCGCCGGCGGCCACCGCGTCGAGCGCTTCAAATTCGCTGCCATAGAAGACGATCTCGGCACGGCCGAGCGTGCGTTGGGCCAGTTCGGCATGAGCCGAACCCTCGCGGACCGCAACCGTGCCCGTCAATGAGAGCGGATCGAAACCGGGGGCAACGGGCTTTTGCGTTACGAACCTTGCAGGCAATTGCAGATAGATGCGGGAAAAATCGAACCGCTCGGCGGCGCTGCCATCTATATCGAGTCCGGCGATCAGCGCATCGCCCTGATTGTCGGCCAGCGCATCCTGTACCCGGTTCCAGGGCCAGGCCTGGATGGTGCAGCGCGCTTCAAGTCGGGCGCAAATGGCATCGGCCAGATCGACGTTGAAGCCGGCCAGCCGCCCAGCGGCATCGGCGTAATTGAAAGGTGGGAAATCGGGGGTTGTCAGAAACCGCAGGGCGGGCACGGCAATGGGATCGATCATGTCATCGCGTGCGCCCGGATCGACATGGACCGGCAGGTTCTGGGCGACCGCACAACCGGCACCACCGAAAAGAATGCAAGCGGCAAAAAGGACTGCCCGAAATGCTGGCATCATGACGTCTCAAGGCCCTGAACAAATTTGATCCTCGTTATGGCCGATTGCCAAAACAATTGGTAGGGTCGCGGGGACGATTTGGGGGCATATGAGCGTCGTGCGGCCGTTTGACGATGTCGAACTCGCTGAGGCATTGGCCGCGCAACCGGGCTGGTCCCGGCATGTGGCCGAAGCCGCGCTTGATCGTGCCCGGCGCATCGATGCCGATCCACTCGACGTTCTGGCTGCCATGGACGGGGCCGATCGCGAGGGACCTTATCGACGGGCTGCCGCCTTTCTCGGTGTTCAGTACCGGAACGACATCACCCGGTTTCTTTTGCCTTTGAACGGAGATTTCGACGTCGACCGTTTCGCCGGTCTGCGCTCGATCCGAGGGCAGATCGAAGGCAAGGAAACCCTGTTCCTTTCTCCGGGCTTTGCCCATTTGCGCGGACTGGCGGCGCGCGTCGGAGAGGATGGGGGCCTGCGGGCGAGGCTGTGCATCGTCTCGCCAGCCACGCTCGAGGGCGCGATTGCTCAAACCAATCCCGAGCCGCTGGCAACCAACGCCCTGCAACGGCTGGCGCGCCGATTTCCACTCGCAAGCGCTCATCTCGACCTTCCGATGGGGGCGAGGGTTGGCTTTGTCCTGGCCATGACGGCGCTGACCGGGCTTGCGGTCGCGCCGGTCTTCATCACCAATCTGGCCCCTGTGCTTGCCCTGTTGGCACTGGTCCTGGCCCTGCCCTCGGGATTTCGATTGTGGGCCGCCTTCACCTTCGAGCGCAACGAGGCCCTAAGGCCCGGAAAGCTGCTCGATGACCGCCAATTGCCGGTCTATACGGTGCTCGTTCCCATGCGTGACGAAGCGCATATGGTACCCCAGATCTCACGCGCTCTTAAGGCACTCGATTATCCCGCCGAAAAGCTCGACATCAAGTTCGTTGTCGAAAGCGCCAGCCCCGAGACCGTAACAGCCGCCCGCGCACAATTGGGAGACCGGCGCTTTTCACTGATCGTGGTGCCGCGATGCCGGCCCTATACCAAACCCAAGGCGCTCAATTACGCTCTGCCCCTGGCGCGTGGTTCCCATGTGGTGGTCTTTGATGCTGAAGACCTGCCCGATCCGGGGCAATTGCGGGCCGCTGCCAGCCTTTTTGCAGAGGACGCAACGCTCGAATGCCTGCAGGGTGAACTTGTCATCGCCAACGCGCCGCGAAGCTGGGTCGCGCGCATGTTTGCCGCAGAATATGCCGGCCATTTCGGTGTTTTACTGCCGGCCATCGGACGCGCCGGCTTTCCGGTGCCGCTGGGCGGCACCTCAAATCATTTCCGTACTGAAACGCTCAAAGGCATCGGCGCGTGGGATGCGTTCAACGTGACCGAGGACGCCGATCTGGGCATCCGCATGGCGCGACTGGGCCTGCGCGTCGAAAGCCTGGCAACCGTGACCCTGGAGGAGGCGCCCGAGAGCATGGGTGCGTGGGTCCGCCAACGTTCGCGCTGGATAAAGGGATGGATGCAGACCCTTCTTGTCCATTCGGCCCGGCCGGCAAAGCTGCTGGCCGATCTGGGGTGGTCCAGTCTGATCGCCTTTTACATTTTCGTGGGCGGCATGGTGCTTTCCCTTTCGGTGCATGGCCTGTTTCTGGTGACCACCATAGCCAGATTGCTCTACGACCTGATTGTTGGGGGAGCGGCTGACCTCTGGACCGTGGCGGGGCTGGGTACACTGCTTTTCGGCTATGCGGGCGCGGTCGTCATCAGCATCATCGGGCTCGATCGCATCGGGCGCAAGGATATAGCGCCATGGCTGTTTGCCCTGCCGGCCTATTGGCTGATGGCGTGGTGCGCGGTGGTGCTGGCGGGGTTCGAACTGGTTTTCAAGCCCTATCACTGGTCCAAAACCAGCCATAGGGGTCTGGGCAGTTCCAGCCTAACTCCAACCCCTCATCGTGCCGAAGTGCCGCATACGCAAACCACCCAATAGCGGCGTATTGCCTGCACGCTCACAATTGGTGAGGTGTGCAGGGGAACGATCTGATTGAACGCTTACGAATCAAAAGCTTCCGATTCGACATCATCGAGCCAGTCTCTGAAGTTCAAAATACTGGCCGCTGCAGGTATGTCGCGCTGGCCATTTCCCTTATCGCACCGATCATCAAAATTATCAGATGGCTCGTTGCGATGGCGGGACTCCAAATTTAGCTCGATACGGTGTTGATAATGGCCACTTTATTTAAGATTCCTCAAAGGCCGAGATCGCTGCCGGTAATATGTAGATACTCAAACTTGAGCTTAATTTGAGTTGATTGCGGCGGCGACTTCAACCAGCGTGAGCTATTGCAGGCCGGAGATAATGATGCAGATCGGATATTCGTTTTCCCTCGGAAATGAGCCGGAAAACCACGAGCGCCAGATAAGTATATCGGGCTATCGCCCATGGCTCGTTATTGTATCCGTCGGTTTTTTGCTCACCATTGCACTGCCGGTCGCAATTTTCTTTTTTCTGGTTCCCGTGCCCATATTGGTGGCGTCGGCACTTTATCTTGTCGGACTTCTGACAACCATATTGGTGACCAGCGGCGCCGAGAGAACGCTCGCCTTATGGGCCGTCCGCATCCTGCTGCCCCTGCCCGTCGCCGGGCTGGTCTGGTGGGGGCTGGCCGCCATGGGGCTTTGAGCCGCGCTTAATTAATGATCCCGGTTTTGTCCCGATAGCGTACGCCGCAACCCCACCACGCTCGATTGAGCGATGCGCGCCAGCTTCCAAAGCGTCGGGGTTTGCTTGATCCTGCGTTTTGCCGCGCGCGCACCCCGCAGCAGCGGAGCGGCGATTTGGCCAAGCGTGGAGACCGGAAGCACGATATCGAAGACGGGCTGGCGATTTGTCCAGTCGGTCTTGTAGTCGAAATCGCCCAGGCCCATGTCGAGGCTCGTGACGCCGTCGGTCCGCAACTGATCAACAAGAAGCGATAGCGTCACGCCCATCAGTGAATATCGCGATGCCTCGCCGTAATCGGTCGAGTTGATGTATTGCGAATAATGGTTGGGACCGTAGGTGCCGATGCTGGTGGCAACAATGGTTTGGCCGGCATAGAGCGCGTGCAGGCTTATGGCCGGGCGATTCTCGCTCAGCCCTTCGAGCGCCAACCGGCGAAAGAACTGTCTGAAGGCGGGGCGCTGGAAAATGTTTTCCACACCCATCTGCACGAACCGGCGGCCGCGCTGGTCGAGGAAGACTTCGAGTATCGTTTCGACCTCGGCCGGGGTTTTGGCGCGGTGAAGGATCACGGCACCAAACCCTTCGTCGAGCCGGCGCTGGGAGCGGCGGATATTGGTGCGGCGCTTGTGGGGCAAGGATTGCTCGATAAAGGGCGCTTCGCCCGGCTCGAGGGTGTTGACGTAGAAATTGTCGGGCGCCGGATTGCCACCGAGCGCCGCCAGGGGATTGGGATGATTCCCGATCTCGGCGGCTACGCAGTGGAAATTGACGATGTCGGCCGGGAGGTTGGCCAGTGCGTCGCGCAGCGCATTTGCCGTGAGCAGATGCGCGTAATGCGGATCGAAGACCGGCGCGTCGCCGTTGGAAATGGGCATGCCGATGATGCGGGCGACGCGCAGGCCGAATTTGCGGACTATCTCGAAGGGGATCAGCGCAATGGGGCGATCGTGATCGAGGATGGTCACTATGGCGATATGGGGGTCCGGGGAAAAGCCGGCGTCGATATAGGCGGTGATCCAGTCGAGGCGCTGATAGGGGGTGTAAACCCCGATCTCCTGAAGGCGGAGCCAGGCCGGTGCAGCGCTTGCGATGGAATCATGGACGAGCGTGCGCAATGGCTGGGCCGTTGTCGTCGGATCGCCGATATGAGTTGCCGCTGTCATCGATAAGGGCCGTCCGTTGCCTAGGGTGCGCGCGTTTCTGGCGTCGCGACCTTGGTCCCAAAATGTTGGGAAAACCTTATTTGGACGGCGTGTTTGCCGGCTCGGGGCCGGGAAAGCTGCGAAATGGTAAAGAGGCGCTTACGGGAAAGCGAAAATGGCCCGGACATCGGCCCGGGCCCATTAAAGGTCGTTCCGGCCCGACCGAGTCGGTCCGGCGTTCCAAATCCTTATGTGGTCGCGCGGTCGAACCGAAAAAGTCTGCAACTTTTTCTGACCGCACTCCGACGGTCAGAGAACTTCGACCAGTTCGACGTCGAAGATAAGGTCCTTGCCCGCCAGCGGGTGATTGGCGTCGACGGTGATTTCCTCTTCGGAGGTATCGATCACGGTCAGGACCATGGTCTGTCCGTCGCCGCCGGTGGCCTGAAGACGGGCGCCGACCGAGGTGTCGACTCCCTCGGGAATCTGGGTCCGGGGCACGCTTTGCACACCTTCGGGACGATGGGCCCCATAGGCGGCGTCGGCAGGAATGGTCACTGTCTCTTTAGCGCCCACGCTCATGCCCTGAACCTGTTCCTCAAGGCCCTTGATGATCTGGCCGGAGCCAAGCTGGAATTCGAGGGGATCACGGCCATCGGAAGAATCGAACTGGGTGCCGTCGGTGAGCCGTCCGGTGTAGTGGATGCGCACAGTATCCCCTTGTTTTGCCTGGGTCATGCTGTGTCCTTTTCACTTGTGTTTGCTCAGGATCCGTCGCCGCGCGCTCTCAAGGCGGTCAAAAAGACAGATCCGGCGAAGGTCCGCCGGGGCTTGCCCCGCGAACCACGATCCCCAATGTAGGGATGGGGAGCGAGATGTAAACCGCAGACCCTGTTTTGCGCCCCGGCTAATATTTGGCCGTGGCGTCGGAAGCGGGAAAAGTTTCGTCAACGGCCTCATCGACATCGTCCCAGCCCGACCTGTCATCGCGGGTGGATTCCGCGCCCGCATCGCGCACCTGCTGATCAGCCTGTCTGGGCCCGGGAACCTTGCGTTCCTTGAAGGCCGGGGCCCCATGGTCGGTCTTTTCCTTCATCGTCGTGCTCCGTTTTGTCCTTCTGGTGCCCCGCTCTCACAGAAAATAACTGATGACGAGCGGGAGAGTTGCAGGGAACCGGCGACGAACAGCGCGCTTGGGAAAGGCAAGGACGCTTGGAAAGGACGAAACGATGGCCAGCAAAACCCCTCCACAGACGACAGACGCGCTGCGTGATGCCATAGATTCGGGCAAAACCGGCGAAAAGACCGAATGGCCGGACCCCGCCGCCGCGCCATTGGGAACCGATGCCGAAGCGGCCGGAGAGCCGCCAGATGCTCAGGATGTGGCCGCGGGCACGCCGCCGCACCCCATTCCCACAAGACTGGAGCGGTTTCCCACATCGGCATTGATCTATGTTGGCCTTGCCACAGTGCTGCTGCTTATCGGCCTTGGGATCGGCATGTGGGCCATGGGTCAGGGTGGCGGGCTCTGATCCCCGACTATTCGGACCAGGCCCAGTGCCCGGCGCCGAGCACCGGCGCTGCCTTGTCCAGGGTCAGTGGGCTGCGCGAAAAACTCAAGGGGGTGCGCAGGCCGGGAATGTCTTGGGGGGTGATTTTCAGACCGCGCGCGGCGACCTGGGGTTCGGCGAGAGCCTCGGCGACCGTATTGATCGGGCCGCATGGCACGCCGGCGATTTCGAGAGCGTCTATCAGCCGCGCTTTGGTCCAGGGGGCCGTGGCTTCGGCCAACAGGTCCGCGACCATGTCACGATTGGTCACGCGGTCGGAATTGGTCATTGCGCGCGGATCTGTCGCAAGTGTGGGGAGCTTTAGGACAGAGCACAGGGCCTGAAATTGTCTGTCATTGCCGCAGGCGATGATGACGTGCCCGTCGGCAACCGGGAACACCTGATAGGGAACGATGTTGGGGTGGGCGTTGCCCATGCGGGAGGGGGTTTTGCCCGAGACGAGGAAATTCATCGCCTGATTGGCAAGGACCGCCACGCCCACATCGAGGAGGGATAGATCGATATGCTGGCCCCTGCCCGAGCGCTGGCGCTCGGCCAAGGCGGCCTGCACGCCGATGACCCCATAAAGGCCGGTAAAGACATCGATCCAGGCGACGCCCACCTTTTGCGGTTCGCCCGCCGGATCGCCGGTCAGATCCATGATCCCGCTCATGCCCTGAATGAGAAAGTCGTAGCCGGGCTGGCTGGCGCGCGGGCCGGTCTGGCCAAAGCCGGTGATCGAGACATAGACGAGACCGGGATTGATGGCGGCCAGTGTTGGATAATCGAGGCCGTAGCGCGCGAGCCCGCCAACCTTAAAGTTTTCGATCAGAACGTCGGCATCGGCGATCAGCGACCTGAGCCGTTCGAGATCTGCCGGATCACGAAAATCGCAGACTACCGAGCGCTTGGAGCGGTTGGTGGCGTGGAAATAGGCGGCGACCTTTTCGGTGCCGCCCCTTTCGTCCTCGCGCTCGATGAAGGGCGGCCCCCAGCGGCGGGTATCGTCACCCTCGGGGCTTTCGACCTTGATGACCTCAGCGCCCAGATCGGCCAGCGTCTGGCCCAGCCACGGGCCGGCCAGGATCCGGGCCAGTTCGACCACACGCAGCCCGGCAAGCGGAGCCTCCGGCGACATCAAAGCAGTTTCGCTTTTCTTCGAATCGCTCAAATTGCTTTTAAGTCCTTGTTTTGTCGCGCTTCCGAACCGCAAAAGTGGTGTCCACTTTTGCTGGCAGCGCTCTAGAAAAACGCCTGCAAACCAGTTTGGGCGCGGCCCAGGATCAGCGCGTGAACATCATGGGTGCCCTCGTAGGTGTTGACCGTTTCGAGATTCTGGGCGTGCCGCATGATCTGATATTCGATCTGGATGCCGTTGCCGCCATGCATGTCGCGCGACTGGCGGGCAATATCGAGCGCCTTGCCGCAATTGTTGCGCTTGACGATGGAAATCATTTCAGGCGCGAACCGACCCTCGTCCATCAGCCGCCCCACGCGCAGCGAGGCCTGCAGGCCCAGAGCGATTTCGGTTTGCATGTCGGCGAGCTTTTTCTGGAAGAGCTGGGTGGCGGCCAGGGGCCTGCCGAACTGCTTGCGATCGAGGCCATATTGGCGCGCCCGGTGCCAGCAATCCTCAGCCGCGCCCATGGTGCCCCAGGAAATGCCGTAGCGCGCGCGATTGAGGCAGCCGAACGGTCCGCTCATGCCCTCGACATCGGGCAGCAGAGCGTCCTCGCCCACTTCGACCCCATCCATGACGATCTCGCCGGTGACCGAGGCCCGCAAGGATAGTTTTCCGCCGATCTTGGGGGCGGAGAGACCCTTGGTGCCATTTTCCAGCACAAAGCCACGCACCTTGCCTTCGTGTGCGGCGGATTTGGCCCAGACAACGAAAACATCGGCGATGGGAGAATTGGAGATCCAGGTCTTAGAGCCGTGCAGGCGATAGCCGCCATCGATTTTTTCGGCGCGGGTTTTCATCCCGCCGGGATCGGACCCCGCGTCGGGTTCGGTCAGACCGAAACAGCCGATCCACTCGCCACTGGCCAGTTTGGGGAGGTATTTCTTCTTCTGGTCTTCAGAGCCATAGGCAAGGATCGGATACATGACCAGCGAGGACTGCACGCTCATCATCGAGCGATAGCCGGAATCGACGCGCTCGATTTCGCGCGCGATCAGCCCGTAGGCGACATAGGACGCGCCCAGCCCGCCATATTGCTCGGGAACCGTTGCGCCCAGAAGTCCGGCTGCACCGAAATCGGCAAAAATGGTCGGATCGACCCGCTCTTCGAGGTAGTCGTCAGCGACGCGCGGCGCCAGCTTGTCGGCGGCGAAAGCGGCCGCCGAGTCGCGGATCATACGCTCTTCTGCCGAAAGCTGGTCCTCGAGCAGGAACGGATCGGACCAGCTAAAGCTGTTGCGGGCGGGTGTTTCGGCCATGATTTCTCCAGCAGACTATATCGGTTTTGGCCATCATATCGCTGGACCTCACGCCAAAATAATCCTAATTGATCGATAGTTGATGCATAAACCGCATAGATCATGAGCCGCCAACGCCGCTACCTGCCCTCCATCGGACAACTGGCCGCCTTCGAGGCCGTGCAGCGCACGGGCTCGACGATTGCCGCAGCCAAGGCGCTCGATCTTTCCCAGGGCACGGTGTCGCGTCTTGTAGCATCGCTCGAAACGCAACTGGGCCGTCCGCTGTTTTTGCGCCAGAACAAGCGGCTTTTGCCCACGCCGGCCGGTATCGATTATGCGCGGGACATCGCGGCAGCGCTCGATGCCATCGAGCGCGCCTCGATGCGCACCGCTGCCGATCTGGGCGGAGGCGCCCTGTCGCTGGCCATCCTTCCCGCATTCGGCACGCGCTGGCTGGCGCCGCGCCTTGGCGGTTTTCTCGCCGCGCATCCTGGGGTCACCGTCAATCTTTCAACGCGCATCCGCCCCATCGACTTTGCCGCCGAGCGGTTCGACGCGATGATCTATTTCGGGAGCGGCGAAGCGCCCGATGCCGGGCATATGCGGCTGTTCGACGAGCGGGTTACCGCGTGCGCCGCGCCGCATCTTCTGGCCAGCCATCCGATAAGCGTTCCAGGCGATCTGGCCGGTCTGCAGCTTTTTCAACTCGAAACCCGGCCGCGCGCGTGGGACGCATGGTTTGCCGGGCAAGGCGCGGCACCTCTGCCCGTTTCGGGCATGATGTTCGACCAGTTTGCCCTGATGATCGAGGCGACGATTGCCGGGCTGGGGGTGGCATTGCTGCCCCATTACATCGCGCAAAGCGAGATAGCGGCAGGGCGGCTGAGCCCGGTGCTCGCGTCTGCCGTTTCGGGCACCGGGTCCTACTGGCTGGCCTGGCCGCCGGCGCGGGAGACCTATCGTCCGCTTGTGGCTTTCCGCGACTGGCTGGCTGCCGAGGTGAGTTAGAGCATTTCGGCGTTTCTTGGAATCGCTTCAATTGCTCTAAGCCCTTGTTTTGTAGCGCTTCCAGGATAAGTGGTACCCACTTATCCTGGAAGCGCTCTAGGCTGAATCGACGTTCGGTCTTTGGTGCCCAAAAACAGCGCTGTCGATTGTGGAAATGCTGCTGGACCCCGGGAACAAGCCCCGGGGTGACATGGAGGGGGTACGGAAACGGCAATTGTCTCAAACCACCCTGTCATCCCGGCTCAGGGCCAGGGTGACAGAGTGGTGAATGGGGAAGAACGGCGGCCAGCCCAGGCAGATGTCGATTGGTCCGGGAACCGCAACGCGGTCCAGTTGTGCTAGGGAAGCTCGAACATCTTGATGAGTTCGACCTGTACGGGCGAGCTGTCGGGGTTGGTTTCCATGATATCGCCCATCATGGCCCACCAGCGCCCCATGATTTCGGTTTCGGGCAACCGGTCCATGGCGTGATTTTCGGCTCGCACCAGCGTTGCGAACAGGTGATTGGTCTCGGGGTCGAGCCAGATCGTATAATCGGAAATGCCGCTCGATTTGAGCAGTTCGGCCAATTGGGGCCAGATCGCATCGTGGCGGCGCTTATATTCATCGGCCTGGCCCGGATTGAGGATCATGCGGAAAGCGATGCGTTCACCCATCCTTATCTCCTTTAGACGATGCCGCCGCTGCCGCCGGCACTTGCGGGCCTGATGGCGGCAACAGCGTTGCGGTAGCCCGAGCGCCGATAGACGCCTATCGGGTCGATGGCCGCGCCCTTGTTCCTTCGGGCCATGGCAAGGATGGGTTCGACATCGGTGCGGAACGCGCTTTTGAGCGTCTGGCTGGCCATCAGCGCGTCGTTGGTCTGCTGATGGTGCGCCAGGGCTTTGCGGTCAACGAGCAGGGCCTGGGCATAGGCGCGCTGGACCTCCATGGCGCTTTGCATCAGGCTTTCGATGGGATCGGTGACGTTGTGGCTCTGGTCGAGCATATGGGCGGGATCAAAACCCTTAACGCCGCGCTGTTCGGCATCGACCAGTTCGTTGAAAACCAGAAACAGGCGGTAGGGATCGATCGAGCCGGTATCGAGGTCATCGTCGCCATATTTGGAATCGTTGAAATGGAAGCCGCCCAGCTTTCCGAACTGGATGAGGCGAGCCACGATCATTTCAATGTTCACATTGGGGGCGTGGTGGCCGAGATCGACAAGGCAGAAGGCCTGCTCGCCCAGTTCCCGGGCGATCATGTAATTGGTGCCCCAATCCTGAACCACCGTCGAATAGAAGGCCGGCTCGTACATCTTGTGTTCGGTGAAGATGCGCCAGTCGGACGGCAGGGCTTTAACGACATCCTTCATGGAGGCCAGATAGCGCTCGAACTGGGCGGTGAAACTGGCCTGGCCGGGGAAATTCGAACCATCGCCAACCCAGACGGTCAGCGCCTTCGAACCAAGGGCCTTGCCGATTTCGATGCATTCGATGTTGTGATCGATGGCCTGCTGGCGGGTCGCCGCATCGGTGTGGCTGAGCGAGCCGAACTTGTAGGAATGGGCCTGGCCCGGCGCGTCGGAAAAGGTGTTCGAGTTCATGGCGTCGAACCCAAGCCCCACCTCGTCGCCCTTGGCTTTAAGGGCCTTCGGGTCTTCCTTGTCCCACGGGATATGCAGGGACACAGTGGGGGTTGCGCCGGTCAGCTGATGGATGACGCCGCAATCTTGAAGCTTGTCGAAGATATCGCGCGGCTCGCCGGGGCCGGGAAAGCGGGCAAAGCGCGTGCCGCCGGTGCCGACGCCCCAGGAGGGGACGGCAACGCCATAGGCGGCAACCTTTTCGGTGATCTTTTCGATGTCGATGCCGCGACGATCAAGGTGTTCGCCCAAAGCCGCGTAGTCGGCCTGGAGGGCCTTGTCGCGCCCGGAATTGGCTTCTCCGACCATATCCGTTGAGATTTTGCTCATGACGGCCCCTTCCCTCAGCGCGTAAAGCTTTGCGCGTTGCCCGCGTCGACATTGATGATGTTGCCCGTCGATTTTGCCGACATGTCCGATGCCAGGAAATAGACGGCTTCGGCGATGTCCTCGGGAAACACCGAGCGCTTGAGCATAGAGCGCTGCCGATAATGCTCTTCGAGCTCGTCGGTATCCATCTTGTAGGCGGCGGCGCGCTGTTCTTTCCACTCGCCGGTCCAGATTTTCGAGCCGCGCAGGACGGCATCGGGGTTTACCACATTGACGCGGATCTGTTCGCCCGCGCCCTCGAGCGCCAGACAGCGCGCGAGGTGGATTTCGGCGGCCTTGGCCGTGCAATAGGCCGACGCGTTGGGCGATGCGGCCAGACCGTTCTTTGAGGCGATGAAGACGACATTGCCGCCGATATTCTGGGCGCGGAACAGCCTGAACGCCTCGCGGCTGACCAGGAAATAGCCGGTCGAGAGGATATCCATGTTCCTGTTCCAGAGCTCGAGGGTGGTTTGCTCGATCGGCGCCGAGGAGGCCAGCCCGGCATTGGACACCAGAATGTCGATGCCGCCGAATTCGACGACGCCGGCGGCAAACCCGTCGATCACAGCAGCTTCGCCGGTCACATTCATTTCGACGGTGCGCACGACATCGGGGGAAAACGCGGCGATCAGTTCGTCCCTTGCCGCCTTGAGTCCGCCGGTGTCGATATCGGCGAGCACGACGCAGGCGCCTTCACGCAGCAGGCGAACCGCCGTTGCCTTGCCGATCCCGCCGGCGCCGCCGGTGACCAGCGCAACCTGTCCGGCGAGCGATTTGGGTTTCGGCATGCGCTGGAGCTTGGCTTCTTCAAGCAGCCAGTATTCGATATCGAAGGCTTCCTGCTCGGACAGGCCCTGATAGGTCGAAACCGAGGATGCGCCGCGCATGACGTTGATGGCGTTGACGTAAAACTCGGCGGAAATCCGCGCCGTCGCCTTATCCTTGGCGAAGGTGAACATGCCGACGCCCGGCATCAGATAGACCACCGCATTGGGATCGCGCATGGCGGGGGAGTTGTCGTGCTTGCAGCGCTCGTAATAGGCGGCGTAGCCGGCGCGGTAGTCCTGGATCTGGCTCGCCAGATTATCGATCACGGCGTCAATGTCGGGATTGGCGGGATCAAAGGCGATCACCAGCGGCCGGATCTTGGTGCGCAGGAAGTGGTCGGGGCATGACGTGCCCAGGGCGGCGAGAGGCTCGAGATCGCTCGAATTGACGAATTGGAGCACGGCGTCGCTGTCGTCGAAATGGCCGACCTTGTGGCTGTCGGCGGAAATCATGCCGCGGATGGTTGGCATGAGGCGCGCGGCGATGGCGCGGCGTTGGTCAGCGGGGAGCGATTTGACCTTCTCGCCGCCGAACGCAGGCGATCGGGCGGTTTTGGTCTCGAGCCAGTCCATGGCGGTGTTGATGGTGGCGATTGTGGTTTCGTAGCACTGCCTGGGCGTATCGCCCCAGGTGAACAGGCCGTG
Source organism: Pelagibacterium flavum (assembly GCF_025854335.1). NCBI lineage: Bacteria > Pseudomonadati > Pseudomonadota > Alphaproteobacteria > Hyphomicrobiales > Devosiaceae > Pelagibacterium > Pelagibacterium flavum. Next base: position 3,295,742 of record NZ_CP107716.1, read on the forward strand.
GGATTCGAGGATGACCCCCTTGGCGTCTGGGTTTTCAAGGCAGAATTTTTCGAGCCAGAGACCGAGTTCGTAACCGGGCCGCTTCCAGGGCAGCCAGCCGATGGAATCGCCGAAAATCTCGTGCGTTAAGGCTCTGGAATCCTTTGCGGCCGCGATGGCGATGATTGCATCTGGATGCATGTGATCGACGAAGGGTTTGGGCACATAGGCGTGCAGCGGGGTATCGATGGATGCGGCGCGGGGATTGAGATTGAAGGTGGTGTGGGGAAGATAGCCCACCATCTCGTCCTCGAATTCAACGCCGCGATAGAGCGATTTGAGGGCGCGGAGCTTGTCCATATAGAGCGTGGAAAAGCCGTCGAGCTTGATGGTGCTCACGTCACCGCCAGAGCCCTTGACCCAGAGCACCTCGACCTTTTCGCCGGTCAGAGGGTCGGTTTCGAGGATTTTCGAGGATGTGTTGCCGCCGCCGTAATTGGTGACGCGCTTGTCCGAACCCAGAAGATTGGAGCGGTAAACGAGCCGCTCGGCCTCGGTCATGCCTGCCGCTTTGGCATCGTCCCACAGGTTTGCGATGCGCGCGGGCGCTGATGACGTGCTCATGGAATCCTCCCAAGTGTGCAGGCGTATTTTTGTGCAATAACCACACGCAAAACGATCAAAGTCAATCACTAACAATCACACACACCCAATCATGCTCGATAATGACACTTATTGATTGACAGTGATCGTATTTGGTGATGGCATGATGGACGGGAGGAGATGGTTCATGCACGAACGCGAACGCCACAAGGTCATTCTGTCCGCCGTTCAGGCGCGACCGGTCGCGACCGTTTCCGATCTTGTCGATCTTACCGAAACCTCGGAAGCCACGATCCGTCGGGACATTGCCGCGCTGCATGTGCAGGGCAAGCTGCGGCGGGTGCGCGGGGGCGCCGAGGCGATCAACCCGCCGACCCAATCGGGACTGGTCGGGCGGCCGTTCAGCGTCAATGAATCGATCAACGTTCCGCTCAAGCGAGCCATCGCCAAAGCGGCGGTCGATCTGTGCTCGGACGGGGACTCGATCATCATCAATGGCGGGACGACCACCTATCAGATGGTGTTCCACCTGATCGCGCGGCGGCTGCAGGTCTTTACCAATTCGTTCCCGATTGCCAGCCACCTGCTGACCCATTCGAAAAACAGCGTGGTGGTGCCCGGCGGCACGATATATCGCGAGCAGAACATCATCCTTTCGCCCTTTGAAAGCGATGTGACGCGGCATTTTTATGCGCGCCGCATGTTCATGGGCGCCCAGGGACTGGGGCGGCACGGGCTGACCGAGGCCGACCCCTTGCTCATCCAGGCGGAAATGAAACTCCTGGGACAGGCCGACGAACTTGTCGTTCTCGCCGACTCCACGAAATTCCGCCAGCGCTCGAGCCTTATCCTGTGTCCGCTCGAACGCATCTCAACAATCATCACGGACCGCGGCATTCGCGACGAAGATCGTCAAATGCTCGAGGATCACGGCATCACACTCATCATTGCCGATGCCGGTGAGCGGTCGAACACGGAGGAAGCTTCGTCGGTCGCATAGGGGCCGGTGTCGATAAACAACCAAAGCTCCAGGGAGGACTTCATGAGCTTGATCAAAACCCTACTGACATCCACGGTCATTGCTGCATCCATGATGACAGTGACGGCGCCCGCCCAGGCCCAGACCCGCATTGCGGTGCTGGTCAAATCGCTGGGCAACGGCTTTTTCGAGGCCGCAGCACGCGGCGCAGAAGAAGCGGCAGAGGAAATCGGCGATGTCGAGATCATCTATACCGGGCCGACCGAGCCGACGGCCGAGGCCCAGATCGAAGTCATCAACACGCTGATCGCACAGCAGGTCGATGCCATCGCCATCTCGGCCAACGACCCCGACGCCGTGGTTCCCGCGCTGCAGCGCGCAATGGAACGCGGCATCACGGTGGTTTCCTGGGATTCCGGTGTTGCGGAAGCCGGGCGTGAAATGCATCTCAACCCGTCCTCGAATGCGCTGATCGGTGACACGATCATCCGTCTGGCCGCCGACCACCTTCCCGACGGCGGACAGGTTGCCATTCTTTCGGCCACCGCAACGGCCACCAACCAGAACATCTGGATCGAGGAGGCCCAGGCGGTTCTTCCGAACTATGAGGGGATCGAACTGGTCGACATCGTTTATGGCGACGACCTTTCGGACAAATCCTACCGCGAGGCCCAGGGCCTGATGCAGTCCTATCCCGAACTCGACGCCATTATTGCGCCGACCACGGTGGGCATCGTTGCAGCCGCCCAGGCGGTGACCGATGCGGGCAAGATCGGCGAGATCAATGTGACCGGCCTGGCCCTGCCCTCGGAAATGGCGGGCCATATCGAGTCCGGCGCTTCGAAATCCTTTGCGATCTGGAATCCCATCGATCTGGGCTATTCGATCACCCATATCGCCCATGCCCTGGCAACGGACGCGGCGACCGCCGAGCCCGGCGCGACCATCGGCATCGGCCGGGTGGGCGAGGTGACAATCGGCGACAATGGCGAAGCCGCCATGTCCGAGCCGTTCACCTACGACGCCTCCAATATCGATGAGTACAAGGACATCTTCTAGTCCATGCTGGAGGGACCCGGCGGCCGATGCTGCCGGGTCCCCCTGTCTTTTCCGATCCGATTACAAAGGTCCGCGACGATGGCCGCCGCACTATCTGCCACCGCGCCGCACACAGATGCGGATGCCCCTGTGTTACGCCTTTCGGGCATTTCCAAATCGTTCCCCGGCGTCAAGGCGCTGGATGGCATTTCGCTCGAGCTTTATCCCGGACAGGTCACGGCGCTTATCGGAGAGAACGGGGCGGGAAAATCGACGCTGGTCAAGATCATGACCGGCATTTATCAGCCCGATGCGGGCACGATCGAATTGGGCGGCCAAGAGATCAATTTCGGTTCGGCGCATAGCGCGCTCGATCATGGCATTACGGCCATTCATCAGGAAACGGTTTTATTTGACGAGCTCTCGGTCGCAGAGAACATTTTCCTGGGCCATGCTCCGCGCACCCGTTTGGGCTTTGTCGACTGGAAAACATTGCGGGCAGAAGCCGCCGATATCCTGAAATCGATGGGAGCGCCCATCGAGCCATCGGCCCGGCTCAAGGATCTCTCGATTGCCAGCAAGCATCTGGTCGCCGTGGCGCGGGCCATGTCGATCGAAGCGCAGATCGTCATCATGGACGAGCCGACCGCGGCGCTGTCGCACAAGGAAATCGAGGAATTGTTCGTTCTGATCGACCTGCTCAGGCAGGACGGCAAGGCGATCTTGTTCATCTCACACAAATTTCACGAAATCTTCCGCATTGCCGACCGCTACACGGTGTTCCGCGACGGGCAGATGATCGGCGCGGGCAAGATGGAAGACACCGACCAGCGCGAACTGGTCAGGATGATGGTGGGCCGCTCGGTCGATCAGGCTTTTCCCAAGCAAGACGTGGCTATCGGAGAAACCGTTCTCGCGGTCGACAATCTCTGCCATCCCACCGAGTTCGACTCCATCAGCTTTGAGCTCAGGAAAGGGGAAATCCTCGGCTTTTACGGGCTGGTGGGCGCCGGGCGCTCGGAACTGATGCAGGCTCTTTTCGGCGCGACTGCCCCTTCATCGGGGCGGGTGACGCTCAATGGCGCACCGGCACTTGCAAAGTCGGAAGCGGATGCCATCGAAAAGGGCATCGTCTATGTTCCCGAAGAGCGCGGGCGGCAGGGCGCGGTGATCGGGCTGCCGATTTTCCAGAACATTTCCCTTCCTTCGCTCAAGAAAACGTCCCGCCAGGGGTTTCTCGACCTCGCAGCCGAGTTCGCGCTCGCCCGGCAATATGCCGAAAAGCTCGATCTGCGCGCGGCATCGCTCAGCCAGGACGTCGGCACGCTTTCGGGCGGCAACCAGCAAAAGGTGGTGATCGCCAAATGGCTGGCCACCCAGCCCAAGGTCATCATTCTCGACGAACCCACCAAGGGCATCGACATCGGCTCGAAAGCGGCAGTGCATGCCTTCATGAGCGCGTTGGCCGCAGAGGGGTTGTCGGTGATCATGGTGTCTTCGGAGCTGCCCGAGATCATGGGCATGTCGGACAGGGTGATCGTCATGCGCGAGGGCCTTATTGCCGGGGAATTCGCGCGCGACGCGCTCGATGCGGAAACACTGGTGCGGACCGCAGCCGGAATTGAGGATCACTGAATTTGGCCTATGTACTCAAACATCGCGAATTCATTCTCTTGGGCGCCATCGCGGTGCTGATCGCCCTGATCACCGTGCGGTTTCCCGGCTTTATCGCCCCGGTTAATCTGGTGCGGGTGTTTGACGACACCTCCATCCTGATCATCCTGGCGCTGGGGCAGATGGTGGTGATCCTTACCCGCTGCATCGATCTTTCGATTGCCGCCAATCTGGCGCTGTGCGGGATGATCGTGGCCATGCTCAACATGATTTTTCCCGACCTGCCGGTGCCAGCGCTGATTGCCATCGGCATCATGGCAGGCGCAGCGCTGGGCGCGTTCAACGGCATTTTGGTGTGGAAACTCGACATGCCCTCGATCGTCGTGACACTGGGCACCATGACCATCTTTCGGGGTTCGATCTTCCTTCTTTCCTCGGGCCAATGGGTCAACGCGCACCAGATGTCTGAAGCCTTCAAGGCCTTTCCGCGCGCAACGCTCATAGGCATGCCGGTATTTTCCTGGTTCGCCATTGCCGTGATTGCCGTGTTTTTCGTGCTCATGACCCGCACGCCGCTGGGCCGCGCGCTTTATGCCGTGGGGGTCAATCCCACCGCGTCGGTCTATGCCGGCATCGATGTGGGCCGCAGCCGGTTTTTTGCGTTCGTCATATCGGGCATGGTTGCCGGCCTGGCCGGGTATCTTTGGGTGGCGCGCTATGCGGTCGCCTATACCGATATCGCCGGAGGGTTCGAGCTCGAGGTGGTTGCGGCCTGTGTGATCGGGGGCATTTCGATTGCCGGTGGCATCGGCACCGTGGGTGGTGCGGTGCTCGGGGCGCTGTTTTTGGGCGTGGTCAAGAACGCCCTTCCGGTGATCGGGGTTTCACCGTTCGCCCAGATGGCCATTTCGGGCGCCGTCATCATCATTGCCGTCATCTTCAACGCCCGCGCCGAACGCAAGAAGGGCCGGATCATCCTGCGCAAAGCCGAGGCCCATTCATGAGCACCTCCGCCCCCTCCCCCCGTTCCATCCCCGACCGGCTCGACAGCCCGCTTCTGAGTGCGCTCAAAAGCTGGGAATTTCTGTTGCTGCTCGTTGCCGTGGCCATCTTTGTCTTCAACAGCTTTGCGACGCCCTATTTTCTTTCGCCCTGGAGCCTTTCGGACGCCACGTTCAACTTCACCGAACGCGGCATCATCGCCCTCGCCATGGCGATGGTGATCATTTCGGGCGAGATCGACCTTTCGGTTGCCGGCATTCTGGCCCTTGCCTCGACGGCGATGGGCGCCGCCGCTCAGGTCGGGGCCGGTGTGCCCGAACTCGTGGTGATCGGGCTTGGCGTGGGCGTTTTGTGCGGCATGTTCAATGGCATATTGGTGGCCGGGCTCAAGCTGCCCTCGATCGTGGTCACCATTGGCACGATGAGCCTGTTCCGCGGCATCGCCTATATCGTTTTGGGCGATCAGGCCTATACCGGCTATCCCGCCGGTTTTTCGTTTTTCGGACAGGGCTATGTCTATTGGGTCATCTCGTTCGAGATCGTCCTGTTCCTGATCATGGCCGTCATCTTCTACGTGCTGCTGCACCGCACCAGTTTCGGGCGCTCGGTCTATGCCATCGGCAACAACAATCTCGCCGCCCGGTTCTCGGGAATCCGCGTGCAGCGGGTCAAGTTCATCCTTTTCATGCTCACGGGCGCCATGGCCGGGCTCGCCGCGATCCTTTTGACCTCGCGGCTGGGATCGACGCGTCCCTCGATCGCCTTTGCCTGGGAGCTTGAGGTTGTGACCATCGCGGTGCTTGGCGGCATCTCGATCCTGGGTGGAGCGGGAAGCATATTGGGCGTGGTGATTGCCGGGTTCGTGATGGGGCTGGTGACCTTCGGGCTAGGGCTGCTGAACGTTCCGGGGATCGTGATGTCGATTTTCACCGGCGCCATGCTGATCATCGTCATCGCGATGCCAATCGTCATCGGTCGGATCCGCAACAGGCTCGCGCGTCCATGAGCCATGTCGGCGTCATCGATATCGGCAAGACCAACGCCAAGTTTGCCGTGGTCGATACCGAAACGCTGCGCGAAATCGCTGTCCGTACACGTCCCAATACCGTCATTGAGAGCCCGCCCTATCCGCACTTCGATATCGAGGGCATATGGGATTTTCTGAAATCGGCGATAGCCGAGTTCAATGCCCGATACCGATTGAGCGCGCTGACGATCACCACCCATGGCGCGACGGCGGCGCTTGTCGACGAGGCGGGGGAGCTGACGCTGCCGGTTCTCGATTATGAGCATGACGGGCCGGACGGCGACCGCGGAGATTATGACGTTATCGCGCCACCATTTGCCGAAACGCTTACCCCCAGGCTGCCGGCGGGGCTCAATCTGGGGGCCCAGCTTTTCCATTTGCAGCGCCATTGGCCACAGGCCGTTGCGCGCACGTCCGCCATTTTGACCTATCCGCAATATTGGGCTCATCGCCTGACGGGCGCGGCCGCATCGGAACTGACCTCGCTGGGCTGCCACACGGGATTGTGGGATTTTGAGCGCGGCGATTTTTCCTCGCTGGTCGATGCCATGGGCATCCGCGACAAGTTCCCGCCCCTTCGGTCGGCATTTGACGTGCTGGGCACTGTCAGGCCGGTTTTGGCAAAAGAGCTGGGGCTGGGCGACGAGGTGCCGATCCATTGCGGCATTCACGATTCCAACGCTTCGCTGCTGCCTCATGTGCTGACGACCCAACCGCCTTTCGCCGTCGTCTCCACGGGCACCTGGGTTGTGGTATGCGCGCCCGGCGGGGCGCTCGACGGGCTCGATGAAACGCGCGATTGCCTTGCCAATATCGATGCGCTGGGACGGACGGTGCCATCGGCGCGATTCATGGGCGGGCGGGAGTTTTCGCTGCTGACGGGCGGGGAAATCTGCGAGCCCGAAGATGCGGTGACCGAGCGGGTCCTGCGCGATCGGATCGTGCTGCTGCCGTCCGTGCAGACCGGGTCGGGGCCGTTTCCGCAAAGCATTGCACGCTGGAGCCTGCCGTCCGATGACCTCGATGCGGCGACACGCCATTGTGTCGTCTCGTTCTATCTCGCCCTGATGACGGCGGAATGCCTCGCGCTGGCCGGCGCCAGAGGTCCGGTGATCGTCGAGGGGCCTTTTGGGCGCAACCGGTCCTATCTCGACATGCTGGGAGCGGCGACCGGTCGCCCGGTCATCGCCAATGCCGGCAACGCGACCGGCACCAGCATTGGCGCCGCCCTTCTGACGCTAGGGCCGCAGGCGCGGCCAAATCTCGATTACACCGCCCTGCCCCCGGCCGCCAATGCGGGCCAGATGGCGCTCTACGCCAAGGCCTGGCGGCAGGCGGTGGACCACCCTTTCGCCCCTATCTGAGCGCCCCGCACGCGGGCAGCATGAGGGTGCCGATCCCAGCATAGGCGATCGCCAAAAGCGATAGTGCCGAGAGGGCCCGCATCACGAAAGCCAGAAAATTCCACTGTTCGCTTTCGGCACGCGTGCCGGTAAAAAGCGCATAGGTCGGCGCTGTCCAGACAATGCCAGCACAGCAGGCGAGGCCGGCCAGCACGCTGACGGCCAGAACCCAGGCGCTGACGATGCCCTGATCGACACTGCCTAAGGCGCACAGAGCCGATTGACCGCCATACATGGCGGTCAGCTGGAGCGCCCAGCAGATCGGGCCGAATATCAGAAATAACAGCGTGGCGACCATACGCCGGGATGAGGATACGTCACTCATGGCCCTATCCAATCAGGCGCGGGAAACCGTGGATCAGCAACAGCCCGACGAGCCCCTGCCCCACGGTGTAATAGTAGAGAAGCGCGGCGTTATCGAATGTTACGCGACGGACGCTGTCGAGCTGGCCGGTGATGTGCCGCGCCGCGGCGAACAGGCACATGATGATGGCCGCCGCGCCGGCCTGGCCGGTCAGGATCGGCGCCATATAGACCATGGCGCCATAAGACGATGCGGTCGGATCCAGCCCGGTCAGCATGTGCCCCCAAATCTCGAGCCCCACCGCGCCGGCCATGGCCAAGGCGGCCAGGACCATCGCGGCGACAACCGGAACGCTGCGCCGGCCCTCGCGGGGGATCGCCCGGCCGGCCCAGGCCAGAACCGCGGCCCCGCCGACAAACAACAAAGCGCTGCCCAAGGGCAAGAGAAGGGATGGCGGCGCGGGTGAGCCGACCGGCGCCCAGACGTCGGGTGAGACCGTCCAGAGATAGAGATAGGAAAAGATGTAGGACACATAGAGCGAGGCCGAGACCAGCATCAGGACGACCATGGCCCACCAACTGTGAGACAGCGGACCGGTGACATAGGTCGGCGCCCTGATGCCGCCACCGATATCGACCTTGCCGATGCCGGGCCTGTCGAGTTGCCAGGTCCAGACAAGGCAGGCGGCGATGGCAAGCACACCGCAGGCCAGCGCGATCTCGACCTGCTTGATGGTCAGAAGCAGGAAGAAGGCCGCCGTCATGGCCGCCGCCGCCAGTTGCGACCAGCCCGGTCCGGGCATCTGCAAGACGTATTGCGGCCTGGCATCGACAGCCGAGGTGACAAGGGTTTCGCGGCCCCCGGTCGGAGCGTTGGGGAGGTAATGGAGGCCTTCATCGACCTCCCTGGGCAGGTCGGGATTGTCCCAGACCGGCTCGCGGCTGGTCACGTGCGGAATCGAGCGCATGGCATAGACATCATTGGGCAGGAATTCGAGCGTCCCGGCGCCCCAGGGGTTTTCCGGCCCGCCATTGCCAATACGGAAATTGCGGATGAGGTCGATGACGAACACCAGAACGCCCGCCGCGATCGTGAAGGCTCCGACCGTCGAGATCATGTTGAGCACATCCCAGCCCAGATTGGAGGGATAGGTCCAAACGCGCCGTGGCATGCCGGCAAGGCCGGTTATGTGCATGGGAAAGAAGGTGACGTTAAAGCCGATGAACATCAGCCAGAACGCCCATGTGCCAAGCCGTTCCGACAGCATGTTCCTGCTCACGATCGGCGCCCAGTAATAGAAGGTCGCAAACAGGGGGAAGACCATGCCGCCGACAAGCACATAATGGAAATGGGCGACGACGAAATAGCTGTCATGGGCCTGGAAATCGAAGGGCACGACGGCAACCATGACCCCGGTCAGCCCGCCCAGTGTGAAGATGAACAGAAAGCCCAGGATGAACAATGAGGGCACGTTGAGGCGGAACCGCTTGCGGCCTGCCGCCATGGTGGCGATCCAGGAGAAGACCTGAATGCCCGATGGGATGGCGACCGCCATGCTGGCCGCTGAAAAGAAGGCAAGGCTCAGCCCCGGAATTCCGGTCGTGAACATGTGGTGCACCCACAGACCGAACGAAAAGAAACCGGTGGCGATCAGGGCCACGACGATGAGCCGGTAACCGACCAGCGGCGTCTGGGCCATCGTGGGAATCATCATGGACACCAGTCCGGCAGCGGGCAGGAAGATGATGTAAACCTCCGGGTGACCGAAGAACCAGAACAGGTGCTGCCAAAGCAGGGAATCGCCACCGAGTTCGGCCGAAAAGAACGGCCAGCCGAAGGCGCGTTCGATCTCGAGCAGCATGGTGGCGAGGATGACCGCCGGGAAGGCAAAGACGATCATCGCCGCAAAGATCAGCATGGCCCAGCAAAAGATCGGCATCTTGGCCAGCGTCATGCCGGGCGGTCGGGTGCGCAGCACGCCGACGATGATTTCTATTGCCCCGGCAATGGCCGAAATCTCGATGAACCCGATGCCCAGGAGCCAGAAATCTTCGGCGTTGCCGGGCGAAAATTCGGGCAGGGTGTTTGGCGGATACATGAACCATCCGCCTCTGGGGGCGAGGTCGTAAAGGATGGTCGAAAAGAACACCAGACCGCCAATGACATAGGCCCAGATGGCAAAGGCCGACAGACGGGGGAACGGCAGGTCTCGCGCGGCCAGCATTTGCGGCAACAACAAAACACCGAGCGCTTCCACGGCCGGGACGGCGAACAGGAACATCATCGTCGTGCCGTGGACGGTAAAGAGCTGATTGTAGAGGTCCTGGTTGACCAGCGTGTTGTCGCCCACCGCCAGCTGGGTGCGCATCACCAACGCCAGGATGCCCGCCAGTATGAAAAACAGGAACGCCACCCCGATATAGAGCGTGCCGATCACGGTGTTGTTGACCGCCGTGGGCAGTCGCCAGCCTTTGGGCGTCGCCCAGATGCGCTTGAGGTCTTCAAGCTCGCTTTCGGGGCGGGGGCCCTTGTTGGGCAATTGTTCCAATCGATCACTCATGGCTCACCGCAGGAAAAACATCACGACGAGGCCCGCCGCGTAACAGACAAACACGGCGGCCGAATCCAGCCCCATGCGCAGGACGGTCTTGTCTTGGCGCTCGGCCATCCCGATCACGAACAGGGAGGTGACCGCGATGCCCAACAACGTGCCGAAGATGGTAAATGTATCGGCCTGGGAGAGAACCGGCTCGCCTTGTGCGACGAGGTCGACCACAAAGACCAGCCCGACATTGATCAGATTGGTGCCAAGGATGTCGGACACAGCGAGCGTATAAAGGCCCTCCCTGGCCGCCGTTACCGTCGTTGAAAGCTCGGGCAGCGATGTTCCAAAGGCCAAGAGAATGAAGCCCACTGCACCGCCGCCCAGCCCCGTCTGACTGGCCAGTGCATCACCGGTCCGCGCAAGCAGATAGCCGGCGACCAGAATGACCAGCGCAAGGCCGGCGGTTCGCCAGACGAGCCCGCGCAGGGAATGCTGGCCGTGGCGTTTGCTCGCCTTTTTTTCCGCGGCGGCCTGCTGCTCGAGCAGCCTGTCGTCAACGTGTCCGGCCTGAGCCGCAACCCAGGATTTCCGCCCTTGCGAATTGGCCAGGATATAGACGGCGAAGGCGTATGCAGCCCCGCAGATCCAAGCCCAGGCGCCAATGCCGAGAATGGGGAAGTCGCCCACCACCATCCCTGCCGCAACAATGGTGATTAGCAGCACGTTCAGCCCACCCTGCAGGATGACCATGGGGTCGGGTATCGAAGAGGTGAGTGCCCTGCGCCCGATGACCAGATCGACGATCACCAGGACAACCACCTGTGCCGCAATCGAGCCGAACAGGTTGTTGACGGCCATTGCCGAGGCGCCTGTGGCGGCCGAGGTGACGGTCACGCCGATTTCAGGGAGAGACGTGACGCCGGCCAAGAGCAACAGGCCGATAGCAGCCTGACCGATGCCAGTCTTCTCGCTTATGGCATTGGAATAGCGGGTGATCCTTGCACCGGCCAGCCAGACCACGACGGCGGCGACCGCAAAGATCGCCAGATTGATCCAGATGGAAAATCCCGAAAAATCGACCATCACTGGAGCCCTTCAAGATAGGTCGCAAGGGCGTCGATCTGGCTCTCGGACAGAATTTCGTAACTGGGCATCTTGTTGTCCGGCTTGATGTGCTGGTTGTCGTCGATCCATTGCGCGAAGGCTTGCGCGGTATTGGGCAAGGTCGCCGCCGCCAGCGAATGGCGGCTGCCCACATGGGTGAGGTCGGGGCCGATCGTGCCGCGCGCCTGGGTCCCGCGTACGGCGTGACACGCTCCGCATCCGGTCTGGGTGAAAAGGGCCTGTCCCTCGCTGGCCATTTCGGTTTGCGGCTCGACCGCGGCGCTGGCCTCGGCTTCAAGCCACGCATCGAAATCCTCAGGTGATTGCGCCACGAGATGGAATGCCATCAGCGCATGGGCGCCGCCGCAATATTCAGCGCATTGCCCCCGGCTTATCCCCTCCTCTTTCGCGGTGACGGTCAGTGTGTTGGTGCGCCCGGGGATCATGTCGAGCTTGCCAGCCAGTTGAGGCGCCCAGAAGGAATGAATGACATTGGTGCTGGTGAGAGCGATTTCGACCGGCTGGCCGACCGGCAGGTGCAGCTCATTGGCCGAACTCACCCGGCGTCCGTCCGGAGTTACATAGGTTACCCGCCACCACCAGAGTTCACCGGCGATTTCGACCCGCAGGCCGTCGGGATTGGCTTGCTGGGGCTCACCGGCCCGCATCAGAGCGAAACCATAGATCAGGAGCGCGGTGAGCACGACGACAGGGAAGGCCAGTCCCATCACGACAACGAACCGCTCGCTGGAAAGCGTTCCGCGCAGCCTGCCACCATAAATGGCCAGGGCGGCGGCAACGACCACCATGGCCATGATCAGGGCGCCGCCGATCGTCATGATCCAGAACAGGGACGCGACCCGCCCGGCTTCCGCGCCTGTGGGGTGCAGAGCCGACTGCATGGAGGAGCATCCGGCCAGAAAAACCACAATGATGCAGGCTAGAAGCGAGGCAGTCCGGTTCACTGGCCACCTCCGGATGCCGGTTGCTCGAGGCTGGCGAAAAAGGCACTGACATCTTCGATCTGGCTCGGGGTCAGGTTCCGGCCGATCACGGCCATGATCTGCCCATAGGGCGTGGTATCGCGCCCGCCGTTGCGCCAGAGTTCGAGTTGCCCTTCGAGATAGGTCTGCGACTGTCCGGCCAGGTTTGGAAATTGCGGATTGCCGTTTCCATGGCAACTGGTACAGGCGGGCACATCGTCTTCCGGCACGCCGTTCATGGCGATTTCAGCGCCGCGTGCAACCTGGTCGGGATCAAATTCGGTATCAGCGGACCGGGATGGATATTGGGAATAAAGCGTTGCGAACCGGGATATGGCCTGGTCGGTGAGGGCAAAAGCTGCCGGTTCCATATAGCCGCTTTCACGCAGGCCGGCGCGGTACTCGCGCAGGGCGCGTTCGAGATAATCGGGTGGCTGTCCGGAAAGGGAGGGCACGCGGTCGCTGACCGGCCCGGTCTGGGCGTCGCCATGGCAGCGGCTGCATTCGTCGAGCACCTGAAAGCCATAGGTATCGATCGGCTCGCCATCCGAACTCGTGTCATCAAGCACGGTGCCGGGTGCAATCTCATCGTGCACCGATTTAAGATAGGCAACCATCGGCCAGACTTCGTCCTGGCGTCCTGTCCCGGGCCAGGACGGCATCCCGGTGTATTTGATGCCGTTGTCGATCAACCAGAACAGGGCGCCGGGTTCGTAGCGCTCAAAGGCATAGGCCAGGTCGGGAGGATCAGGCAGCATGGCGCGCGCCACAGGATTGCGCTCCTCGCCGGGCAATCCGTGACAGCTTGCGCATCCGCCGCGATAGTGCTCACGCCCCAAAGCGATCATTGCGGGATCGTCGAGATCGGGCACAGCGATGGAATCGGCTCTGGCACGGATCGACTGATCGCGCACGGTCTGGAGAATTTCAGTGGTGAAGTCCCAGTGCTCGCTCTTGGCACTGATATTGTAATAACCGGTCCAGACAAACACAGCGGCGCCAACCACGAATACGCCCATCAAAAACAGCGCCGCCATGCCCAGCCGCTGCCAGCGGGTCAGCCGACGCACCATAACCACGTCGTCGTCCCCTGTCCGCTCAGGCATTCATGCGCCCCTGCGCCTCAAGCGCAAGAAACCAGCGCGCGGCAATCCAGATACCGGCCAGCACATAGGTGAGCGGGCACGCGGCTACCATGATCAGCCCGGCCAACTGCTGGTCCGCGAGCGGGGAGAGCATTGCGGCGCCATCGCCATGGGCCCCCATGGCACCGTAAAGAGAGCGCGGGGCGAAGACCAGGAGCACGCCCAAAAGGCAGAAAAGCTTGCCGGTGATCAGCAGGGCAAAGATCGATCGCCAGCGGCCGGTGGCGGGCATATCGATGATGGCCGCCCAAAATCCTGCCGCTGCAAAAGCGAGAGTGAGATGCATGGCGGCCGTCAGGGCCTGTGAGCCCATGGCGGCATCGAGTACCGGCGGGCTGTGCCAGCCCCAAAGCAGCGCCAACTGGGCAGTCGTCGCATATGGCCAGTATCGCCAGATCCCTCTGATCCATCGTGTGGGAATGCCAAACAGCACCGCCGGCACCAGCAGGTTCATGACGATGATGTGCGTCAACATGTGGTGAGCCAAAGGTGTCAGTGCCCCCTCCTCCCCGCTTGAGCCTTTTCCCCGCGCACAGCCCGGGGCCCATCATGTCGCCAACGATGTTGCTCCTATTCCCGTTCCCTTTCGGCATTTAGAAAAATCGACACACAGCCGGCTCGAACACCGATGTCGGGGTTTCGCAAATAGGTCGGACACCAGGAGGCTTGCCCCTGCTCCACCCTTGCCCGCTGGACAAGCCAGCTCCCTTGGGATTCACTCGCCGTCAGGCGCGGCCTTTCCGGGTGCATCGGTGCCGGGGGAAGATCGACGCGGATGAGGTGATGCATGCAAGTGATGGTGTTCATGTCCAAGGCAGCCGACAATCCGGGCCACAAAGCCACGTTATTGGCGCTGCCCCGTGCGCCGGAGGCGGCAATTCCCAACAGCCTGCAGCATCTCGAGTGGACCTATTATGCCGAGATGGATGCCAGCGATGTTTCACTTGGCGGGCCGACAGCCCGGGTCGAAGAGCGCATTCGAAAGGACGGGTATGCCGAGGTACCGTTCAGATTGAACCCGCGGGCCTGAGCGCTGACGCGCAATATCACCACGGTGTTGTCTTGCGCGCCGTTCGGCCCTAGCCTGACCTTAACCAGCCCCAAGGAGGAGTTACTCATGGCACTCGCCAAGCCGCCCTATCGCGCCGACGTCGTCGGCAGTTTCCTGCGCCCCGATAGCATCAAGGCGGCCCGCGAGGCGCGCGCAAAAAAGAACGGCATGGGAGCCGATGAATTGCGCGCCATCGAGGACGAGGCAATCCGCGACGTCATCCGCATGCAGGAAGATGCCGGCCTCAAGGCGGTGACCGATGGCGAATTCCGCCGCGCCTGGTGGCATTTCGATTTCATGGGCATGCTCAATGGGCTCGACATCATCGAGCGTGAGGGCGGCGGCATCCAGTTTCATGGCGTGGCCACCAAGGCCGACGTGCCGGTGATCACCGACAGGCTGAGCTTTCCGGCAGACCACCCCATGCTGGACCATTTCAAGTTCGTCGCCGCCAATACCACCGTTACGCCGAAGATCTCCATTCCCGGCCCCAGCGCGATCCATTTCCGCATTGCCGAGGAGGACATCGCGGTCCAGGACTACAAGCACGACGCCGAGGCTTATTTCGAGGACATCACCGCGACCTACAAAGCCGCTGTAAAGGCCTTCTATGACGCCGGCTGCCGGTATCTGCAGATGGACGATATCTTTTTTGCCTATCTTTGCGACCCCAAGATCCGTGCCGAGCGCAAGGCCAAGGGCGAGGACCCCGATTGGCTGATCGGGCGCTATGCCAAGATGATGCACGACGCCATCGCGGACCGCCCCGAGGACATGCTGATCGGCATGCATATGTGCCGCGGCAATTTCAAATCCACCTGGGTGGCTGAAGGCGCTTATGACCCGGCGGCGGACGCTATCTTCAACCAGACCGATGTCGATATCTATTTCATGGAATATGATACGGAGCGGGCTGGCGGGCTTGAGCCGCTGCGCCTTTTGCCCAAAGGCAAGAAGCGCGTATTGCCCGGCTTCATCACCACCAAAACGGCGGAGCTCGAGGATATCGACGACCTCAAGCGCAAGTTCGAGGCAGCGAGCGAATACGCCGATATCGAGCAGTTGGGCATCGCTCCGCAATGCGGTTTTGCATCCACCGAGGAAGGCAATTCCATCACCATGGACGACCAAAGGCGCAAGCTCGACCTGGTGGTGCGGACTGCGGAAGCAATCTGGGGCCAAGTGTAAATGCATTGACGCGGGTTAGCCCGGGAATTTGAAGCAAGTATCTCACCAGCCGACCTCGGGTCTTCCACTTGTTGCGGCGGCGGTTCTGAGGTCGGTCACCGCAACGCCATGCCTATCGGCAATTTGGCCCCATCGGTGAGGTGCCAGGCTCACTTGGCGCAATGCGCGCCACCGCTCGCGCGGCCCGGGCTCTGCGCTTGCGCAGTTGCCGGGGTTCTTTTTCTTGAGATCCTTGGCCCGAAGCAAAATGAGGCTGGCCATTAGGGAGCGAAAATGGAGCGGGTGAAGGGAATCGAACCCTCGTCGTAAGCTTGGGAAGCTTCTGCTCTACCATTGAGCTACACCCGCGCGCCTGGGCGCTTAGCGAGTGCCTGTTTGCTGCAAATCGGGGCGACCGTCAAGTCGGGTGCAATGCCAGATGGGCCGCGCACCGCCGGCTTCCCAAAAAGTTTATCCTATCGCCGTTTCAGTTCTTTTGGCGCTTCCAGCGGCGATCTCAGAGGTTCCGCTATGATGTCACAAAGGCAATTGCGGCAAAAAATCGGCATAGCGCTGTTGATATCGCGCTCTGTCGCGTCTATTATCTTATATCAACATTCTACCTCTGCACGATGACCGGCCAGCCTCTACATCGATTCTGGCTCGGTGTCTTTTTGTGTTCAACTGATATAGAACGAATACAAAGCGATATTTACAGTCTTCGCGTGCGAATTTTCAACAAGGAGGCACATGGTAGTCAAGTTATCGGTACGAAACGTCTTCAAGGTCTTCGGCGAAAAGGCCGGCCCCGCACTGGACCTGCTCGAGAAGGGCAAATCCAAGGAGGAAATCCTTGAGCAGACGGGCGCCACGGTGGGCGTGCAGGATGCGAGCTTCGATGTGGACGAAGGGGAAATCTTCGTTGTCATGGGACTCTCGGGCTCCGGCAAATCGACCCTGGTGCGCATGCTCAACGGTCTGATCCCGCCCACATCGGGCTCGATCATGATCGACGGCGAGGACGTGGCGAGCTGCTCGCAAGACCAGCTTCGTCGCATCAGGCGCGAAAAGATCACTATGGTGTTCCAGCACTTTGCGCTGTTTCCCCACTGGTCCGTCGCCGACAACGCCGCCTATGGCCTCAAGGTCAAGGGTGTCAAACCCGCCGAGCGGCGCGAGAGGGCGCTCAAATCTCTCGATCAGGTGGGGCTTACCGCCTGGGCCGACAGCCTTCCGTCCGAGCTTTCGGGTGGCATGCAGCAGCGCGTGGGGCTGGCCCGCGGGCTTGCGACCGGCCCCGAAGTGCTGCTCATGGACGAGCCGTTCGGCGCGCTCGATCCACTGATCCGGCGCGAGATGCAGGACGAATTGCTGGCGCTGCAGAAAACGCTGAAAAAGACCATTGTCTTCATTACCCACGATCTCAACGAAGCACTGCTGCTGGGCGACAAGATCGCCATCATGAAGGACGGCATGTTCGTTCAGGTGGGTACCGCCCAGGAGATCGTTTCCAATCCGGCCGACGACTATGTTGCGGCCTTTGTGGCCGACATCGATCGCGGGCGCGTGTTTACCGCCGAAGACGTTTCCAATGATCCGGCGTCGGTCAAACTGGGCACCGACAATGCCGAGGACGCCATGCGGACCATGGAAGACCTCAACCGCAATGCGCTCTATGTGGTCGACGACAAGAACAACGTGGCCGGCATCGTCACCTATCAGGATCTGGCGGCGGCAACGCTCGACAACGGCATGCCCAATCCGGTGCTCGAAGATGTGATGCTGACCGAGTTTCCCACCGCAGACGCCGACCAGCAGCTTAACGAGCTTTACGGCTCGGCCAGTGCGGGTCTGCCCATCGCGGTAACCGACGACAAGAACCGTCTAGTTGGCGTCGTCGAACCTGAGGATGTCTTCGCTCAGCTCTCGGGTGAGCCCGAAGATGGCGCGTCCGACACCCCGGTTCCGGGCCCTGACGCCACAGCACAAAAGGAGGGTACGCATGTTTAGTCCCGGCGATCTCCTCATCATACCGTTCGACGACTGGATCAACGATTTCGTACGCGGGTGGCTGGTGCCCAATTTCCGGCCTGCCTTCCGCGCCGCGCAAGTGCCGATCACCATGGTGCTCAATGCGCTCGACGACTTCTTCAACTTCGTGCCGATGCTACTCACAACCGGCGTTTTCGCGCTGGCAGCGTGGAAATGGGCGGGTCGCGGCATGGCGATTTTCACGCTGATCGGCTTTGCCTTCATCGACATGATCGGGCTGTGGCCCGAGACCATGACGACGCTGGCCATGATCATCACATCGGTGCTGTTCTGTGCCGTGATCGGTATTCCGGTGGGGATTCTGGCGGCGCGCAGCAACATGACCTGGAAAATCGTGCGGCCGATCCTCGATATCATGCAGACGATCCCGTCATTTGTTTATCTCGTGCCCATCGTCATGCTGTTCGGCGTGGGCATGGCGCCGGGCATCATCGCGACGATCATTTTTGCGCTGCCGCCTATTATCCGGCTGACCAATCTTGGCATCCGCAATGTGCGCGGCGATCTGATCGAAGCGGCGCAGGCGTTCGGTTCGACCGGATGGCAAATGCTGATCGATCTGCAGATACCGCTGGCACTGCGCACCATCATGGCGGGTCTCAACCAGACGTTGATGCTGGCGCTTTCGATGGTGGTCATTGCCGCGCTGATCGGCGCCGGCGGTCTGGGCCTTGTGGTCAACACGGGCCTTGGACGGCTCGATGTAGGCGGCGCAACAGCAGGCGGGGTGGGGATCGTGATCCTTGCCATCGTTCTGGACCGCATCACGCAGGGGCTGGGCGAAAAGAACGCCGGCAATACGGTTTCCCTGCGCCAGGTGCTGGTTAACCTCATTCGCTTTCGGGGCACGCAGCCCCTGGGTGAACCCAAGAAGGCGGGCTGACCCGCCCCTTCCATGATGCGGCGGCATGACGTGCCGCCGCTTCTATCGCCTGAGCTCAATTCGCACAGGCTTTTCGCACGGGCTCTGCCCGTCCATCTGAAGACCAAAAGAAAGAGGAGACTAAAGCATCATGTTCAGTCTCAAAAATACTCTCGCATCGCTGTCCGCCATTGCCCTTCTGGGCACTGCGCCGGTCGCTGCCATCGCTCAGGACAATCCCGGCGAAGGCGTTACCGTCAACATGGCACAGGCGACATGGGATACCGGCTGGTTCCATGCCGAAATCTACCGCCAGCTTCTCGAAGAGCTCGGCTATGAGGTTCCCCAGATCACCACGCTGGACAACCCGCCGTTCTATCAGTCGGTCGCTCAGGGCGACATGGACCTGTGGGTCAATGGCTGGTTCCCGCTGCACAACACCTATGAGGATACATACAGCCAGGGTGCTGAACTGGTGGGTGCGGTCGCCGAAGGCGGCGCGCTGGAAGGCTATCTGGTCAACTCCTCGGCCATCGAAGAGTTCGGCATCACCTCGCTTGAAGATTTCAAGCGTGATGAAGTGAAGGAAGCGTTCGACCGCAATGGCGACGGCCTTGCCGATCTGGTCGCCTGTCCTCCGGGCTGGGGCTGCGAGATCAACATCGAACACCATCTCGATGCCTATGATCTGCGCGATCACATCAACCCCATCAAGGCCGGCTATGCCGCTTCGATGGCCGATGCGGTTGCAGCCTATGAATCGGGCGAAAACATCCTGTTTTACACATGGACTCCGAACTGGACCGTCAACGAGCTGGTCCCGGGCGAAGACGTGATGTGGATCGAGGTTCCCGAGGTCGATCTTCCCGACATGAGCCTTGCAGATGCCGCGACCATCGAGGGCGTCGAAGGGTGTGTGAACGATCCGTGCATGCTGGGCTTCCCGGCCAATGATATCGTTCCGGTCGTGAACTCGGAATTCCTGGGTGAGAACCCCGCCGTTGGCGCACTGCTTGAAGCGGTTGAAATTCCGCTCGGCGACATCTTTGCCCAGAACGCGGCGATGAACGCTGGCGACGACGACATCGAAGCCCAGGCCGCTCAGTGGATCGAAGACAATCGCGACGCCGTCGACGGCTGGCTCGAAGGCGCACGCGCCGCTTCGTAAGCGACGCCAAAGCGCTCAAGAATGCGAGAAGGCCGGGGTTCGCCCCGGCCTTTTTCGTTAGGGATAGGGTTTGAAGTGCTTGGAGAGTTTCAGGCTCTGGGCCTGATAGTTCGATCCCAGGGCCGAGCCGTAGAGCATCTTTGGGCGCTCAGCCATCTTCTCGTAAATCAGCCGCCCGATGGTCTGGCCGTGACCCAGAAGGAAGGGCACTTCGCGGCTACGGACTTCAAGCACAGCGCGAGACCCGGTGCCGCCGGCAGCCGAGTGCCCGAAGCCGGGATCGAAAAAGCCGGCATAATGGACGCGGAATTCACCGACCAGGGGATCGAAGGGCACCATTTCGGCGGCATAGTCGGGCGGAACGTGCACGCTCTCACGCGAGACGAGAATATAGAATTCGTCGGGGTCGAGGATCAGCTCGCCCGAGCCGCGATTGACCAAGGGGTCCCAATAGTCGAGGACGTCGAGCGCGTTCTTTTTGTCGACATCAACAACTGCGGTATGGCGCTTGGAGCGGAAGCCGATCAGGCCCGATCGGCCTTCGCCGATCAGATCGATCGACAGCGAGACCCCCTCGCCCACATCCATGTTGGGATCGAAAACCAGCGTCTGTTCGGCGTGCAGGGCCTTGTGGCCAGCGGCGTCGAGCCGCGCGTCTCCGACCCGGAACCGCATCTGGGACAGGCGCGAGCCGGTGCGCACCAGAACCGGGAAGGTGCGGGGGGAAATTTCGAGATAGAGCGCGCCCTTGTATCCGGCGGGAACGATGTCGAAGCTGCGCGCGGCATCGGAAATGACGCGGGTGAAGATATCGAGCCGACCCGTCGAGGATTTTGGATTGGCCGACGCGCTGACCTCATCGGGCAGATCGAGGCTTTCGAGGAGCGGCACGATATAGACGCAGCCGCGTTCGAGCACCGCGCCTTTGGTCAGATCGATCTCGTGGAGCTTTAGCGTTTCAATGCGCTCGGTGACGGTCTTACCCGGACCGGGCAGAAAGCTCGAACGCACGCGAAAGGCGGTTTCGCCCAACCGCAGATCAAGGCTGGCGGGCTGGATCTGATCGTGGTCATAGGGCCGCCCGGCGCTGATCGCACCCTGATCGGACAAATTCTGGATCAGCCGGGTGGAAAACACCCCGGTTGGCCAAGTGTTGGTCATATCCCCATGCGCCTCATGCAAACCCTTTGGACTGGCTTAGCAATTGAGGCGATTGACGCCAAGCGCCATTTGGGGGTAACTCAGTGCTGACCGCGTTTATGGCGCGGTTGGTGGTGATTTGGCCGGTCCGATTGCAGACCACCTAAAACAAGACTGCTAAAGTGACCAGTTCGAACCGGCCGCATCGCGCGCCGGTTTTTTCGTTTGAGGTAGACCCATGTCGGACAGGACCAGCAACCCGCTCTTCGATCACAAGCACCGCAAGGCGCAGACGATGATGGTGCATGGCGGCATGGAACGCTCCCAGCATGGGGAGACCTCAGAAGCGATCTTTTTCAATTCCGGTTTCGTCTATCCCACTTCAGGGAGTGCCGAAGCGCGTTTCAAGGGCGAGGAGCCCGGCCACATCTATTCGCGCTTTTCCAACCCGACAGTGGAAATGTTCCAACAGAGGGCCGCGCTGCTCGAAGGCGCCGAAGCCGCGCGGGCGACGGCGACCGGCATGGCGGCAGTGACGACCGCAGTCATGAGCCAGCTTCGGGCCGGCGACCACGTGGTTGCGGCGCGCGCCTTGTTCGGTGGGTGCCGGTTCGTGGTCGAGACCTATATGCCGCGCTGGGGCGTTGAATCGACGCTCGTCGATGGCCGCGATCCGGAAAATTTCGCGCGCGCCATGCGGCCAAACACCAAGGTGGTGTTTATCGAAACCCCGACCAACCCTACCCTTGAGCTGGTGGACATCAAGGCCGTCGCCGAGATTGCCCATGCCCATAATGCCGTTCTGATCGTCGACAACGTCTTTGCCACGCCCATCTGGCAGAAGCCGCTGGAGCTGGGGGCCGACTTGGTCACCTATTCAGCCACCAAGCATATCGACGGCCAGGGCCGGGCGATGGGCGGGTTGATCCTGGGCAGCAAGGAGCTGATCGAAGCCGATGTGCACACCATCATCCGTCAGACCGGCCCTTCGATCTCACCGTTCAATGCCTGGGTGCTGCTCAAGGGGCTCGAGACCTTGTCGCTGCGCGTCAAGGCGATGACCGAGAACGCGGCGAAAATCGCCGACTTCCTGGCGGGTCACCCCAAGATCGAGTCCATTTCCTATCCCTTCCATCCCTCCCATCCACAATATGAGTTGGCGAAACGGCAGATGGGCGGCGGCTCGACGCTGGTGGCGCTGACGCCAAAGGGCGGCAAGCAGGCTGCATTTGCCCTGGCCGATGCGCTGGCGATCATTGCGATTTCCAACAATCTGGGCGATGCCAAATCGATCATTTCCCATCCCGCAACGACCACACATCAGCGTTTCACGCCGGAAGAGAAGGTGGAGATGGACATCACCGAAGGCCTGCTGCGGCTTTCGGTTGGGCTGGAGGATGCCGATGATCTGATTGCCGACCTTTCGTTCGGTCTCGATCAGGTCTAGTCTTCATTCTTCTTCAAGCGATAGGGCGCAGCGCAGTCGGGCATGGATTTCCGCACGATCTTTTCGGCCATCGGCGCGCTCACGGCGGCGCTCGGTTTTGCCATGCTGCTGCCTGCCCTGGCCGATCTGGTTGTGGGCAATGATGACTGGCTGGTGTTTCTCACGGCCTCGCTGATCACCATGATCTTCGGGGCGGGGCTGTGGGCTTCATCGAGTGGGCACAAGTCCGAACTCAATCTGCGTCAGGCCTTCCTGATGACGGTTTCGATCTGGGTCGTGCTCACCATCTTCGGGGCGCTGCCGCTCTACATGTCCAATCTGGGCCTGAGCGTTACCGACGCCATGTTCGAGGCGATGTCGGGAATAACCACCACCGGTTCGACCGTCATCACCACATTGGACACCACCGCGCCCGGTATCCTGCTCTGGCGGGGCTTGCTGCAATGGTTCGGGGGGCTCGGCGTTGTGGTGATGGCTATTGCCGTTCTGCCCATGTTGCGGGTGGGCGGCATGCAGATGTTTCGCGCCGAAGCGTTCGAGACGCCCGACAAGATCCTTCCCGCCGCCGCCCAGATCGCCACGGCCATGGTGATTGTCTATTGCATCCTGACCTTTGCCTGTGCGGTCGCCTACTGGGTGGCCGGCATGGGGGCGTTCGATGCTGTTGCCCATTCGCTTTCCACGGTTGCCACCGGCGGGTTTTCCACCCGCGATGCGTCGCTGGGCGCATTCGAGCAGCCCGCCATCCACTACGTTTCGGTGGTGTTCATGATCCTGGGCGCACTGCCCTTCGTGCTTTATGTGGGCATGCTGCAAGGCTCATTTAAACAGCTGTTCCGAGATTCACAGGTGCGCCTGTTTCTCTACCTCGTCGGGTTGGCGACGCTGATCGTGGTGTTTGTTCAAATGGCCGGTGACATCGCTCGCGGCGAACAAGCGTTTCGGCACGGGCTGTTTTCGGTGGTTTCGATCATGACGGGCAGCGGATTCGGGGTGGCCGATTTTTCGGCCTGGGGACCGCTGGCGGCATCGCTGTTCTTTGTCATCATGTTCATTGGCGGCTGCACCGGCTCGACATCGTGCGGCATCAAGATCTTCCGGTTTCAGGTGCTGGCGCGCGATCTTTACCAGCATATTCGCGAGATCGTTTTTCCCTCGCTGGTCTATGTCAAACGCTACAATGGCCGCCCGCTGCCCGATACGGTTTCGACATCGGTGCAGAGTTTCGTCTTTATCTATTTTTCGAGCTTCCTTTTGCTCGCGGTGCTGCTTTCACTGTCGGGTCTTGAACCGCTGGACGCGCTGGGCGCGGCGGCGACGGCGATTTCCAATGTCGGACCCGCGCTCAGCCCCGAATTGGGGCCGGCGGGAAGTTTTGCGGGCGTTTCCGATGTTACCAAGTGGCTTTTGACCATCGGCATGCTTGTGGGACGGCTCGAAGTGCTGATGGTGCTCGTGCTGTTCACGCCGCGCTTCTGGCGCGCCTGAGGACTTACTCGGCGGGATCGGCGGGCGGCGACAGGTGCTGCCGCCCGGCCAGCATTTCACGGACCGTCAACGCGTTGGGGGTCAGGAACAGCCATTGCAGCACCGCCTTGATGTCGGCGCCGATGCCGAGAACGGCAGGCACCAGGAACAGCACCAGCAAGGTGGCCAGCGTGAGCCCCGAAACAATGGTCAGCGCCATGGGAACGAGCATCTGGGCGACGAGGCTGGTTTCAAACAGCAAGGGCAACAGACCGCCAATGGTGGTGAGAGAGGTCAGCAGCACGGCGCGGAGGCGATCCTTGGACGCGCCGATCGCGGCGTCGCGCAGCCCTTCACCCTCGGCCCGACGTTCGTTCATCCGGGAAATCAGAACGATCGAGGAATTGACCAGGATACCCGCCAGCCCGAGCATGCCCATCAAGGAAATGATGGTCAGGTTATGCCCAAGCAGGTAATGGCCCCAGACGGCGCCGGCAACGCCGAAGGGAATAATGACCATGACGGCAATCGGGGTGAAATAGGCCGCGAAAATCCATGAGATGATGATGTACATCACAGCCAGAGCGACAATCATGCCCGTGCCCAGATCGGCAAAGGCGGCATTCTGCTCGGCCTCGCGGCCGCCGAACTCGTAGGAAATCCCGTAGCGGTTGACGATGGCCGGCAGATAATCGGCCTCGAGCCGGGCCAGAATATCGGCGTGGTCGACACCTTCGGCGACCGAGGCGCGGACGGAAACAGCGGTGCGGCCTTCCTCGCGGGCGATAAAGGCAAAGCCCTGCTGCTCGGAAAAGCTCACGATGGACGAAAGGGGGACATATTCCCCGCTCGGCGCGCGCACCCACATGTCGCGCAATGCCGAGGAGCCTTCGGCGTCGACGGTGCGCACGAGGCGAACGGTGATCTCATCCTCATTGGAGGCGACGGTCGCGACGTCCTCGCCCTGGAAGGCGCTGCGCACTTGCGACCCAAGGGATGCAAGATCAAAGCCCAGTGCCGTCCCACGCGCATTGAGCGACATGACAAGCTCGGGGCTGCCGTAAAACAGGGTGTCAAAGGCGGTATCGACCTCATCGAACCCTTCGAGCACGTCCTTGAGGTCCTCGGCGGCGAGTTTGAGCGTTGCAGCATCGGCGCCAACGAAACGCACATCGACCGCGGAGCCCTGCGGCCCGCCGCGATATTGCCGAATGCTGATGCTTTCGACGCCGGCGACCGAAGGCAGGTTTTCGTCGATTGCCTGGGTGATCGTGTCGGTGCGCACCGAGCGATCCTCGGACGGGGTCAGATAGACGTCGAAATCGGCCCGCCCTTCCTCAAGGTCGAGGCTGGCATAGGTGGTGACGATGAGCTGCTCGCCATTCGGCGTCAGTCCTCTTTCCACCTCGGAGACAGCATTTTCGATGGCCTGGATGGTCGTTGCCATTTCCGACTGAGGCGTTCCGGCCTGGAACTGAGCGGAAATGTTGAAACTTTCGCCCTCTGCCGTGGGAAAGAACTCAAAGCGGAGCGCGCCCGAACCGTAAACGCCCGCCGCTCCAAGGGTTATGGCAAGGGCAATGGCGGCGGTGGCATAGCGCCATGAATAGCTGATCGATGCCAGCCCGCCAAAGAGGCGATCGCGGAAGAAATCGAAACCCTTGTCAAATGTCCGTCTGAAACGGCCGGCCTGCTTACGCTCGCGCGGCAGGGCGTGGGCCAGATGGCCCGGCAGGATAAAGAAGCATTCGACCAGAGAGGCGATCAGAACCGCAACGACGACGACGGGCAGTGGCGATACGATCTGTCCCACGACATCGCCAATGAGCCAGATGGGGGCGAAGGCGGCGATGGTGGTGAGCGCGGACGCGATGACCGGCGCAGCCATGGCGCTTGCCGCGCGTATCGCGGCCTCGGTTCGCGACAAGCCCTGACGATAGAGCGTGGCGGTATGCTCGCCCACCACAATGGCATCATCGACGATAATCCCGAGCACCATCATGAGCGCGAACATCGAGATCATGTCGAGCGTGAGCCCCATGAGGTACATAGCGCCGAGCGTTCCCAGGATAGCGACGGGAATGCCCATGGCCACCCAGATGGCAATGCGGCCATCGAGAAACAGGAACAGAACCACAAGGACGAGAACAAAGCCGGCGACACCGTTTGAGATCAACAACCCGAGCCGCTGGTTGACCTGATCGGCTGCTGCATCGAAGACCACAGCCTGCAGCGATTGCGGCAGGGTTGGCTGCAATTCTTCGACATAGGCCTGAACCGCCTCGAACGTGGTGACGGTATCGGCGCTGGCGGCTCGTGAAACCTGCAGCTTGATGGCCGGTTCGCCGCGCATATACCCCAGCGGAGTATCAGGATCGAAGGTATCGGTGATCGTGGCGACGTCACCGAATGTGAGGCTTTGCCCGTTGGCCGACGACAATATCTCGGTCTGCGCAATTTCCTGGGCCGAAAGCTCATTGGCCGCCGCGCGGATCTGGGCGTCGAAATCTCCGGTGAGCGAGCCGGACGGCTGATCGGCAAAATTGGGCGTTAGGGCCGCAGACAGATCGTCCAGCGTCAGGCCCAACTGGCGCAGCTTGGCGTCGTCGACCTCGACGACGATCTGGCGGTCGCGGTAGCCCGTGAACTCGACACGATCGACACCGGCGGCCAGAAGCCCATCGCGGATTTCGCGGGCATAGCGCCGCAAGGTTTCTTCGGGGAAAGGACCGGAAATGGCGATGGCGGCGACGGGATCGAAAAACCGCGGCGCGGAGACGCTCGGCGTTTCAGCACCCTCGGGCAGGCCGGTGACCGAAGAGACGGCTGTCTGGACCAGCCGTTCGGCAGTCTGCATTTCGACCGTGCGCTCGAAGTTGAGGGTGATCGAACCCCGCCCCTCGCGCGCGTTCGAAGTCATCGAGATGACGCCATCAACGCTCTGGACCGCAGGCTCGATAAGCAGGAGGACGTTGCGCTCGACATCTTCGGCCGTTGCGCCGGGCCAGCTGACGGAGACCTGGACCGAACGGATTTCGGTGTTCGGCATCAGCTGCCGGTTGAGGTTGCTGAGCCCCCACCAGCCGAAAATGACGAACAGGATCATAAAGAGATTGGCGGCGTTGCGGTGCCGCACGAAAGCGGCAATCACGCCGGTCGAGGCCTGGGGCGAAGGACGCATATCAGCCTCCCGGTCCGCGGACAAAGCCGCCGCCCGCTCCACCCGGGCCGCCGGGTCCACCAGGCCCTGCCGATTGCTCCTCGCCCTCGACCTGGACCGCTACGCCCTCGCCGGCCTGGGAAAGACGCGTGGTGATGATGCGTTCGCCTTGGGGAATATCGGCGGCAATGATCACCTGGGAACCGTCTCGATCGAGTATCTCGACGTCGATGGCCGCCATACGGCCGGCGCGAATGACATAGAGGTGATCGTCGTCGTAAAGCGCGGTTTCGGGGACAAGGAGGGTGTTTTCATGCGCCACCCCTTCGATTTCCACACTGACAAAGGTTCCCGGGCGCAAGAGATCGGCCTGGTCGCTGTCAAGCTCGGCATAGAGCGTCACGCCGCCGGTGGCAGCGTCAATCTCGGGTGCGACGCGGGCGATGCGCCCCTCGATTGGCTCGGCGCTGCCGCCTGTGGTGCGGGACACTTCGATCGCGCGATCAAACAGCCCGTCGCTCCGCAATGTGGCGTAGTTGGCGTCCGACACGGTGAAGCTCACCTCAAGCGCATCGCTTTCGTAAATCGAAGCGACAACTTCGTTCGCGCTGACATAGGCGGAAGCTGTTACGTTGCGGGCGGTGACAACACCGGTGAACGGTGCGGTGATCTCTGTGTTGGCCAGATCGCGTTCGGCCGATTCAACCGCATAGCGAGCCTGCTCGATAGCCGCCCGCTGGCGCAGGATTTGCGCGTTGAGGGTGACGAGATTTGATTGGCGCTGGTCGAGGGCCTGCTGGCGCTCGGAAACGGTGAGCGCACGGGTGTCGACGGTCTGCTGGGTTGCTACGCCGCTTTCGAGCAGGGACCGGGCGCGCTCGAGATCGGTCTGGGCCGATGTGAGCGCATCCTGGGCCGCGGCGATGGCGCTTTGTTCGAGGGCATAGGCCTCTTCAGCCTCAGCCAGGGAGAGCTGGGCATCGGCCACCGCGGCGCGGGCTTCGACCACGGCACCATTGTAGGTGAAGGGGTCGACACTCACGAGGACTTCGCCTTCCTCGACCTGAGAACCGACGGCAAAATCGGGCGAGATTTCGAGCACCCGGCCGGCAACGAGCGAACGTAGCTCGATCGAGCGCGCCGAAGCGACCTGGCCATAGGCGGTAATGGGTGAGCTGTGGGTTGAATAGACCGGCTCGACGACTTCGACAGTGAAGGTTCGCTCGCGGTTCATGCGCTGGGGCGCTTCGGGCCGCTGGGCAACCCAGGTAAAGGCCCAATAGATGGCCAAACCCAGGATCAGCACCGCCAGCCCGAGCCGAACCAGCGCGGACATCAGGCCGAACCGGCCACGGGGCTTTGCGGTTTCAGGCTGATCTTCGCTTTCTTGAGACGATGCGAGGTAGCCGGAGCCGGGTAGGTTTTCCAAAAACGTTATCCTTGCCCAACAACACATTCGACGGCCAGACTGGCCGAAGCGGGTTCATTTCGGCAATTTTTACGCGCGCCATCAGGTTGTTACAAATGAACTTTTGGAAAGGCCGGTAAGGGTTGGCGTCCGCCCGCAAACGCGCCAATAAAAAAGGCGGCCCCGAAAAGCCGCCTTTTGACACATGATTTCAACCGGTTCAGAACTGGTTGGGATTGAAGTGGTAGTGGGTCGAGCAGAACTCGCACACGACCTCAATCTGTCCGTCCACGACCATCTCTTCCCGGTCTTCGGGCGTGAAGTCGTTGATCATCTGCTCCACGCGCTCTGCCGAGCACGTGCAGCGCTCGACCAGGGGCTGGGGCTCGAAGACCCGCACGCCGGTCTCATGGTAAAGCCGGAACAGCAGGCGTTCGGACGAAAGGCCGGGATCGGCCAGTTCGGCATCGCTGAGCGTATCGAGCAATGCCTTGGCCTCGGTCCAGTGATCGTCCTCGATGAAGTCGGGATCGGCCATATCGTCATTGTCGAAATCCCCGTCGCCGGGAAGATCGGGCATCGTCGCCCCGCCATGCTCGGGCAGATGCTGGAGCAGAACGCCGCCGGCGCGCCATGACGGGCGCGACTGACCGCGCTCGGAATGTTCGGCAACGGCAAGCCGGACCCGGGTGGGGATCTGTTCGGACTGCATGAAGTAGGTGTGAGCAACCTCTTCAAGGCTTTCACCTTCAAGCGCGACAATGCCCTGATAGCGGTCCATATGGACGCCTTGGTCCACCGTAAGGGCCAGAACGCCCTTGCCGAGCAGGTCCTGGGGCTTGGCCGTTCCGGCTTCGACCAGCGCGGTCAATGCCTCTTGGTCATAGCGGGCGTAGGCGCGCAGACCATCGGGCGTATCGAAATCGACCACCAGAAGGCTCACGGGCCCGTCAGTGCGCGACTGCAGGATGAACCGGCCCTCGAATTTGAGCGAGGTGCCGATCAGCGCCGCAAGCGTCACCGCTTCGCCCAGAAGGCGCGCCACGGGCTCGGGATAGCCGTGACGGGCAATGATGGTGTCGAGCTGATCGCCCAGACGCACGACGCGCCCCCGGCTGTCGAGGTTTTCGAGCGTGAAGGGAACGGCAACGTCGTCCCCGCTCTCGGGCCGGTCGAGCCCGAATTGTTCGAGAGAGCTTTCGCTCATTGCGTGTTCCTTAATCCGCCCTGTTACAGCGTTTCGATCCCAAAGGCCCAGCAAAGAATGGCCTTCTGGATGTGCAGGCGGTTTTCAGCTTCGTCGAATACGACCGATTGCGGCCCGTCGATCACCTCGTCGGTGACCTCGTCGCCCCGGTGGGCGGGCAGGCAGTGCATGAAGAGCGCGTCGGCCGCGGCTTGGGAAAACAATCTGGGGTTGACCTGATAGGGTTTCAAGATGCGCCGGCGCTCGCCCTCGTCGGTGTCGCCCATCGACACCCAGGTGTCGGTGATAACCAGATCGGCATCGGCGATCGCGGCGTGCGGATCGGTACCGAGGCTGACTGCCTCGCCCACTTCGGCGATGTCGGACAGCAAGCCCTGATCGGGCCAATATTCTTTCGGGCAGGCAATGGCCATCGTGTTGCCGAACAGCGCCGTAGCGTGAACCCAGGATGCGAGCACGTTGTTGGAATCCCCGATCCAGGCAACTTTCTTGCCTTCGAGCGGCCCGCGATGCTCCTCGAAGGTCTGGATATCGGCCATGACCTGGCAGGGATGGCTGCGCCGGGTCAGACCATTGATGACGGGAATTGACGAGGCGCCGGCCAGATCGAGCAGATCGTCATGGCTTAGAATGCGGATCATGATCGCATCGACGTAGCGGCTCATCACGCGCGCCGTGTCCTCGATGGTTTCTTCGCGGGCTAACTGCATTTCCTGGCCGGTCAGCATGAGGGTCTGCCCGCCAAGCTGGCGCATGCCGACGTCGAAGGAAACCCGCGTCCGGGTGGACTGGCGCTCAAAGATCATGGCCAGCACCTTGTCCTCGAGCAGGCGGGGACGTTCGCCGGCCTTGAGGCGCTTTTTCAGCTCATGGGCGAAATCGAGAATGGAACGCAGTTGCTCAAAGGAAAAATCCTTGAGATCGAGAAAATGTCTCGCGGTCATAATCAGCTATCCTGAAAAATCGAAAGGGGTGGCCGCCCTGTTATTGGGCGGCGCTGGCCTGTTCGGCGTCGAGTTCGGCGAAGACCCCGGCAATGATGCCGATGGCTTCCTTGATCTCGTCCTCATTGACGATAAGCGGCGGCAAAAGCCGCAACACGTTGTCGCTGGCGGCCACCGTGAGCAGCTTGTGATCGCGCAGGCGGGCCACGAAATCGCGCACGGGCGGGGTGATCCTGATGCCGGCGATCAGCCCCTTGCCGCGCACTTCGGTGATGAAATTGGGGAATTTCTGCATGAGCTGATGGAGCTCATGGGCCAGTATCTTGCCCATTGCATCGACATGATCGATGAAACCGGGAGCGAGAATCCTGTCGAGCACGGCGTTCCCCACGGCGCAGGCCAGCGGGTTGCCGCCATAGGTCGAACCGTGGGTGCCCGGCACCATGCTTTCGGCGACTTCTCCCTTTGCGAGACACGCTCCGAGCGGAAAGCCGGCGCCGATGGCCTTGGCGACGGTCATGATGTCGGGGATGACCCCGGACCATTCATGGGCGAAGAACTTGCCGGTCCGGCCATAGCCGCACTGGACTTCATCGAAGATCAGCAGCAGACCGTTCTTGTCGCACAGGGCGCGGAGGCCCTTGAGATAGGCATCGGAAAACGCGGTCACGCCGCCCTCGCCCTGGACTGGCTCGATAAGGATTGCAGCGGTTTTATCGTCGATCAGCGCTTCGACGGCAGCCAGATCGCCGGGCTTTGTGTGCTTGTAGCCCGGCATGGGGCCAAAGCCCTCGGTATAGGCTGGATTGCCCGCCGCGGCGATGGTCGCGATGGTCCGGCCATGGAAGGAACCGGAAAAGCCGATAATGTCGACCCTCTCCTTTTCGCCCTTGGCCCAGAAATAGTGCCGCGCTGTCTTTATCGCGCATTCGAGCGCCTCGGCGCCCGAATTGGTGAAGAACACCTTGTCGGCGAAGGTCGCATCCACCAGCCGCTGGCCGAGCTTTTCCTGCTCGGGGATGGTGAAGATGTTGGACGTGTGCCAGACCTTGTCGGCCTGCGCCTTGAGCGCATCAACGACGTGCTTGTCGCCATAGCCGAGCGCGTTGACCGCGATGCCGGCAGCGAAATCGAGATAGGCCGTGCCGTCGTCCGTGAACAATCGCATGCCCTCGCCCCGCACAAAGGCGAGTTCGGACCGGGCATACGTGCCATAGAGCGCAGACATTGTTCTAAGCCTTCTCGTTAAAGTTTGAGGTCGGGACGAGGTCCCGGAAAATGAAAAGCGCGCCCGGTGTCCCAAGCACGCATTACCACTGCCGCTTATGCTGGGCGGACGCCCAAAA
This sequence comes from Pelagibacterium flavum, assembly GCF_025854335.1. Lineage (NCBI taxonomy): Bacteria > Pseudomonadati > Pseudomonadota > Alphaproteobacteria > Hyphomicrobiales > Devosiaceae > Pelagibacterium > Pelagibacterium flavum. Next base: position 3,327,887 of record NZ_CP107716.1, read on the forward strand.
GTCAATCGAGCGCCCGGTTTTCCGGGCGTTGGGGCCTTGACTCATCCCTGCCACAATGGTGGTGCATGTCTCCGCGCGAAAACGGGCTGTGCGATCGATGCAACAGCCATGGCCAATTGCTGCCGGGATATGAAAATCAGGTGGGATAAACCGGGGAAAGTCGGTTGCGGCCCTTGCCACCGATTTTCCCGCCCGTGTAGTATCAGGCTATTGGGAACACGACATCTCGTGTGGCGGACCCCATCACCATACGACAGTTAGTATGCCGGCGGTCAAACCTATTTTGTCCGCGTGAGAACGGACTCTATTTAAGAATACGGCCTGGAGCACAATCGATGAGCTGGACGGACGAGCGCGTAGCACTCCTGAAAAAACTTTGGATGGAAGGCCTCAGCGCAAGCCAGATCGCCGCAGAACTGAGCGGCGGGGTCACCCGCAACGCCGTTATCGGCAAGGTCCACAGACTGAAGCTGTCGGCACGCGCCAAACCGGCAAGCGTTGCACCACGCACCAAGGCGCCGCGCCCCACTGCACCGCGGCGGCCATCATCGAGTTCGGGGGCCTCGCGCGGCACTGCTTCTGCAGCGGCCAGCGCGGTGAGCCAGCGGCGCAGCACAATGGCCCCGACAATGGGCGCGACCGCACTCAAGATGGAGACCGATCTCGAAGCCGAGATGGTTGTCGAAACCAACACCAAGGCCGAACTTTTCATTCCGGTCGAGGAGCGCATCTCGCTGCTCGAATTGACTGAAAAGACCTGCAAATGGCCGATCGGCGACCCGGTGAGCAGCGAGTTCCATTTCTGCGGCCGGGAGTCCGACGAGGGCAAACCCTATTGCGAGTTTCATTCGCGGCGCGCCTACCATCAGATCGACCGCAAGAAACGCTAGGATTAGCGTTTCAGGCACCAAGAGCCCCGGCCCGGTCCGGGGCTTTTTTGTATCCGGGCTATGGCCGGGGCAGTTGCGGAGCCAATGATAATGCCCGCTTGTGTCGCGAGAACAAGTGGCCCGACATGCTGTCTTCTTGACTGCCGCAATCGAGGGGCGTTTAATCCGGGCTTTCGGGGGCAAAGACCAGTCTAGAGCTTGAACCCGGCCCGATTGGATCGAGCCGGAGTTATTGCTTCTTATCTTGTCGTGCGGATCGAACCGGAAAAGCCTATAACTTTTTCTGACCGCACTCTTGAGGCGCAGGGAGACGGCGGAATGAAACTTTTGCTCGCCATGGACATTGCCGATCGCCTGCGCGATATCCTCGCCAGCCACAAACCCTTCGACATCGAAAGCGAAGCCCGAACTCTTGTGGTGCGCCACCCGGAAGCCCATGTGGAGATCGACGATGTCGTGGCGACCATGTTGCATGAGATGAACCGCGAGTCCCATCGACGCCCCCCGGCTCCATGATGGTGCCAGCTTGTTCGACATGATCGGGATCAATGCCCGCTAGTATGTTCGGGGCCAATATCGCGACATCGGAAACGAGGAGACCTCCAATGGACGATGGCGACGACAAGCGCGAACGCAGCTTTACCGAAGAGATCGAAATTGCCGGGCACCAGTTGATGGCGCGGATCAAGGAACTGGTGGCCGAAGGCAATGTGCGCACGCTGCGCATCAAGACCGAAAGCGGGGACGTGTTTCTTGAAATCCCGCTGACCGCCGGCGCCATCGCGGGCGGGGTTGTGACCCTTGCCGCGCCGTGGTTGGCCGCAATCGGCGCCATTGCGGCGCTTGCGACCCGGGTGAAAGTCGAAATCGTTCGCAATGACGATGAGGAGTCTGGTGGCGAGGACTAAGCCGTCTGCCGCCATTCGGGCAGCGGAAACACCCGGTCATAGGCCAGATTGAAGACGAACGCGTAGCCCATGTAGAACAGGGCGAACGATATATCCATGACCAGTGCGTGGATCAGGCTGATGCCCAGATACCAAGCGATGAACGGCACCAGGACAACCAGCAGGCCCAGTTCGAACAGCACGGCGTGGGCGATGCGCAGGCGCACCGATTTCAGCGTTGTTCCGATCGTGCGCAGCATGATGGCGTCAAAGCCGAAATTGAAGAGATAATTCCAGGCCATCGCAATGGTGGCCGAGACGAGGCCGACAACGCCGATGTCGTGCATGGGCATTGCAAAGACCAATGCGCCAAGCGGTATGACGAGGATGAGGCCAATAATTTCGAAGCAGAGAGCGTGGCGGACGCGATCCCAGGCGGTGCGCATGATCGGGGAACTCCATGGCTAAAAAGCTCGGGTCGTCCCGAAAACAATGCCCTTTATGGGGGAGGTCGTCCTCACGGGAGGCTATTTAGGAGATAGGGCGGAGAAGTCAAGTTTTGACTTGCGGGAGACTCTTTTTGAGTGTGCCGGAACCGCCGACGGCAAAATTGCCTCGGGAGTGATCGTCGTCCGACTCTCTGCCCTCTCAGCCGTCATCCTCGGGCTTGACCCGGGGATCCGCTGCATTGGGCCAGCCGGTGAAGAGGTTGGGGTGCGATGAGGGGCCACACGCACCACTTCTGCTGCGCTTGCTGACGCACTGCGGATCCCCGGGTCGAGCCCGAGGATGACGCGCTGGGGGTTGGTGAGTGTTCGGTGATCGAGCCGAGAGCGTGACCCGACGCCGATCGCTGTCCCGGATTTGATCCGGGTCCCGCCAGCATTGCCGAGCGACAGGGGGCGGACAGCAACGCCCATCGGCACCGGCGTTTGCCGAGGCAGCAAAGGGGTCGATCAGCGGCTTGAGGGGTAAAAAGACGCGGGGCGAGGCGATCCTGCAATGCCGATCTCGACAAAGGCGCGGAATCGGGAGCACTGTCGGGGGATGAACACGTCCCTGTTTGCTCTTTTTTTCGTTGGCCTTGGCGGCGGTGTTGGAGCGGTTATTCGACATATTGTTTCGACGTTTGTCGCGCGAAAACTGGGTCACGGAACATTTGGCATCCTTGCCGTCAACGTGACCGGCTGCCTGCTCATTGGACTTGTCGCCGGGTTCTTTATGGAGCCGGGCGTGACCGGGTCGCCAACAGAGCCAATGTGGCTGCTGCTGGTTGTCGGGCTGTGCGGTGGTTACACGACGGTTTCGAGCTTTTCGCTCCAGACGCTGACATTGCTGCGTGAAGGGCATGGCGGCCCGGCACTTCTCAATATCGGCGCTTCGCTTGCCTTGTGTTTTTCGGCCGCTGTCATTGGATTTTCCCTGATCTATTCGGTGGGGGCCATGCCATGAGCGAAAAGCGGCTGATTGTTGCCATCGCTTGCGGCGGGGCGGTGGGCAGCATGGCCCGTTACGGGCTGTCGCTGCTATCATTGTCGGCTGTCCCCGGCTGGTTTTTTGCCGGTACGCTGGCCGCCAATATCGCAGGGTCGGCCTTGATCGGGCTGATTGCAGCCTGGTCGGTGCGGCGCATGCCCTCTCCCATTCTCAACGGGTTTCTGGTTACCGGGTTCTGCGGCGGGTTCACGACGTTTTCGGCATTTTCGCTGGAGGCTTTGCTTCTGGTCATGTCTGGGGCATGGGCCGTGGCGCTGGGATATGTCGTAGCTTCGATCTTGAGCTGGATGGCCGCCGTGTGGCTGGGTTGGAGCGCGGGCATGGCGCTGTTTGGGGCAAAAGGGAGTGTGGCCCACACCAAATCTTAAACGGCCCCCTGTCATAAACCTCAAGACAGGGACGTCTTGGGGATCACGATCATGCTCAGCCGCATAAACGCCATGGGCGTTCTGTTTGCCGTTGCCGCGCTGATGGCGCTGGCGCTGGCGGGGGGACTGGCGCTTTACGCCATTGTCGAGGATCCCGGCTCAAACAGCTATGCGCTGCTGGCCGAAGCGTTTCTGAACGGACGGCTGGACACAACGACCTGTTTCGACGGCGATTGCGCGCGGTTCGAGGACAAGATCTTCGTGATGTTTCCGCCCGTCCCGGCGATCATTGCCCTGCCCTTCGTGGCGCTGTTCGGGGTCAATTTTTCCGGCTTCGTGTTCCTCTCGGCCATCGCCTTTGCGCTATCGGTATGGCTGTGGTGGCAGATCTTCGAGGGGCTGAAGGTGGATCGCGACGTGGCGATCTGGCTGCTGCTGGGGCTGGCCTTTGCCACCCCGCTCTATTTTGTGACCATTCGCGGCGACGGCATCTGGTTTTTTGCCCAGGCGATCGGGTTCGCCTTCACCTCGCTGGCCATCCACCAGATGGTGCGTGGCGGGAGCTTGATCCTGGCCGGGGCGTGCATCGGGGCGGCGTTTTTGTGCCGGCAGATGGCGGTGTTCTACCTGCCGTTCCTGTTTGCCCTGTCGCTGGACCGGTTCGAGCCGCTGATCAGCTTTTCGCGCGGCCATATCGTGCGGGTGCTCAAGCTGGGCCTTCCGGCAGGCGTCGCGGTTCTGATCTATCTTGCTTACAATTACCTGCGGTTCGGCGATCCGATGCAGACCGGATACCCTTACATGATTGGCGCCGATATTGCCGAAGGCGGGTCGATGATCAACTACCGGCTGGCCGAGCATGGGCTGTGGTCTTCGGCCTATGTGCTGTTCAACACGCTCTATCTGTTCGTGCAGGGCTTCCACATGGATTTCGGCGGCAATGCGATGGTCGAACCCATCGGGCTAGACCCTTCGGGCACTGCATTGCTGGCCGCCAGCCCGTTCGTGCTGTTTGCGTTTTTCGCCCCGATGCGCCGGCCGGTGCTGATCGGGATCGCGACGATCCTCGTCATTGCGGTGCCCATCCTGTTCTATCACTCGAACGGGTACTCCCAGTACAACGTGCAACGCTACGCGCTCGACTGGCTGCCCATCGTTTTTTACATGCTGGCGCTTGCCGTCAGTGATCGCGACATGCGCGGGCTGGCGCTGCTTGTGACCTTCGGGATCGGGCTCAACCTCATCACCATGGCGTTTCTGGCGTTGGGGCTGACGGCCTAGGCTACCGAGCAGAAAGAGCGTCGGCTATTCAGCCGCCCAGGCACCAAACTGAGCGTTGTGCAGGCGGGCATAGGCGCCCGCCTTTGCGACCAGAACATCATGAGCACCCTCTTCCACAATGCGGCCGTCGGCGACGACGGCGATGCGGTCCGCGTTGCGGATGGTGGCCAGGCGGTGGGCGATGACCAGCGTGGTGCGGCCTTCCGAAAGCGCTGACAGAGCGCGCTGTATCTGCATTTCGGTTTCGGTATCGAGGGCCGAGGTCGCCTCGTCGAGAATGAGGATCGGCGGGTTTTTCAGGAATATCCGCGCAATGGCCAGACGCTGCTTCTGGCCGCCCGAGAGTTTGACGCCGCGCTCGCCGATCATGGTGTCGAGCCCCTCAGGCAATTGGGCGATGACGCTGTCGAACTGGGCGCTGCGTGCGGCGTCCATGATTTCTTCGTCGGTGGCGCCCAGACGGCCATAGGCAATGTTGTCGCGGATCGAGGTGCCGAACATGAAGACGTCCTGCTGGACGATGCCGATCTGGCTGCGCAGGGAATCCTGGGTCATGTCGCGGATGTCGATGCCATCGATGGTGATAGCGCCGGAATCGATTTCGTAGAAGCGCGGCAGCAGCGAGCAGATGGTTGTCTTGCCGGCGCCGGATGGGCCGACAAGAGCGATGGTCTCGCCCGCTTTGACGCTCAAGGTGATGTCGCGCAGGATCGGGCGATCGTCCGAATAGGCGAAATTGACCTTGTCGAAGACGATGTCGCCCCTGAGATCGGAGACTTTCCTTGCGCTGGGGCTATCGACGATGTCGGGTTCGGTGTCCATCAGATCGGCGAAGCGTTTGAAGCCCGCGATGCCCTTTGGATAGCTTTCGATGACCGAGATGATCTTGTCGATGGGACGAAACAGAACGGTGATGAGCAGCAGAAAGCCGACGAACTGGCCATAGGTCATTTCGCCATACATTACGAGCGCGGTGCCCGCGAGCATGACCATCAACTGCACGAGACTCTTGGCCATATAGGACATCGAGATCGACGCCGTCATGATCTTGTAGGCCTTGAGCTTGGTGGTGCGGTAGCTCTGATTGTCGCCCTCGAACAGCTTGCGTTCGTGACGCTCGTTGGCAAAGGCGCGCACGGCGCGGACGCCGCCGATGGATTCCTCGATGCGCTGGTTGAAATCGCCGACCCGGCCATAAAGGCTCTTCCAGGTCATGGTCATGGCGCTTCCGTATTTGAAGATCAGGAAGGCGGCAACCGGGACGATGAACAGGGTGAGCGCGGCGAGCTTGAGGTTCATCAGCGCCATGATGATGAAGGCGCCGATGAAGGTCATCACCGCGATGAACACGTCCTCGGGCCCGTGATGGGCGATCTCGCCGACCTCTTCGAGGTCCTTGGTGACGTGGGTGATCAGGTGTCCGGTTTTCTTGTTGTCGAAATAGCGGAACGAGAGCTTGTGCAGATGATCGAAGGCCTGGCGGCGCATGTCGGTCTCGATGCCGATGCCCAGGGCGTGACCCCAATAGTTGACGACCGAGAGCAGACCCGCATTGAGGATGTAAACGAACAAAAGACCCGCTGCGGCGGCGAGAATCCAGAACCAGTTCTGGCTGGGCAGCAATTGATCGACATAAAGCTGGACGACGACGGGGAAGCTCAGCTCGAGCAGGCCAACGATGACCGCGCAGCCGAAATCGAGGAAAAACAGGCCCTTATAGGGCGCGTAATAGGAGAAAAATCGGCGCAACATGATCGGATCGCTTTCAATACCGCCCGGACCTAGCGCGCAGAAACCAGACCAGTCAAGTCAAGTTTTCGGCGTGATCCGGCGTGACCCGAAAGCTGAGATATTTATGGCCGAAGAAATTTGCAACAGCCCCCACGCCAATGGCCGTGCCGTGCGCCACGGCCTCGGGCAACACGCTCCAGCCGATGGCAGGCAGAAGATGGTGGAGCAAGGCCAGAGAAACCGCCATGACGACCACTGCTCCGAGCGCGTTGACGATGAGAAACAATGTGACCTGCAATGGCACGGGCTGGCGGGAATTGGGAAACACATAAGCGCGGTAAAGCGTGAACCCGGCGCTCATGCCGATGAGATAGGCCACGAACACGGCGGCGGGGAACGGCAGAACAAGCGAGAGGGGAAACCGCACCAGCCAGTTGATCGCCGCCGCCAGACCGCCGAGCAAAAGGAAGCGCACGATCTGGGGCAGTTTAAGGAAGGCTTGTGGGCTCATATGCCGATCCAGGCGAGAAAAAAGCCGAGCGCCAGACCGGCTGCAAGCATGAGGCTCTTGGGATCCTTCATGGCGAAGGCGACAGGATCGTCGTTGAGTTCGCCGCGAAAACTCAGCATCCAGATGCGGCCGATCCACAGAAACAGCGCGGCAGGCATGAGCCACAGCCAGACCGAATCCGAATAGAAATCGGCAGCCAGCGCGTCCTGGGTGAGATAGAGAACCAGGATCAGCACCGAGCCGATGCCGCTCGATACGCCCATGGCCATGATGAAGGGCGCATCGGTGGTGAAATATCCGCGCCCGCTGATTTTGCCCGAGCCGCCATTGTCGGTCATCCGCTGAACCTCGGTATTGCGCTTGGCAAACGAGAGCGAGGCAAACAGGAACATGGAAAAGACCAGAAGCCAGGGCGAAGCCATGACGCCCACGGCGACGATGCCGAGCACCAGCCGCAGGGTGAACAGCACGGCAAGGGTGAAGGCATCGAGGATGGGCTTGCGTTTGATGCCCATGGAATAGGCAACCGTCAGGGCAAGATATGCGCCGAGCGTTACCACGACCAAGGGATTGACCAATGCGCCGAGCGCGAAGGCGGCAATCATGGCGACGGGCATGACGGCGACGGCATGCGCAATCGATATGCGGCCAGCCGCCAGCGGCCGGTTGCGCTTGGACCAGTGGCGGCGGTCATCCGCGATGTCCCAGAGGTCATTGAGCAGATAGGTCGAGGACGCGAGGATCCCCAGAGCAAGAAACGCAATGGCCGCGCTGGTCCAGGCAGTGGGATCGAGCATATGGCCGCCCAGCATGAGCGGCACGAAGACCAGTGCGTTCTTGGCCCATTGATGCAGGCGTGCTTGCTTGACCCAGTCCTTGAGGCGCGGGGGGCGTTTTAGTGTGTGCTCAATCTGTGTCAGGCGGGCAGCGGCGCGACCCACCCTGCCGGTGGTTTCGACCAGAACGCCGCCTTTTGCGATTTTCCAGACGGCAAGATCGGCCCCGCTGTCGCCGGCATAAACAAAGCCATCGGGAAACATTTCGGCCAGTTTTCCGGCCTTTATGGCGCCCTTGAGATTGGTGATGCCATCGGACGCCATGGTCTTGTCGATGAACGCAAAGCGGCGGGCGATGCGGATGGCCAAAAAGCTATCAGCCGCCGTGGCGAGGATGATCTCGCGGCCCTTGGCCTTTTCGGCTTCTGCGTAAGCGATGACGTCGTCGTTGAGCGGGATGTCGTCGACCTCGAGGGTCACATGGCCGGCCAGTTGCTGCTTGAGATGGGCTTTGCCCTTGAGCAGCCAGACGATGAGAGCAAACAGACCGAACGGGTTCTGCTTGAGATAAGCGAACACCGTCTCGTGCAGCAGATCGGTACGGATCAGGGTGTTGTCGAGGTCGAGGACGAGCGGCAGAAGGCCCGATTGGGGCTTCCGGTCGGCGCGGCCTTGTTTGACCGCAATGGCTGATTTGGGCATCGTACCTGCTCGCTTTGCAAAATTCGCCCCCGTTATCGCGGGCGCGAAGCGCTGGTGCAAAGCAAACAGCAAATAAGCGTTAATCAGGGGCGACGCGCAAATCAGTCAAATGCGCGATAAAATTTACGCTTTGTCGATGTGACTCAACAAAGCGCAAACAGGATCAATAAAATTGTAACAAATTCTAAGTTTGTCGCGCGGTCGAACCGAAAAAGTGTGCAACTTTTTCTGACCGCGCTCCTAGTTCGCGACGAATTTTTCGTCGAACGCATAGCCCGCGCCGCGCACGGTGCGGATCGGATCCTTGGCGCGGCCGCGGTTGATGGCCTTGCGCAGCCGGCCGACATGAACGTCCACGGTGCGCTCGTCGACATAGACATCGGTGCCCCAGACGCCATCGAGCAGTTGCTCGCGTGAATAAACGCGGCCGGGATTGCCCATGAGGTATTCGAGCAGGCGGTATTCGGTGGGCCCGAGATGAACTTCCTTGCCCGAGCGGCGCACGCGATGGGTGGTGCGGTCGAGTTCGATATCGCCGGCCTTTAAGATAGCGGCGATCAATTGGGGGTTGGACCGGCGCAACAGGGCGTTGATACGGGCCATGAGCTCGGGAAGCGAGAAGGGTTTGACGACGTAATCGTCGGCGCCGGTGGCCAGCCCGCGCACCCGCTCCTCTTCCTCGCCGCGCGCGGTGAGCATGATGATGGGGATGCGCGCGGTATCGGTGCGGGCGCGGATGCGGCGGCAGATTTCGATGCCTGACGTGCCCGGCAGCATCCAGTCGAGCAGGATGATGTCGGGGGTGTTTTCGGCAATGCGCAGCATCGCCTCTTCCGCATCTTCAGCGGTTGCGACGGAAAAGTCTTCAGCTTCCAGATTGTAGCGCAGAAGTTCGACGAGATCGGCTTCGTCTTCGACAACAAGAACCTGCGGAGTCATAGACTAGCCCTTGATCTGCTCACGCGTGAAATCCTCGGCCTCGGCGGTCAACATCTTGCCGGTCGCGAGGAAATAGGCCTGCTCGGCGATATTGGTCGAGTGGTCGCCCACCCGCTCAAGATTTTTGCCGCAGAACAGCAGGTGCGTACACATGGTGATGTTGCGCGGATCTTCCATCATGTAGGTGAGGAGTTCGCGGAACAGGGAAACATAGAGCGCATCGACATCGGTATCGCGCTCGACCACATCGACCGCCATGTCCTTGTCGCGGGCGGCAAAGGCATCGAGGGCCAGCTTGACCTGGCGCTGGACGAGTTCGCCCATGTGGCGCAGCCCGTTCTTGAACTGAACCGACATGCCGATGCCTTCGAACTGGGTCGAGCGACGGGCCGTGGATTTGGCCATGTCGCCAATGCGTTCGAGATCGTTGGCGACGTGGATCGAAGCGATGACCAGGCGCAGATCCTGCGCCATGGGCTGACGACGGGCGATGATCGACACAGCCATCTCATCGATATGGGCCTGCATCGCGTCGACCTTCTTGTCGGCGGCAACGGTGGCCATGGCGAGTTCGGCATCCGAGCGGATCAGGGCTTCGGTAGCGTTGGAAATCGCCTTTTCCACCAGCCCACCCATTTCCGAGATCGAACGGGCCAGTTCGGTCAATTCATCCTCGTAGGACGTGACGATATGGTCGTTAGGATTGGGCATAACGTGGGGTCTCCTACCCGATGCGGCCAGTGATGTAATCCTGGGTGCGTTTTTCGCGGGGATTGGTGAAGATTTCCTCGGTCGGACCCTCTTCGATCAGTTTGCCGAGATGAAAGAACGCGGTCTTTTGTGACACGCGGGCTGCCTGCTGCATTGAGTGGGTGACGATAACGATGGTGTAATTGGCACGCAGTTCGTCGATCAGTTCCTCAATGATCGCGGTCGCGATCGGGTCGAGGGCCGAACAGGGCTCGTCCATCAGGATGACTTCAGGTCCGACCGCAATGGCGCGAGCGATGCAAAGTCGCTGCTGCTGACCACCCGAAAGCCCGGTGCCGGGCGAATGAAGTCGGTCCTTGACCTCTTCGAACAGTCCTGCCTTTTGCAAAGCGGTGACGACGATTTCCTCAAGGTCGGACTTGTTGCGAGCCAGACCGTGAATTTTGGGGCCGTAGGCGACGTTTTCAAAGATCGACTTGGGGAACGGGTTGGGTTTCTGGAATACCATGCCGATCCGGGCCCGCAGTTCGACCACGTCCAGGCTGGGATCGTAGAGGCTGCCGCCATCGAGTGCGATATTGCCGGTGACCTTGCAACCCTCAATGGTGTCGTTCATGCGGTTGATACAGCGCAGGAACGTGGACTTGCCGCACCCCGAGGGCCCGATAAAGGCCGATACCGACTTTTCGGGAATGTCGATGGACACATCGAACAGTGCCTGCTTGGCGCCATAGAATACATTGACGTCCTGAGCGCTGATCTTGGTTCGCCGGCCTTCTGGATCAGGTGTCCTGATCGTCTCATGAGCCGAAGCCGTCTGGGAGGGAGCGGAAGTCGCCATTTGCCTATCCTAACTGGTTTCTACCACGTACGCTGCAAGCGCTGCCGCAGGAATATCGCTATCGCGTTCATTGCAATCAGAAAGCCCAGCAGCACCAGAATACCCGCGGAGGTGCGTGCGACAAACCCGCGCTCGGGGCTGTCGGCCCAGATAAATATCTGAGTCGGCAAGGCCGTAGAGGCTTCCATCAGGCCGCCCGGAGGGCTTGTGATGAAGGCGTTCATACCGATAAGCAGCAGCGGAGCGGTTTCTCCGAGTGCCTGTGCGAGGCCGATGATCGTGCCCGTCAATATGCCCGGCAGAGCCAGCGGGAGAACGTGGTGCATGATGACCTGATGACGCGATGCGCCCATCCCCAATGCCGCCTCACGGATCGAGGGCGGGATCGATTTGAGCGAAGCGCGCGTCACGATGATGATAGTGGGCAGCGTCATGAGCGCGAGAACCAACCCGCCGACGAGCGGTGCTGAACGGGGCAGACCGAAAACCTGCAGGAAGACCGCCAACCCCAAGAGCCCGAAGACGATGGAAGGCACGGCCGCCAGATTGTTGATGTTGACCTCAATCACGTCGGTGACCCGGTTCTTGGGCGCGAATTCCTCAAGGTAGATCGCCGCAGCAATGCCAGCGGGAAAGCTGATGACGAAACATACGAGCAGGGCGTAGAAGGACCCGGTGATGGCCCCAGCCAACCCGGCCAACTCAGGGAACCGGCTGTCCGCGTTGAAGAACAGAGCCCAATTGAACGGTCTTGACACCCGGTCCTGCTCGACAAGCTGGTCGAACAGTTCGATCTGTGCGTCGGATACACGGCGCCTGCTCTCGGGCAGGTCGCGATCGATCACACCCTTGTTGAGCTGGTCGTAAGGGTCCGATGCCGGAATTTCCAGCGTCAATGTCTGACCGACTGCACCAGGATTGCGCATGACCGCGTCGCGGACAAGGAACTGGGTGTTGTTGGTCAGGATTTGGCCCGCGGTTCGCAGCGTCGCTGCATCCTCAATAGCCGGGAAAAGGTCTTCGATCGCTTCGGCAGTAACCGCGCGCCAGTTGCTGGCCTGCAGATCCTGCGCGTCGACATATTCTGCCGAAATCGGAAAATCCACGCGGACATGGGTTTGAGTGAAGGCCTGATAGCCGCCAAGGACCAGCGTGAATAGCAGGATACCAAGCAACCCGATCGCCGTGGAAATGGCGGCTATGCCATAGAGGCGCAACCGCGCCTCTGCCGCGTATCGGCGGCGACGTTGCGCAGCCCTTTGATCCGGGCTGATCACTGTGACGGAGGGAGCTGCGATATCGGCCATGTTGCGGTCCTCAGTCATACTGTTCGCGATATTTGCGCACGATCGTCAGAGCGACGACGTTGAGACAGAGCGTCACGATGAAGAGCACCAGACCGAGCGCAAACGCGGCCAGGGTCTTGGGACTATCGAAAGCGGTGTCCCCGATGAGCAGTGTTACGATCTGCACGGTCACGGTGGTTACCGAGTCGAGGGGATTGACATTGAGCGTGGCGATCAGGCCGGCGGCCATGACCACGATCATCGTTTCACCGATGGCGCGTGACAGGGCCAGCAGGACGCCGCCCATGATCCCCGGCAACGCGGCGGGAAGCATGACCTTTGTCATGGTTTCAGCGCGGGTGGCGCCCATGGCCAGCGAGCCATCGCGCAACGAGCGTGGCACGGCACGCAACGCGTCGTCCGACAATGACGAGATGAAGGGGATGATCATGATCCCCATCACACCGCCCGCAGCGAGCGCGGAATTGGGTGAAGTTGCCAGACCCATGAGATTGCCCGCCTCGCGAATTGCGGGGGCAACAGTCAGAACCGCGAAAAAGCCGTAAACCACGGTCGGAACGCCTGCCAGGATTTCCAGCAAAGGCTTGACCACGTTGCGGAACCGATCGTTGGCATATTCAACCAGATAAATGGCGGTGAAGATGCCGATAGGCGTAGCGACAAACATCGCAATAGCGGCGATGACCAGCGTGCCTAGAAAAACAGGTACCGCGCCAAAGGCACCGGCGCCGGCGATCTGATCTTCACGGATCGGAATCTGCGGCTCCCAGTTGAGCCCGAAGAAAAATTCATGGGCCGGTACCATCGCGAAGAACCGCATCGCCTCATAGACCAGCGACACGATGATCCCAATGGTGGTGAGAATGGCCACGATCGAACAAAAGATCATGAAGCCGGTCAGAAACAACTCGACATTGGTGCGGGCACGGAAGCGATGATTGAGCCGCGTATAGGCGACAAAGGCCGCTATGATCATGATGGCAACTGCGACCACCACCATGGCCCAGCCGGCGATAGTCTGCCAGCGCACCAGCGTTTCGGCAGCATCGAGAATGGCCTGCTCAGGGGTTCCGAAGATCACGCCAGCAGCGACGTTCTTGATTTCGGACATGAGCAGTTGCACCCGCGCCGGGGCCAGACCTTCAGTGAGGCTCGACGGCAGGGTGGAGACCAGCAGGCTCTCAATGACGCTGTTCTGGAACGCGAGCCAGAGCAGCACCAGGACGAGGGCAGGCACCCCAACCCAGATGGCAACGAAGGCACCGTGATAACCCGGCAATGAATGGGTTTCCGCGCCGTTTGCCGCTGCAAATCTGTTGCCGGCGCCGCGGCCGACATAAAAGGCCGCAAGGGAGAAGACAATGATCGCCAAGAAAAGATAGCCGAGCATTTCCGTGTCTCCTGCCTTGCGGTCCTGAAGGGAAAGGGACCGGGTCGAAACCCGGTCCCAGACATTGGTATTATTCGTAGCGCGTGAAGTGCTCGCCATTCTCGACGCGAGCGCGGGTTGCGTCGCGTTCTTCGTCGGAAAGCGGGATCAGGCCGCGCTCTTCAAGGTAGCCGCCCGGACCGAAGGAAGCTTCGGACACATATTCAGTCACGAATTCTTCGAGGCCAGGAATAACGCCGCGGTGTGCGTTCTTGATGTAGAAGAACAGCGGGCGCGAAACGCCGTAGGAAGCGTCGGCAATGGTTTCAGGCGCAGGCAACACACCTTCGACTGCAACAGCCTTGAGGGTGTCCTGGTTTTCGTAGAGGAACGAATAACCGAAGATGCCCAGGGCATTTTCGTCGGCATTGAGGCGCTGGACAATCAGATTGTCGTTTTCGCCGGCTTCAACGAAAGGCCCGTCCTGACGCATGCGCGAGCAGGTTTCTTCCATCGCGTCTTCATCGAGAGCAGCGATCGCTTCGAATTCCTCGCAACCTTCGAGCATGACGAGCTCGACGAAGGCGTCGCGGGTGCCCGAGGTCGGGGGAGGACCGAAGACGGTGATTTCCATGTCGGGAAGCGAGGAGTCGATTTCCGACCAGTTGGTGTAGGGGTTGGCGACGATTTCGCCATCAACTTCAACTTCAGCAGCCAGCGCCTGGAAGATCTGGGCCTTGGTCAGGTCCATGTCCGGGCCGTTCTGAGAATGGGCAATCGAGAGACCATCAAAGCCAATGAGGACTTCGGTGATGCTGTCGACGCCATTTTCAAGGCAGGTTTCGTATTCGGATTCGGTCATGGCGCGCGAAGCGCCCGTGATATCGGGGTGATCGACACCGACGCCGCCACAGAAAATCTGCATGCCGCCACCGGTACCGGTGGATTCAACGACCGGAGCCGTGCCGCCGGTCATCGCGGCGAACTGCTCGGAAACAGCCTGGGTGTAGGGGAACACAGTGGAGGAGCCCACAATGCGAATCTGGTCACGGCTCTGGGCCTGGGCGCCAGTTGCGCCAAGAGCGGCAACGACGGCCACTGCTGCAGCGCTGGCGTAAAGTGCGGTTTTCATGTTTCTGATCTTCCTTCGTGTCAGAAGCGTCAGGGCATAAGCCCCTTGGGTTTTGATGAAACCGGACATTTGTCTTTGCGGCTCCATCTCGAAAACACGGGCAACCTATGGCTGGCAGCTAAAGGTTCTATGTCATTTCTGTGACACTTGGATGACATCGCAACTTGCTGATATTGAATATAAAAATGCGCCGCCCCCTGTGGGAAACGGCGCATTGATAATATTTGTGACGAAGAAGCGGTCAGCGGGGCAGGAGGATTTCCACGCGAGTCCCCTCGCCCAGCTTCGAGCGGATGGAGAGCAGGCCGTGGTGGCGGGCAACGATGTGCTTGACGATGGCAAGGCCCAGGCCGGTGCCCTTTTTCTTGCGGTTGGCTTCGGCATCTCCGCGATAGAAGCGCTCGGTGAGGCGCGGCACGTGTTCCTCGGCAATGCCCGCACCGAAATCGGTAACGGTAATGGCGTGGTGGTCGCCTGAGCGGCTGGCGCTGGCAATGAGCGCTATCTCCACCCTGCCCCCGTCCCCGCCATATTTGATGGCGTTGTCGGCGAGGTTTTCCACCACTTCGAACAATTCCTGACGATCGCCGATGATGGTCACGGGTTCCTCGGGCAATTTTAGGTCGAGGACCAGTTCGGCGGCTTCGATCTTGGGCTCGAGAGTTTCGGCGACCTCACGCAGCAGCAGGTTGAGATTGACCTCGGTGGTGGGCTTGACGTGCTGGCGCAACTCGATGCGCGAAAGCGAGAGCAGGTCATCAATCAGGCTCGACATGCGCTCGGACTGGCTGCGCATGATGCCGAGGAACCGGCTGCGCGCCGCCTCGTCCTTTGCCGCGGGGCCCTGCAAGGTGTCGATAAACCCCATCAGCGACGTCAGCGGGGTGCGCAATTCGTGGCTGGCATTGGCGATGAAATCGCCGCGCATGCGGTCGGTGCGCTTCTGCTCGGTGAAATCGTAAAGGGTGATGGCCACGAAACTGCGGTCCTCGCCGGGGCGGTAGGGCACGACCGAGGCGCGATACCATGTTTCGTTGGGAACCGGGATGTGAAGTTCGGTGCCCTGGGCCGTCCCGGTCTCGATGGCCTTGTCTATGGCTTCCACAAGGTCGGGATCACGCAGGGTGAAGGCTAGGGGATCGCCCGTCTTGGCGCGGGGAAAGCGCTTGAGCGCGGCTGGATTGCGGTAAATCAGCACCGCCCTTTCATTGATGATCAGGCACGGCTCGGTGAGGATGTCGGAAAACTGCTCAACGGCGGTGTCGATGCCGGCAAGTGCGTCGGACGCTTTATCGGCTGCATCCGATTGACGCGAAGCGCGCGTCGCAATGGCGGTGATGGCAACGATGGCCAGAATGACCACACCGGAATCGAGGGGAGCGACCCTGCCGAATGCAGCCAATGCCATGACAAGTAAAATGGCAGCGGCGCCGACCAGGAACGGCGACGCCATGACGATTGGCCGGACCGCCGCGGGTCGCGTCTTCACTCTCTGTCCTGCGCTCATTGCAAATGAATCATCAATCATGACAATGGCCATATCGCGCGTGCATGACAATGGCATGATGAGCCGAGCGCCGCCGATTATGACATTTGTTACACAAAGCGCCCCGAGAGGACTTGATCTATATGGATGGCTTCGACCTCGAAAACCCAGAACTCGACGAGACAATCAAGGATCGGGCGCTGACCAGTGGCGGCTATCCTTATACCGAGAAGCTCAAGACCAAGGATTACGAAAAGCATCTGCGGGCCCTGCAGATCGAGCTGGTCAAGCTCCAACGCCATCTGGCCGAGACCGGAGAGCGCGTTCTGGCCCTGTTCGAGGGACGGGATTCGGCGGGAAAGGGCGGCACGATCAAGCGTTTCCTGGAAAATCTCAATCCGCGCAACGCGCGCACCGTGGCTTTGCCGGTTCCTTCGGACCGCGAGCGCACGCAATGGTATTTCCAGCGTTATGTGACACATCTGCCAGCGGGCGGTGAAATCGTGCTGTTCGACCGTTCCTGGTACAATCGCGCCGTGGTCGAGCCGGTGATGGGCTTTTGCACGCCGAGCCAGACCGAAAACTTCCTGCACGAGGCGCCGCCCTTCGAGCGGATGATAGCCGAGGAAGGCATTCATCTGTTCAAGTTCTGGCTGGAGATCGGGCGGGAAATGCAGCTCAGGCGCTTTCATGCCCGCCAGCACGACCCGCTCAAGGTCTGGAAACTTTCTCCTGTCGATCTCAAGGCACTCAACAAGTGGGATGAATACACAAAGGCGCGCAACAAGATGTTCGTGGCGACCGATACGCCCGATACGCCCTGGACGGTGATCCGGGCCAACGACAAGAAGCGCGCCCGGATCGCGGCCATCCAGTCGGTCCTCTGGCCGATCGATTACGCCGACAAGGACTTTTCGGCGATCGGGGAAATCGACCACCAGCTCGTCATGTCGCCCGAAGGCTTTCTCGCCAAGCAAGGATAGGCTATTGCGGAGCGCAAAACGGGGAGGACGCGCGTGAGCCTGACAGCAGTATCCATCGGCGAAGCCATGATTGAAATGAGCGGGGGCGAGGATCGCACCTACAGGCAGGGCTTTGCCGGGGACACGCTCAACACGGCCTATTATCTCAATGCGCTCCTTAAAGACGGCTGGACAGTCCGCTACGCAACGGCAGTTGGTGACGACCTTTATTCCCAACAGATGATCGAATTTATCGGGCAGACCGGCATTGATACCGGCGCGATCCGTACGATCAAGGGCAAGCGGGCCGGGCTCTACATGATCCATCAGGCCGATGGCGACCGCCATTTCACCTATTGGCGGGACACATCGGCGGCCAAGTTGCTGGCCGACGATGAAGCGGCTCTGAAGGCCGCTTTAGGCGATGCCGGACTGATCTATTTTTCCGGCATCACGCTGGCCATCCTTGCTCCCGAAGCCCGTGCGCGGCTTATTGCGGCAATTGGCACCCGGCGCGCCTCGGGAGCGCTGGTTGCGTTCGATCCCAATATCAGGCCGACACTATGGGCGGACGACAGAAGCGTAGTCGATGCGCTGACGGAAGCGGCGAAGGTTTCGAGCATCGTTTTGCCCACGCATGCCGACGAAATTCCCTATTTCGATGATGTGGATGACGACGCGACCGCACGGCGCTATCTGGCGGCGGGATGCGAAGAGGTCGTGGTCAAGAATGGCGCGGATCCGGCGCTCGTGGTGACGGGCGATGGACTGTGGCGCGTGGGCGCACGAAAAGTCGCCGAGGTTGTCGATGCGACGGGGGCCGGCGATAGCTTCAATGGCGGGTACCTGGCGGCCCGTCTGGCCGGTGCCAGCCCTGAGGATGCCGCCAAAGCGGGGCACGCCACCGCCTCGGTGGTCATCGGCCACCATGGGGCGTTGATCCCCAAGGAAGCGCTCAACCAAATAACTTAGTGCCCGGCCCCCTTGTCGAACCCTCGCCGGATGGCGCGGAGGCCGAAGAACACGGCGACAAGCGCGATGGGAGAGAGGATGGAGATGGCGAGCGTCTTGTCCCAGCCGGTCGCCTCGAGCGGTCCGGCAAGCGCGTAGCCCAGAATGCCGATCAGATAATAGGTGATGGCAATGGTCGAGAGCCCTTCGACCGTGTGCTGTAGCCGGAACTGGCTCCGCGACGTTTCGGCGATGGTTTCGAGCACCGACTTGTTCTGGATCTGCATGTCGAGGCTGATGCGCACGTTGAGCAGTTCGACGGCCCGCTCGAGCTTTTCAAGCAGGACAGCGAGCCGCTTGTCCATGGCCTCGCAAGTCGCCAATGCAGGCTCGACCCGGTTGCCGATAAAGCTCGAAAGCGAGGAGCCCTGACCCAGGGTGGTTTCGCGCAATTTTTCCAGCCGGCTCTTCATAATAGCGCCATAGGCATAGGCCGCCGCGAAACGATAGTTGAGCTGTTCGGAAATCTGACCCGAGCGCACGGCAAGCGCGTGCAGGCTTTTGAGTCGTTCCTGGACCGCGTCGGTGGATTCGACGGCGGAAAGATCGGTCATCACATCGGTCAATTCCATCTCCACCGCCCGCAGATCCGGACCGGCCCGACGGGCCAACGGCAGGGCCAGGAGTGCCATGTTACGATACGTCTCGATCTCGAGAATGCGGCGCAGCGTGATGGCCCGACGCAACGGCGAGAGCTTGCCGGCGGCAAATTCGAAACGGATGAACTTGTCCTTGTCGGGCACGAAATCGGTGGCCAGTTGGGCATTGGCATGTTCGACCGCAACAAGGCAGAGGCTTGTGGGATTGAACGAGGGGAACACCCGCTCGGGCAGTTCGGGCTCGTCCATCAGATCGACACGCATGGCGCCTACCAGTTCGGCTCCGCCCACGGCGTCCAGGCCGATATCTTGCGGCCAGTTCTCGGTATCTGTCAGCGCCGAATACCAGGTGATGGTGATGAATTCGGTGTGAAACTCCCAGGTCGCCACGCGTTCGGGGGTGGTGAACTGATACTGCCGACTGCCATCGTCCTTAACCGCGTGGCCATTGTCCGCCGCGAACCGGCGGAATTCTTCCATGGCCTTGCGCATGCCGCCCGTTCGGTCGGGGACGGTCAGGACCAAACGGCGCACGCGCATATTGGGCGCAACGAGTTCGACGGGCCGCGCGTGCAATTCGGCCAGAACCGCATCGCGGTGGGGATGGTCAGCTATTGGAGCAGCGCACATCTTTCAGAGCCTCAAAACAGCGTCGGCATACCGTACGCCCTCTGCAAAGCCATCCCCATGCACCTTTGGTTTGATGCGCGCTTTTGACCTAACTTGATCCCACTTATTCTGGAAGCGCTCTAGTAGGCCTTGCCTTCGCGCTCTTTCATATAAGCAACCTCCTCCGGCGTGGAGGTTCGTCCCAAAGCCGTGTTGCGAAGCGGGAAGCGGCCGAAGCGCGCAATGATGTCGTGATGCTCGATGGCATAGGGCAGATATTCATCATCACCCAGCGAGCGGAACAGACGCACCGATTCCTCCTGGATCAACAGCGATTCCGAGTGCTGGTAGGGCATGTAGGCGAAGAGTCTTTCATGCACGGAAAGCTCGGCGTCGAGGCCGCGCGAAACGATCTCCTGGGCCAGGGCCAGCGCCATGGTGTCGGATGCGAACGCCGCTGCGCTGCCTCTGTTGAATTGTCGCGAGAGCTGATCGAGCAGAATGATTTCGGCCAGCCGGCCCTGTGGCGTTTCGCGCCAGGTCCAGAGCTCGGAGCGGATCGCTTTGGCATGAATATCGCTGAGCCTTGCCGCGCAGCGGGCATCGAATTCGGGATCACCCGAATACCAATCCTGTGGCCCATGTTCGACGAACCAGAATTCAAGGACATCATCGGGCTGCATGACCCTCTCTCCAATCTCGTTTTGTTCACATTTTGGGTTTCGCCACGGCGTTTGCCCGGCAATACTGGCGGGGAACTGATTCCCCTCATTGTGTCGGAGTGTGTCTCACAAATGGTCGCTTGGTCCAGCCAGCAGGATGAGGCCCTCAAAGCCGTCGCCAAATGGCTCAAGGCCGAGAACGGGCCGCAGGTGTTTAGGCTGTTCGGCTGGGCGGGAACGGGAAAATCGACGCTGGCCCGGCATCTGGCCCAGGACGTCAAGACCGTCAAATACGCGGCGTTTACCGGCAAGGCGGCTCTGGTGATGCGCAAGCGCGGGTGCAAGGGCGCTTCGACCATCCACTCCTTGATCTACACGCGGATTTCGGAAAAGGAAGGCGAGCCGCGCTTCGTGCTCGACCCGGAATCGGCGGCGGCGGATGCCGATCTGATCGTCATCGACGAGGTTTCGATGGTCGATGAGGTGCTGGGCACCGATCTGCTCTCGTTCGGCACAAAGGTACTGGTGCTGGGCGATCCGTTCCAGCTTCCACCGGTGCAGGGCGAGGGTTTTTTCACCGCGCAGAACCCCGACGTGATGCTGACCGAAATTCACCGGCAGGCGGCGGACAACCCGATCGTCAGGCTCTCGCTCGATATCCGCGAGGGCCGCGGGCTGGACTATGGCACCTATGGCGAGAGCAAGGTGGTTTCGCGCCGCGAGGTCGATCAGTCCGAAGTGCTCGATGCCGATCAGGTGCTGGTGGGGCGCAACAAGACACGGCTCGATTACAACAACCGCATCCGGGAATTGAAGGGCTTGCCCACCGACATTCCGGTCAAGGGCGACCGGCTTGTATGCCTGAGGAACAACCCGCAGAAAAAGCTGCTCAACGGGCAGATCTGGACGCTCAATTCGATCAAGAAGCGCGCCGGCGGCACGCTGGAAATGACCATCGATCCTGAAGAGGCCGACCGCACGTCAGTGCAGACCAAGGTGCGCGCCCATCAGAGCTTTTTTACCGGCGAGGACGCCGAGATGAGCTGGCAGTTGCGCCGGCAATACGATGAATTCACCTATGGCTATTGCCTGACCGTTCACAAATCGCAGGGCAGCCAGTGGGACAGCGTCTATCTGTTCGACGAGAGCTTTGTGTTCCGCGATGAAGCGCAGCGCTGGCTCTATACAGGCATCACCCGCGCCGCCGAACGCATCACGGTTGTCCGGTAAACGCCGCCGTCAGCTCTCGGCCGGTTGAGCTTTTTCCAGGATTTCGGCAGCCTCGGGGTTGAGGGCAGCGCCCTTGTGCCGGGGCTTGAATGAAGGCGTGGGCCGTGGGCCCTCGGCATTGCCCAGCATGAGCGCGGCGCCCTCGCGCAAACCGCCGGCAACATCGAGTTCGAACCTTGCCTTGTCGCGCTCGCGGACCTCTTCAAGAATGTCGGCCGCTTCGCCCTCGTCGACGCCCAGCGCGACCAGCGTCTCGTAGCCGAAGACAAAGGCGGATTCGAGCATTTCGCGGATCTGGTAATCGACGCCGAGATGAACCAGATCGACGGCGTGCTCGCGGTCAAAGGCCCGGACATAGAGTTGCGCCAACGGGTATTGGGATTTGACGTGCTCGGCGATCCGCGTCGCATCGGCCGGCCTGTCGATGCAGACCAGAATGGCCGTGGCCGTGGGTGCGCCGGCAGCGTGGAGGATTTCGGGGCGAGTGCCATCGCCATAATAGACCTTGAAGCCGAATTCGGCAGCCGCGCGAATCATCTCGACGTCGTTGTCGATGATGGTGACGTCCACCCCCTTGGCCAAAAGCGGCTGACTGACGATCTGGGAAAAGCGGCCAAAGCCGATGATCAGCACCGTTCCGGCCAGGCCGTCGGCGATTTCGACGCCATCAAGGTTTGGCGCCTCACGCGGCATGATGCGGTTCATACCGATGATGGCAATCGGCGTGAGCACCATCGAGATGATGACAGTGGTGGTCAGGATGGCGTTCATTTCCGCGTCGAGAATGCCCACGCCGAGCGCGGCGGAAAACAAGACAAAGGCAAACTCGCCGCCCTGCGCCATGAGCACCGAGCGCTCCAGCGCCTCGCCATGGCTGGAGCGCAACAGGCGGGCGATGGCGTAGATGCCGGCGAACTTGACGGCCATATAAACGATGACCGCCATGATGATGAACGGATAGTTCTGGGCGATGACGCCAAGATCGAGCGACATGCCGACGGCGATGAAGAACAGGCCGAGCAGGATGCCGCGGAACGGTTCGATATCGGCTTCGAGCTGGTGGCGGAACGTCGATTCCGAAAGGAGCACGCCAGCCAGGAAGGCGCCCATAGCCATGGACAACCCGCTCATATCCATGGCCAGCGCTGCGCCGAGCACGACGAGCAGGGCAGCGGCGGTCATCACCTCGCGGGCGTGAGCATTGGCGAGAATGCGAAACAGGGGGTTGAGCAAAAAACGCCCGACAAGCACCAGACCGACCAGCGCGCCGACGGCAATGGCGATATCGGCCAGCCTTTGGCCCATGGTCACGGTTTCGGCCTGCGGCGCGATAAAGGTGACGAGAGCCAGAAGAGGAACGATGGCGAGGTCTTCGAGCAGGAGGACGGAAACCATTTTCTGGCCGGCAGGCGTTGCGATTTCGCCGCGTTCTTCGAGCACCTGGAAGACGATGGCGGTTGACGTGAGAACAAAGCCCAGCCCGGCAATCAGAGCGATGGTTGGTGGAAGGCCCATCATAATTCCAGCGCCGGTCATCAGCGCGGCGCATGTTCCCACCTGAAGAACGCCCAGCCCGAAAATTTCCTTGCGCAGGCTCCACAGCCGCCGGGGCTGCATTTCGAGGCCGATCACGAACAGGAACATCACGACGCCGAGTTCTGCAGTGTGAAGAATGGTCTCGGGATGGGTGACAACGGCAAAGCCGAACGGGCCGATGGCGAGACCGGCGGCCAGATAGCCCAGTACGGAGCCCAGTCCGATTCTCTTGAAAATGGGGACGGCAACGACACCTGCCGCCAGAATTCCGACGACCGGAAAAAGATCGAACCCGTGTGCCGCTTCGCCAGCCATCCTGTCCCCCGGGAGATGAAATTGTCAGCTTACGCTACGGGAGTCCGGGACGCACGACAAGGCGGTTGACGGTGGTGTGCCGGTGTGTTAGTTCTATATTACACTATACGGAAGCACACATGACCCAGTGGCGCGACGACCAACCGATATTTCTGCAAATCCGGCAAAGGATGATCGAGATGATCCTCAACGGGGCGATCAATGAGGGTGACCCCCTGCCCTCTGTCCGACAAGTGGCGACCGACCTTTCGGTCAATCCATTGACGGTGACCAAATCCTACCAGTCCCTGGTGGATATGGGCACAGTCGAAAAGCGCCGGGGACTCGGCATGTATGTAACCGATGGTGCGCGGGCTGCGCTGCTTGCGCATGAACGGGACAAATTTCTGAAAGAGGACTGGCCGGCGATTGCGGCGCGGATTTCGGCGCTCGGGCTTTCGGCTGGTGATTTGCTCAAGGATGGAGACGAGAAATGACCGCTGAAAACCCAATCGTTTCGGCGCGTGGCCTGCGCAAGCAGTTCGGCAAGAACGAGATTTTGCACGGGCTCGATTTCGACATTCCGGCCGGGCGCATCTACGGGCTGGTCGGGCACAATGGTGCCGGCAAGACGACCACGCTCAATGCGCTGCTGGGCCTGACCCAGTGTGAGGGCAAGATCGAAGTCTTGGGGCTCGATCCCTTCGCCAACCGCGCCACGCTGATGAACGATGTCGCGTTCATTTCCGATGTGGCCTCCCTGCCCCGGTTTCTGCGGGTGCGCGAGCTTTTTGCGCTTTTGAGCAACATTCATCCCAACTTTTCCCAGGACAAGGCGCGCGATTTTCTTTCGGGCACCGACATCAAGCCCGAAGCCAAGATCAAGAACCTCTCCAAGGGTATGATCGCCCAGCTTCACCTGGCTGTTGTCATGGCGATCGACGCCAAGCTTCTGGTCCTGGACGAACCGACGCTCGGGCTCGACATCACCTATCGCAAGCGGTTTTACCGGCGGCTGCTCGAAGACTACATGACCGAGGAGCGTACCCTGCTCATCACCACCCATCAGGTGGACGAGATCGAATTCATGCTGTCCGACATCATGTTCATCCGCGATGGCGAATTGATCGTCCATATGCAGATGGAGACGGTCAACACACGCTATTGCCAGCTGGTGATTTCCGATCCGGCGCATGTGGACGCCGCCCGCGCGCTGGGACCGGTCTCCACCGAAAGCCGGTTCGGACAGACGGCGATGATCTTTGATGGCGTGGACCGCGAAAAGCTGGCAACGCTGGGTCAGATTTCCACCCCGAGCCTTTCGGACCTTTTTGTCGCGCTGATGCAGCGTGAAACACATAATGCGGGAGCTGCCTGATGCAGGCCTTCATTGCGCTTATCAAACGCGAGTATCTCGAACATCGCGGCGCCTTCATCTACGGCCCCACCCTGCTGCTGGCGCTTGGGTCTCTGGCAGCGCTCTATGCTGTGTTCGGAACCGATTTCAGGGACGAATTCAGCGGAACCCTGCCGACCGTGCTACGCTTTTACGAGGCGGCCTTCGCTCTGGGGGCAGCGGGATGGCTGGTGTATCTGATCATCATGCTGTTCTTTTACTATGGCGATGCGTTTTCAGCCGACAGCCGCAACAATTCGATGTTGTTCTGGAAATCGATGCCGCAGAGCGACCTCAAGATATTCGGGTCCAAGGTGGCAGCTTCGCTGACGGTGTTTCCCGCTGCAATCCTTCTCGCCCTCGCCATCACCGGGGTCATCGCCTATCTGCCGACCGTCATCGCGAGCGATTTCCTGGGCGGTTTTGCGCCGCCAACCATCGGGGAAACGGTCAGTGCCTGGCTCAACATCATGGTTTCGGCCATCGTGCTGTTCGCCATAACGTTGCTTTGGTATCTGCCCTTCCTGGCCTGGGTGGGCCTGCTGGGCACCATCTTCAAGCGCTGGGCCATTCCGCTGGCCTTTCTCATACCGGCAGTGATCGGCCTGTTTGAACGGGTCGTGATGCGCAACATTTTGCAGGACGGCGCCTTGTGGTCCTTCATAACCGACCGGTTCGAAGTGAAATTCGAGGGCTTCGATTTCGAGGTGTACTTCGAGCAACACTGGCTCGCCGGCCAGAAATGGGATGGATTGGAGCTGGCCACGCTCATGCTGACGGGAGTGGATTGGATCCAGATCGCGGGAGGGATCGCGGTCGCAGCAGTCTTTATTTATGCAGCCAGCGAGTATCGCAGACGTTACATCCTGACCTGACCCGTTCCTTGTCGTGCGGTCGAACCGGAAAAGTCTCCACCTTTTCCTGACCACACTCTAAAAAGGCCGCCCTCGGGGGCGGCCTTTTTCTTTTACGCCATTGTCGGCATTGAAAACTGTGCGCCTTCCTTCAGCCCGGACGGCCAACGGGCGGTGACGGTCTTGGTGCGGGTCCAGAACTTTATCGAATCCGTGCCGTGCTGGTTGAGATCGCCGAAGGCCGAGGCCTTCCAGCCGCCGAAGGAATGATAGGCGAGCGGAGTGGGGATGGGCACGTTGATGCCCACCATGCCGATATTGATGCGTGAGGCGAAATCGCGTGCGGTATCGCCATCGCGGGTGAAAATCGCAACGCCATTGCCATAGGGGTGTTTGAGCGGCAGCGACAGGGCTTCTTCGTAGGTCGGGGCGCGGACGACCGAAAGTACGGGCCCGAAAATCTCCTCGCGATAGATGTCCATCTCAGGGGTGACGCGGTCGAACAGCGTGCCGCCGACGAAATAGCCCTCTTCATAGCCCTGCAAGGTGAAACCGCGACCATCGACAACCAGATCGGCGCCCTGCGCCTTACCGCTGTCGATGAGAGAGAGAATGCGTTCTTGCGCCGCCCTGGTGATGACCGGGCCGAGATCTGTCGCCGCATCGGTGTAAGGACCGATCTTGAGGCTTTCGACGCGGGGGGCGAGTGCGGCGACCAGCCGGTCAGCAGTTTCCTCGCCCACCGGAACGGCAACCGAAATCGCCATGCAGCGCTCACCCGCCGAACCGTAACCGGCGCCGATCAACGCATCGGCGGCCTTTTCGATATCGGCGTCGGGCATGATGATCATGTGGTTCTTGGCGCCGCCGAACGCCTGCACGCGCTTGCCGTGGGCGGCGGCGGTTGCATAGATGTGGCGGGCGATGGGTGTCGAGCCGACAAAGCTCACCCCGGCAATGTCATCATGGGCGAGGATGGCATCGACGGCGGTCTTGTCACCATTGACGACGTTGAGAATACCGGCGGGCAGTCCCGCTTCGATCATCAACTCGGCCAGCCGCATTGGGACCGAAGGGTCGCGCTCGGAGGGCTTGAGGATGAAGGCATTGCCGGCGGCGATGGCGGGCGCGAACATCCACATGGGGATCATGGCCGGGAAGTTGAACGGGGTGATGCCCGCGCCGATACCGAGCGGCTGGCGCATGGAATACATGTCGATCCCCGGCCCTGCCCCTTCGGTGAATTCGCCCTTTTGCAGATGAGGGATGCCGCAGACAAATTCGGCGACCTCCATGCCGCGCACGATATCGCCCTTTGAATCCTCGATGGTCTTGCCGTGCTCGGCCGAGAGCAGTTCTGCCAACTCGTCCATGTGGGTGTTGATGAGATCGACAAAGCGGAAAAACACCCGCGCCCGGCGCTGGGGATTGGTGGCCGCCCAGCCTGGTTGCGCGGCGGCGGCCGATGCGATGGCTGCGTCGAGATCGGCGGCATCGGCCAGGGCGACTTTGGCTGAGACCTCGCCGGTTGCCGGGTTGAAGATGTCGGCGAACCGGCCCGACTTGCCCTCCGCATGGACCCCATTGATGAAATGCCCGATGGTCTTCATTGCTCGCTCCTCAAAAATGTCCCCGCAAGAATGAATGTCTATTATTGTCAGCTCAACGTGATAGTTTTCACATTCGATGTGCAAAAATCGTAGAGCAAAATGAACTGGGACGATATTCGGGTCTTTTTGGCCATTGCGCGCGAGGGACAGATCCTGGCCGCGGCGCGGGGGCTGGGCGTCAATCACGCGACAGTGGCGCGGCGGCTAACGGCGCTCGAAGTCGCCATGGGCGCGCGGCTTTTCGTGCGGCGCACCAATGGGTGCGATCTGACCGCCGAGGGCGAAGCGCTGCTCGAGCGCGCCGAGTTGATGGAGACGGCAGCACTCAATGCACAAACCGTGATCGGGGGCACCGATGCGGCGATCTCGGGCACCGTCAGGATCGGGGCGCCGGACGGGTTCGGGGTGGGATTTCTGGCACCGAGGCTGGGCCAGTTGCGGGCCCGGCATCCGGGCCTCACGATCGAGCTGGTTCCGGTGCCGCGCAGTTTTTCGCTGTCGCGGCGCGAGGCCGATATCGCGATCACCGTGGCGCGACCGACCGAGGGCCGGCTGGTGTGCCGCAAGCTGGTCGACTACCGGCTGGGGCTTTACGCGTCTTCCGACTATGTCAAACAACGCGGCCTGCCAAAAACGGTGGCCGATCTGAAAGATCATAGTCTGGTTGGCTATGTGGAGGATTTGATTTTCACCCCCTCTCTCGATTATGCCCGCGACATCTGGAAAGGCTGGCGCTCCGATATCGAAGTTTCGAGTGCGCTGGGCCAGACCGAGGCGGTTCGCGGCGGTGCGGGCATCGGAATCCTGCACGATTTTCTGGCGCAGCGACATGGTGAACTGGTGCCCGTTTTGCCCCAGTTGGGGCTGGTGCGGAACTACTGGACGGTGATGCACGAGGATGTTCGGGCGATACGGCGGGTTTCGGTGGTGGCCGATTTCATCGCCGAAATCGTGTCTCTGGCACGCAAGGATTTCTCCAGGATAGAACGCCCCTGATTCGAGACGGGGAAGTATGGAACAGCAACAAACCTTTGAGAATCCCTCTTATTCTTAAACCCACTCAAACATTCGTGCAGAACCGGTGGAGCAAAACAGGGTTGCCAGAGTTATGAAATCAGGCCACCATGATCATGGTCTTAACCAAGCGAAAGGAGGTGATCCAATGTCTAGTGAGATCCGCGCAGGCGGGAGTGACTTTGGGTATGAGGTGATTTCGACGAGGCAGCCCTCGGCGAAGTAAACCCTTCTCTCCGAACCGCTTGGTGCAAACGGTTCCAACGGTTCAAGTCACCCCGTGTGACGGTATCATGGAAGGACTGTTCGAGTTATCGGACAGTCCTTTTTCTTTGCCCGCTTGATTGGCGCGCAAGAGGCGCCTAAGTTTTCTATCGGCGTTTCACGATGGAGCGTCTTGTTTTTGGAATTACGTTCTCAGGGCGGGGTGAAAGTCCCCACCGGCGGTAACAGTCTTTCGACTGAAGCCCGCGAGCGCCTCGCCAGGCTGGCGAGGGTCAGCAGATTCGGTGCAACTCCGAAGCCGACGGTCATAGTCCGGATGAGAGAGAACGGGAATTGCGCCCTGTCGCGCACCGACATCCCCTAAGGGATGCGGGGCGCTCGTGGTGTCGTCTCCCGTAACCCTGAGGAAACTGGTTACGGAAAGGACGACAGATGAACCAGATTTCCTCTTTGCCCCACGCACCTGTTCTGGGTGCCGTGTTCATGGTTGGGGCCGGCATTACCTTTGCCATCACCAACATCTTGACGCCGATCATCACCTACCAGATGGGCGTGCCTTCGACCGCGGTGGTGTTCTGGCAATATATCGTCGCCACGCTTTTCGCGCTGCCGCTGATCGTGCGGATCGGAGTTTCAAAGCTGCGCACGCGCCATCCCTATTGGCACGAGACCCGCGCACTGCTTTCGGCGCTGGGCGTGCAGTTCTTTGCTTTCGGCTTTGCGCTGGGTGTGCCGGTCTGGCAGATGGTGGCGCTGTCGATGACCGGTCCGTTCTTCATCCTGCTCGGAGCAAATCTGTTTCTGGGCGAGCGCCTGACGGTGCAGCGGCTTGGGGCAACGATTACCGGCTTTATCGGCGCGATGATGGTCTCACAGATCGGAACCGAACAGTTCACGCTTGCCTCGCTGCTTCCCGTGCTTGCGGCGTTGTGCTGGGGGTCGGTTTCGGTGATCACCCGGTATCTGAGCCGCGACGAAGAACCTGAATCTCTGACGCTCTACATGTTGGTGCTGATTACACCCAACCACTTTTTGATCGGCCTGCTTGTCGGCATCGCAATTGCCGTGCTGCCAGCTGGCTCTTTGCCTGCAGGGCTGGCGACCGGGTTCGATTTCCAGCTTCCGCTGGGCGACGCGCTGGGGCTGATCGTGCTGTTGGGGCTGGTGACGGCCGGGGCGCAGTATTTCCTCAGCTTTGCCTACAAGGTCGCCGACGCCAGCTATCTGCAGCCGTTCGACGATCTGAAACTGCCGCTCAACACGCTTTTGGGCTGGATCGTGCTTTCGCAGGTACCGGCGATATGGTTCTGGCCGGGCGCGCTTTTGATCCTTGGCGCGTCGAGCTTCATCTTGTGGAGCGAGCGCCGGGCGGCACCGGGCCGGCTGCAAATGGCCTAGACTTTATCTTGTCGCGCTTCCGAACCGGATAAGTGGCGCCCACTTATCCTGGAAGCACTCTAAAGCCTGACCCAGCACCCGTCGCGATGGCTGTGCGCGATGGCGTGCACGGTCTTTTCGATGGCCAGCCCGCTTTGGAAATCGATGATGTGCGCCGTCTCACCTGAGATGGCGCGCATCACTTCGCGGGCTTCGATGATTTTCAATTCGTTAAACCCCAGCCCGTGGCCCGGCGCGGGAATGAACTTGTCATAGGGCGGATGGATGGGTGCGGTCAGGATGGTGCGGAACCCCTGCTCGCTGGCTCTGCCCTCGCGGGTGAAGATCTGGAGTTCGTTCATGCGCTCCTGATCGTAGGCGATGGTGCCTTCGGACCCGAAAAGCTGGATGGCGACGCGGCCCTTGCGGCCCCAGGCGGAGCGGGAAAGCTGGATCGCGCCCGATATACCGCCCGCAAAGCGCAAGAGAATGTGGGCGATGTCGAAGGTTTCGACCTCGCGGTCCTTGCCATCCTGGGTGGGACGGGTGGGAAAGGGCTTGGCGAGATCGGCCATGACCTGTTCGGCGGGACCAAGCAGCGTCGAAAGGATCGAGAGCGGGTGCACGCCGAAATCGTCGAGCGCGCCATAGCCCGAACTCGCTTCGCTCTTCCAGGAAAACAGCGCGGCGGGATCGGCCATGAAATCCTCGTCCATTTCGACCCGCACCGAATGGAGCTTGCCGATGGCGCCTTCGGCCAGCAGTTTGCCGATATGACGGATGAGCGGGTTCTGGATGTAATTGTATCCCAGCACAGCCACCCGGCCCGAAATTCGCGCCGCTTCGGCCATGCGCTCGGCATCGGCGAAGGCCGGCGCCATGGGCTTTTCGCACCAGACATGCTTGCCGGCCTCAAGCGCGGCGATGGCCATTTCGGGGTGGAAGGCGTTGGGCGTCGTGATGGAGACGATATCGACATCGCGGTCGGCAATCAGCTCACGCCAGTCACCCGTCGATTTCTCGAACCCCAGCGCTCTGGCCTGCTTTGCCGCGAGATCGGCACCGGCTTCGGCGAGATGGACGAGGCGCGGGCGCTCGATGTCGCCAAAAACAGGTGCAACCGCGTTCCAGGCCAGTGCATGGCACTTGCCCATATAGCCGGTTCCGATCAGGCCAACGCCGAGAGATGTCATTGAAGCGCTCCGGACAAAAAAAGACGGCGGAATATGAGAAAACCCATATTACCGCCGGAGGTTGCTCTTGCCCTTCGCGCTCTCGCGAAGAAGACTAGAATACGCGGCATATCGGTGAAGTTTCAAGGATAATGGCAACAAAACGACGCGATTTGCATCGCGTCGTTTTTCTTTTGTCACACTTGGAGCCTTTTCACCTTTGTTCCGATGGCCTGCTACTGGTATTCGGCAGCGTTGGACGCATCGACCAGAACGGTGCCGGTATCGACCCATTCCTCGATGGTCTCCCCATTGTTCAGCGCAATGAGAGACTCGATGCCGAACCGGCCCATATTCTCGGGCGCCTGGGCGATCGAGGCGGTCATTTCACCGGCAATAATGGAGTTCGCAGCGTCGGGGTTGGCGTCAAAGCCGACGACCATGACACTGTCGAGCATGGCGGCCTGCTTGAGCGCTTCGACGGCACCGAGCGCCATATTGTCGTTGGAGGCGAAAATCCCCTTGATGTTGGGATTGCCGGCCAGGATGGTTTCGGTGACCGAAAGCCCCATGGCGCGGTCCCAGTTGGCGGGCTGTTCAGCGACGATGTTGAGGCCGCATTCGGTCAGCCCGTCATGAGCGCCCTGGGCGCGGGCCTGACCCGTGGACTGGCTGATGAGGCCCTGCAGAATGGCCACGTCGGAGCCGGCCTCGAGGTTGTCGCACATATATTGAGCCGCCAGCGCCGCGCCGACCTCGTTGTTGGTGCCGATGAAGGACACGCCTTCATTGGTGCCGCGGGTGTCGACAAACACCACCGGAATGTCCTGCGCGATAGCGGAATCGACCACCGGGGCAAGCGCATTTGGATCGGTGGGCGCCAGCGCGATGCCGTCCACGCCCTGGGCGATCAGATCCTCGATCTGGTTGATCTGGGCCTGAACGTCGGATTCCTGGGGCGGGGCGACGACGATGACTTCGACGCCATGTTCCTCGCCGGCCGCCATGGCACCGGCTTCAACGGCGGCCCAGAACGGATTGCCCGCACCCGGACCCTTCATGCCCAGAACGTATGTTTGTGCCTGAGCGCCGACGGTCATTGCGCCGAGCGCCAAGCCTGCCAGAAGCATTGCTTTCATTTCGTGGTCCTCCCTTTTTGACCAGTCTCCATTTGATTATCGACCGTTCCGGCTGGAGCGCACCGGAACGGTGGTAAACCCTAGCTGTGTTATCGCCTCACCGAAGCCCTGCGGCGGACCACGTCGATCCAGACCGCGAAGATGATGACGACGCCGATCAGCACCATCTGCCAGAAGGAGCTGACATTGTTGATGTTGAGCCCGTTCCTCAAAAGGCCCATGATGAGCACGCCGGCCAGAACCCCCAGCACGGTGCCGCGCCCGCCGAAGAATGAGGCGCCGCCAATAATCACCGCCGCGATGGCGTCGAGTTCAAGCATCAGGCCCGCATTGGGGAAGCCTGAATCCGTACGGCCCGCCAGGAGCAGTCCGCCCAGCCCGGCCATGAAGCCGGAAATGACGTAAACCAGGATCAAAACCTTATCGACATTGACCCCCGACACGCGCGCCGCCTGCGGATTGCCGCCGATGGCATAGATGTGGCGGCCGGTGCTGGTTTTTTCGAGGAAGAACCACAAGCCTACCGCGCACACCGCGACGACGATCAGGCTGGCCGGAATGCCGGAGGGCGGCGCGAGGAAGCCCAGATCGTAATAGGCCTGACCGAGATAGCGGACCTCGTCCTGAAGCCCTGAAATCGGGGCGCCATTGGTCACCAGATAGGCGATGCCGCGCACCGCGTTGAGCGTGCCCAATGTCATGATGAAGGGGTGGGGTAATTTGAGCCATGTCAGGCCCACGCCGTTGACCACCCCCACCGCGATACCGACCAGGGGCCCGACCATCAATACGATTGGCCAGGGCAGGCCCATGCGGCTGGCGAGCGCGAGGGTGACCATGGAAAGGGCCATTGTCGAGCCGACGGAAAGATCGATGCCGGCGGTGACGATGACCACGAACATGCCGAGCGCAACGAGCGCCAGGGTGGCGTTCTGTTTGAGAATATTTGTGAGGTTCTGGGGCGTTAGAAACACCTCGGGGCGCGAGAGGGCAATGACCACCATCATCACGATCACGACGAGAACGATGCCGTAGGTTTCAAGGAACTTCGAGAGCTTTGGATTGTAAAACATCGCGCCCGCTCTCCTAGTGCAGCCTGTCATGGGCCAGGGATTCGGTGTGTCCCTTGGTGCCCATGATCCAGCCGATGACCTCGTTGCGGGAGGTGTCTTTCAGTTCGCTCTCTGCGAAGTTGGTGCCCTGATAGAGCGCCATGACGCGGTCGCAGCAATAGAAGATATCGTCCATGCGGTGGGAGATGACGATCACCGCAACGCCATGATCTTTCAGCCGTTTTATGAGATCGAGCACCTTGCCGACTTCCTTGATGGCAAGGGCGGCGGTGGGCTCGTCCATGATGACGAGCTGAGCGTCGAACGCGGTGGCGCGGGCGATGGCGACCGCCTGGCGCTGGCCGCCCGAGAGATCCTCGGTGTTCTGGGAGACCGATTTGACATGGATGTGGAGATTGTCGAGATGGGACTGGGCCATCTCGCGGGCCTGCTTGTGATCGATGATGGTCAGAGGCCCGAGCTTCCTGCCCGGCTCACGGCCCATATAGATATTTTCGTAAATGGGCATGTTCCCGGCCAGCGCGAAGTCCTGATAGACCATCTCGATGCCCTTGCCGCGGGCGTCCTTGGGGCTGGAAAAGTGGACCGGGCGCCCCTCGAAGATCAGCTCGCCCTTTGAGGGCTGATAGAGGCCCGAGAGGATTTTCATGAGCGTGGATTTGCCCGCGCCATTGTCTCCCACAACACCCAGAACCTCGCCGTGATCGACGTGGAAATTGACGTTGTCCAAAGCGGTGATGGCGCCAAAATATTTGGCGATGCCGCGCGCTTCGAGAAGTGCCGTACCGGTGGCGGCCATGTCCCTCTCCCCTTCCCTTGCACAAGTCAAAATAGAACGCTTGATGCACTATTTATATTTGTGGAATGTTTATTCCATTTCGTGCAGAATGCGTCAAGGCCCAATCGAACCGGCCCGCAGAAAAATCGGGGCGGATCGAGGGCCAAATGGCGGTGCTGGGGGCCGTTTTTGGGCAAAAAGTCCGGCAAATGCCGGGGACAATGACCGGACGAGTATAGATGCAGCGGACCGGCTGGGGATAAGATCAGGAGAAACCAAGCATGGGGCGCAGCAAGGCGATGGACAGCGCAGAGCAGATCGATGTACCGCGCGACTTCGCAGCACTGCGCGAACGTGTGCTGGAGCGCTGGGAGGAATTGCCGCGCCGGCTGACCCAGGTGGCCGAATACGCGCTCAACAATCCCGACGAGGTTGCCTTTGGCACTGCCGCCTCGATCGCGGCCAAGGCCCATGTGCAGCCATCGACGCTCGTGCGGTTTTCCCAGGCACTGGGCTATCAGGGATTTTCGGGGCTGCAGGAAGTGTTCCGCTCGCGGCTGCGCGATCAGGTGCTCGGCTATGACGAGCGCATGGCGCAGTTGCGCGAACATGACGAGGGCTCGCCACGCCCATCGATGATCCTCGAGGGGTTCGCCGAAGCCTCGCTGCGCTCGATTTCCGCGCTCACCGCGCGCCACGACCCGGCGGTGTTCGAAAAGGCGCTCGATGCGCTCGAGACTGCGGAAACGGTCTATCTGATCGGGTTGCGGCGCTCGTTCCCTGTGACGTCCTATATGGCCTATGCGATGGGAAAGCTGGGCATAAGAACGATCCTGATAGATGCAGTGGCCGGGCTTGCGGCCGAGCAGGCCAATTTCGCAAGCGAGAAGGACGCTGCGCTTGCCATCAGCTTTACACCCTATGCCAGCGAGACCGTGGCGCTAACCGCACAGGTGCGCGAGGCCGGCGCCAAGGTGGTGGCGATCACCGATTCCATCTTTTCGCCACTGGCCTCGCAAGCCGAAGCCTGGTTTGAGGTGGCCGAGGCCGATTTCGAGGGATTTCGCTCGATGAGCGCCAGCATGACGCTGGCCATGGCGCTGACCGTGGCACTGGCGGACCGGCGCAAGACGCAAGAGGCGTAGAGGGGGCAGGCGCTCACGGGCTCCAGTTGGGCTTATTGCGGCGAAAGCGGGGACCGGAGAAGCCAGGAATGGCCACCTCAGATGGATGACCCGCCGGCGCTGCCGGTTACCGGATCCCGGCGCAAGGCCGGGATCACGGTTGGGGTGGTGCCGGAGTTGGGCATAAAACCATCGCCCGCGAAGGGGCGAGGGTTAATCCTGCCGCGGCGCCGACGATAAGCCGCTTGCGCAGTCCACCCCTCGCCGAAAACTCAACCGTGGCGTTCGCTGACGGGAACGGCGGCCATACCCTTGTCGAAATCGGCGCGGATTTCCGCGAGGGTCATCGATCCGAATTGCTCGACGATCATGGCCTCGGCGGCGGCAAGAGTATCGCCGATGCGAGCATTGACGGCTTTCTCGATCAGGCATTTGGGATCGTCATTGGCCAGACCCAACGCGAACATTTCAGGTGAGCCCAGCGCGCGGTAAATATCGGCCATGGTGACGTCCTCGAGCGGAACGGCGAGCTCCCAGCCGCCATTGTGTCCCTTGGCCGATGTGACATAGCCCGCTTCGCGCAGACCCGCCATTGTGCGGCGCACGACCACGGGATTGGTCGAGAGCATTTTGGCCATTGTTTCTGACGTCGCTGCACCCTCCATCTTGCTCATGTGAATCAACACATGGAGCATGCGGGAGAGCCGATTGTCGGTGCGCATGGGCTTTACCTCTGGTCTTTGACCTAGCGCGGCGGGACGCATGGCGTCAATCGCGACACCGCTTGCACCCGCCGGCGCAAGGCGCAATCCTTGGGCGGAACACTGGGAGGTGTGTATGGCGAAAGACATATCGGACCGTCTGCTGGCCATCGTTGATGGGCTGCCATTAAGGCCCGGCATGCGGGTGCTGGAAATCGGGTGTGGGCCGGGCGCCATGGCGCGCGAAATGGCCCGGCGCATAGGAGACGGCAAGGTGGTGGCTATCGACCGCTCGGCCCGGGCCATCGAGCTGGCACGGTCCGGTTCGGCCCCGGAGATGGCAGCGGGCGCTCTCGAATTCAGGCAAAGTGCTGCCGAAGATTTTACGCTCGAACCCGGCGAAGCGTCGTTCGATATTGCCGTGGCGGTGCGGGTGGGCGCATTGGATGGACGCCATCCACAAGCGGGGGTCAAAGCCCGCGCGGCGATCAGGCGGGCGCTCGGGCCGGAGGGAAAGCTGTTCATAGACACAAGAGCGCCCATGGAGGCCGGATTCCTTGAGTGATGGCGCAGCATGCCGTATCGCTTCATCAAACGGGCCGGGACCACGCACCATGTACAGAACTCTTATCGCGGTCGGTATTGTCGCTTCGGCCTGGGTCGCGCCGATGGAAGCGGCCATGGCCGAAACGCTGATGCTAAGCGTCAAGGACGCGGCCATGACCGAGGACGGTCAGACCGGCCGCCCCGCGCTCCAGATCCATCTGGACCCGCAATCGGCCAAGGCGTTTGGCGAGATGACGATACGCCATTTGTCCTCGGTGGTCGAAGTCTCGCTGGACGGCAAAATTCTGATCGCTCCGCGCGTACAATCGCCCATTGTCGAGGGATCGTTGCAGATCGTCGGCGATTTTTCCGAAGCCGAGATCGCGGCCATGGTCGAGCGGATCAATTCGGGCGCACAGCTTGAGGTGCGGGCGGTCCAGGAATAGGCCACGGGGCCGGCGTTGCGCCATGTTGCACCGTCGACACATCCAAATTTGATTGTTTTTCAACGCCATCGCCATGTGGAACGAAGCGGGACGAACTTCGTTCGGTCACCGCGGGGAAACGAAGCTGGCTTTTTTCGGGAACGGCCAATCTGCCGATTTCGAGAAAAGTGCAGCCGTCAAACCAACGGAGACTAACAATGAAAAATGCTCTTGCAAAAACAGTGCTGGCCACAACAGCCGGGCTTTTGATGACCGGCACCGCGCTGGCCCAGACTGCCACCGCGACAGCCACCACCGACCTCAACATTCGCTCGGGTCCGGGACCCCAGTTCGAGGCCATAGACGTGATCGCCTCGGGTGACAGTGCCACGGTGACGGGTTGCGTTGCGGATTCCATGTGGTGCGAAATCGACTATAACGGCACGGTGGGCTATGCCTATTCCGATTACCTGACCGTTCAGGCGCAGTCTGAGGGCGAAGCGATCGTTCTGACCGAACGTCCGCCCGAACTGGTCGGCGTTGCCGAGCCCTCCACCACTGCCAATTCGACGGTGACCGGCGCGGCCGGCGGCGCGATTGCCGGTGCGCTGGTTGGCGGCCCTGTTGGCGCTGCTATCGGCGCCGGGCTGGGTGCAACGGCCGGTGTGGTTGTCGACCCGCCGGAAAGCGCACGCACCTATGTGACCTCCAATCCCATGGAACCGGTCTATCTTGAAGGCGAAGTGGTGGTTGGCGCCCAGGTGCCCGAGACCGTGACGGTTCAGGCCATTCCCGACTATGAGTACGAATATGTCTATATCAATGGCCAGCCGGTTCTGATCGACCCGGCCAGCCGGGAAATCGTCTATATCTTCCGCTAAAATCGGATGAGCGATACTGAAGGGCGGCCCGGCG
Source organism: Pelagibacterium flavum (assembly GCF_025854335.1). Lineage (NCBI taxonomy): Bacteria > Pseudomonadati > Pseudomonadota > Alphaproteobacteria > Hyphomicrobiales > Devosiaceae > Pelagibacterium > Pelagibacterium flavum. The sequence continues at coordinate 3,365,567 of NZ_CP107716.1, forward strand.
GGTCGCCCTTTTTAGTATCACGCGATCGAACCGAAAAAGTCTGCAACTTTTTCTGACCGCGCTCCTTTTTTAGTGTCACGCGATTCGAACCGAAAAAGTCTGCAACTTTTTCTGACCGCGCTCCTTTTTAGTGTCACGCGATCGAACCGAAAAAGTCTGCAACTTTTTCTGACCGCGCTCCTGCGGCCGCCCTTTTTGTTGTCGCGCCCTTTATTTGACCTTGATCACCTGCCCGGTTTTGAGACTTTCGCTGGCGGCTTCGGCCAGTTTCTGGGCCATCAGCCCGTCATGACCGGACGCTCGGGGGGCTTCGCCTTTTTCGAGAAAATCGAGGAATTTTTCGATCTCGGCGGTATAGGCCGCCTGGTAGCGCTCGACGAAGGAAAAGGGGATCTTGTCTTCGGTCCAGCCGTTTTGGTTGGCGAGTTCGACGGTGGTGTCGTGGATGTTGGCGGCGCGCAACAGACCTTTTGAGCCATGCACTTCGATGCGCTGGTCGTGACCATAGGTGGCGCGGCGGGAATTGGTGATGACGACGATCTTGCCCGAGGCGGTCTGCATCTGGACGCTGGCGGTGTCGATATCGCCGGCCTTGCCGATTTCCGGATCGGTCAAAACGCCGCCAAGGGCGTGAACGGTGACCGGTTCTTCATCGCCCAAAAGGAAGCGGGCCATGTCGAAATCGTGGATCATCATATCGCGGTAAAGACCGCCCGAGCGCTCGATATAGGAGACGGGGGGCGCGGACGGATCGCGGCAGGTGATGGTGATGATTTCGGGATCGCCGATTTCGCCCGACCGCAGGCGTTTTTCGAGGAAGGCGAAGTTGGGATCGTAGCGGCGATGAAAGCCGATCATCAAAGGAACGCCGGCTTTTTCGACCACTTGCAGGCAGGCCTTTATCCGTTCGACCGAGAGCGAGACCGGCTTTTCGCACAGGATGGCCTTGCCCGCCTTTGCGGCTAGTTCAATCAGGTCGGCATGGGTATCGGTGGGGGTGGCGATGAGGATGGCATCGACATCGGATGAGGCGATAATGTCCTCGACCGGAGCGGTTTTTGCCCCGACAACACCCGCCAGTCTTTCAGCGGCATCGGCCATGGCGTCGGCGATATAGGCCACCCTGGCGCGGCCCGATGATGCTATGGCGCGGGCATGGACATTGCCGATGCGGCCGGCCCCCAGAATTCCGAAACGCAGCATGAACTCTCTCCCGTGCTCAGGTCTCGCCTTGTGGTGACGCCCATTGTACCCTCGGTGCACTTGCATGCCACGGCCAATGGACAGACGTTTTCTGCCGCATGCGCCCTCCGAATGCAATCGACAAAATGGAACATATATTCCGAATTGACAGTTTTTCGGAATTGATGTTTCAATCGAACCTGACTAGAGCTTGACCGATCCCGATTGAATCGGGCCGGCCGCTCCAAGTCCTGTTTCTGTCGCGAGATCGAACCGGAAAAGTCTCCGACTTTTCATGATCTCGCTCTAGAAGGGCGGCGAATAATCGTCTCGAGTGCTGATTGAGGGAGGCCGGTGCGCCATGGAAGAGAGGGAGAAGACGCTGGACGTCATCACCATCGGGCGCGCTTCGGTGGACTTGTACGGCCAGCAGATCGGCGCCCGGCTCGAGGACGCAACCAGTTTTGCCAAATCGGTGGGCGGATGTCCGGCCAATATCGCCATCGGCACGGCACGGCTGGGGCTGGCTTCGGCCTGGCTGGGTCGGGTGGGCGATGAGGCCTTCGGGCGGTTCATCACAGAACAGATGGCGCGCGAGGGCGCCTCGACCGAAGGGATCATCACCGACAAGGACAGGCTGACGGCGCTGGCCATTTTGGGTGTCGAGGACGACAAGCGGTTTCCGCTGATCTTTTATCGCGAGGACTGCGCCGACATGGCGCTGACCGAGGGCGATATTTCCGAGGATTTCATTGCGCGCACCCGGTCGGTGCTGGTGACGGGGACGCATTTTTCGCGGCCCCATACCTCGGCGGCGCAAAAGATCGCCATGACCTTTGCCAAGGGCTATGGCGCCAAGGTGATCTTCGACATCGATTTCCGGCCCAACCTGTGGGGCCTGGCCGGGCATGGAGCGGGCGAAGAGCGCTATATCCGATCCCATACGGTTTCCGAACGGCTGAAATCGGTGCTCCCCCATTGCGATCTTGTCGTGGGCACCGAGGAAGAGATCCTGATCGGCTCGGGGGAGGCCGATCTGGATGCCGCGCTCAGGACGATCAGACAGGTCTCCTCCGCCGTGATCGTCCTGAAGCGCGGCCCCATGGGTTGCATCGTCTATGACGGGCCGATCCCAGAGAGCATCGAAGACGGGATCGTGGGCGAAGGATTTCCCATCGAGGTTTACAATACGCTCGGCGCCGGAGACGCGTTCATGAGCGGGTTCTTGCGCGGGTGGCTGCGCGGGGAGAAGCTGGAGACGTGTGCGACCTGGGCCAATGCCTGCGGGGCGTTTGCGGTGTCACGGCTGCTGTGTTCGCCGGAAATTCCCAGCTTTGAGGAATTGAGTCATTTCCTCAAGCATGGCAGCACGCACAAGGCGTTGCGCCGGGACGCGGCGATCAACCATATTCACTGGGCCACGACCGGGCGGCGGCGGGACTATCCGACCCTTAAGGCGCTGGCCATCGACCATCGGAGCCAGTTCGAGGAGATGGCGGAAAAGCTCGGAGCCGACCGCGACAGGATTGGCGCGTTCAAGCTGCTCGCTGTCGAGGCGGCGGCCAAAGTGGCCGATGGGCGCGACGGGTTCGGGATGCTGCTCGATGAGAAGTACGGCCGCGCGGCGCTGTTCGCGGCAGCCAAAGTGCCGAACTTCTGGATCGGACGGCCGGTGGAATTGCCGGGATCGCGGCCGCTGAAGTTCGAGTTTTCCCAGGACATGGGAAGCCGGCTGATCGAATGGCCGGTCGACCATACCATCAAGTGCCTGGCGTTTTTCCATCCCGACGACGCCGACGACATGCGGCTCGAACAGATCGAAAAGCTCGGCACGCTCTACGACGCGGCGCGGCGGGTGGGGCGCGAGGTGCTGATCGAGATCATTGCCGGCAAGAACGGGCCAATGGAGGCCGATATCGTGCCGCGGGTATTGACCGAGCTCTATTCGGCGGGGATCAAGCCCGACTGGTGGAAGCTCGAGCCGCAGGCCGACGCTGGCGCCTGGGCGCTGATCGACGAGACGATTGCCGCCAACGATCCCTGGTGTCGCGGCGTTGTGCTGTTGGGGCTGGACGCGCCCGCCGATGAGCTCGAGGCAGCGTTCAGGGCAACGGCAGAATCGAAAACGGTCAAAGGATTTGCCGTGGGGCGGACGATCTTTGCCGACGCTGCGGAAAAATGGTTGGCTGGAAAGATGGACGACGCCGAGGCGATTGCCGATATGGCCGAGCGGTTCGGGGCGCTGGTGGATGCATGGGAGGTGCGCGGGCAATGAGCGAAACGATCAGGCTGACCATGGCGCAGGCCGTTGCGCGATTTCTGGCGGCGCAAATGACCGAGATCGATGGCGAACGCGTGCCACTGTTCGGCGGGGTGTGGGCGATCTTCGGGCATGGCAATGTCGCAGGAATGGGTGAGGCGCTTTATGGTGTGCGCGAGAAACTGCCGACCTATCGCGCCCATAACGAACAGGGCATGGCCCATGCGGCGATCGCTTTCGCCAAGGCCAGCTTCCGGCGCCGGATGATGGCGTGCACCAGCTCGGTCGGGCCGGGGGCGACCAACATGGTGACGGCGGCGGCGCTGGCGCATGTGAACCGGTTGCCCGTGCTGTTTCTGCCTGGCGATGTGTTTGCCAACCGGCGGCCCGACCCTGTGCTGCAGCAGGTCGAGGATTTTGCCGACGGGACGGTGTCGGCCAATGATTGCTTTAAACCCGTGTCGCGCTATTTCGACCGCATCACGCGGCCCGAACAGATCATGCCGGCGCTGCGGCGGGCGATGCAGGTTCTGATCGATCCGGCCGATTGCGGACCGGTGACGCTGGCACTGTGTCAGGATACTCAAGCGGAGGCCTATGATTATCCGGCCCGCTTTTTTGCCGAGACTGTGCACACCCAGCGCCGGGTGCGGCCCGATGCCGACGAGTTGGCGCGAGCCGTTGCGGCGATCAAAGGCGCCAAACAGCCGGTTCTGATTGCCGGTGGCGGGGTGCTCTATTCAGGGGCCAGCGATGCGTTGGAGCGGTTTGCCGACGCCCACGATATGCCGGTGATGGAAACGCAGGCGGGGAAATCGGCCCTGCCTCATTCGCACCCGCTCAATATGGGATCGGTGGGCGTGACCGGGACAAGCGCGGCCAACGGGCTGGCGGAAAAGGCCGATGTGATCGTGGCCGTGGGGACGCGGCTGGCCGATTTCACCACGGGATCATGGGCGCTGTTTGAGAACCCCGACGCAAAGTTCGTGGCGCTCAATGTGGCGTCCGTCGATGCGGGCAAGCATGGGGCAATGCCGCTGCTGGCCGATGCGCGGGTCGGGCTGGACATGCTCGGCGAAGAATTGGGCCCCTGGCGGGCGCCGGAGGGCTGGCGGGGCGAAGCTGAAGAGCGGAAGCGCAAATGGCTGGGCGAGGCAGAGGCCGCGACAGCGGCAACCAACGCGGCCCTGCCCTCGGATGCGCAGGTGATCGGGGCGACCCAAAGGATGATGGGCGAGGCGATTGTCGTATGTGCGGCGGGGGGACTGCCCGGTGAGCTGCACAAGCTCTGGAAGCCGGAAGAACCGGGGCGGTATCACCTCGAATACGGTTATTCGACAATGGGATACGAGATTGCCGGCGGGCTGGGGGTCAAGCTGGCGCGGCCGGCGGATGAAGTGGTGGTCATGGTCGGGGACGGCAGCTACATAATGGCCAATTCAGAGCTTTCGACCGCCGTGATGATGGGGCTGCGGCTGACCGTGGTGGTGCTCGACAATCGCGGGTTCGGCTGCATCAACCGGCTGCAGATGGCGACCGGGGGCGAGAACTTCAACAATCTGTTTGAAGACGTGCACAAGGATGCAATGCCCGAGATCGATTTTACCGGGCACGCAAGCGCCTTGGGTGCGCATGCGCAAAAGGTCGCGGGGATTTCCGAACTGGAGGCGGCGCTGGCCGAGGCGCGGAAGCGCGGCGGGGTCAATGTCGTTGTGATCGATACCGATCCGCTGGTGACCACCGAAGCCGGCGGGCACTGGTGGGACGTTGCAGTGCCGGAAGTGAGCGAGCGGGCAGATGTGCGCGCGAAGCGGGCGGAGTATGAGGAGCGGATAAAGGGACAGCGGATCTGGTGAAGGGCAGAAAGGCCCCCTCACCCGGCGCATTCGCGCCGACCTCTCCCCCAAGGGAGAGGTAAGCCTGGCGCAGACGCTCTGCTTCAGGATACGAAAATGGAGCCCAGTTCCACCTCTCCCTCTGGGGGAGAGGTCGCCGCAAAGCGGCGGGTGGGGCCTTTGAGATGAACGGAAAGAACGAGGAAAAATGATCCGGATCGGTGCGAACCCTATCGGGTGGTCCAATGACGACATGATCGAGATTGGCGGGGAGACGCCGCTGGAGGTGTGTCTGGCCGAGGCCAGGGAGGCCGGGTTTACCGGGATGGAGCTGGGCAACAAGTTTCCGCGCCAGACCGAGGCGCTGCGGCCCGTGCTCGATGCGCATGGGCATCGGCTGGTTTCGGGGTGGTATTCGACCGAGCTTCTGGTTCGCGACGAGAATGCCGAGATCGAGGCGGCTGCGGCGCATGCGAGCCTGCTGGCTGACATGGGCTGCACTGTGATGATCGTGTGCGAGACATCGAACGCTATCCACGGGCAGATGGAAACGCCGCTGTCGGAGCGTCCGGTATTGCCTCATGACGTCTGGGCCCGGTTCGGGATGCGGCTGACGGCATTCGCCCTGAAGCTGAAGCAGGCTTACGGGCTCGATCTTGTCTATCACCACCACATGGGAACGATCGTCCAGACCGAAGCCGAGATCGACCGGCTGATGGCTTCAACGGGCGATGCTGTGCATCTGCTGCTCGATACGGGGCACGTGACCTGGGGCGGGGGCGACCCGGCGCGGGTGGCGCGCAACCATTTCTCCCGCATCGCGCATGTGCACACCAAGGACGTGCGGGCCGATGTGATGCTGAAATCGAACTCGGAGGACTGGAGCTTTCTCAAATCGGTGCTGGCCGGGGTCTATACCGTGCCCGGTGACGGACTGATCGACTTTTCCTCTGTGTTTGCCGCGCTCAAGGGCTATGAGGGCTGGGTGGTTGTCGAGGCCGAACAGGATCCCGAAAAGGCCCATCCGCTGACCTATGCGAAAATGGGGTATGGCCATTTGCGCGGTGAGTTGGAGCGGGCCGGGTTCGAGGTGGCGGCTTAGGCCAATTGCCGGCTCGGAAGGGGCCTCTCACCCCAACCCTTTGCCCCAAAGGAGAGGGAGCGGGCCGGCGGGAAATCTGGCCGCCGGGGTTGCCGGGGCAGTGACGGGAGGAGAGGCGGCGGCAGGAGCCGCGAGCGCTGCCGGTTACCGGGTCCCGGATCAAGTCCGGGATGACGATGAATTTTTGGACGGCGGGGCGTTGAGAGGCTGGGGGCCGGCAAAGAGAAAAGGAAAGCAACATGTCTGAACTGCTCGTCAAGCCATCGGGGGACAGTGGCAAACTTATCGACATAACACCGCAGAGCGCCGGGTGGCGGTATGTGGGGTTTGCGTTGCACAAGCTCGGAGCCGGGGAGAGCGTTTCGGACGTCACGGGAGACCGGGAGGTCTGTCTGGTTTTCGTTTCCGGCTCAGGCCGGGTCAGTGCGGGCGGAGAGGCGCTGGGCACGATGGGCGGGCGAAAGAGCCCGTTCGACGGCAAGCCGGCGGCTGTCTATGTGCCGGGCAATAGCGACTGGTCGGTGACGGCCGAGACCGATCTGGAGCTGGCGGTGTGTTCGGCCCCTGCCCTGACCGAGCGCGCCGTGACCGTCATCTCGCCCGATGCCATGAGCCAGGAGGTGCGCGGCAAGGGCACCAATGTGCGTCATGTCACCAACATCCTGCCCGAAACCGACGGAGTGGCCGACAGCCTTCTGGTGGTCGAGGTGATAACGCCGGGCGGGCACACATCGTCCTATCCGCCGCACAAGCACGACCGGGACGCATTGCCGGAAGAATCCTATCTCGAGGAAACCTATTATCACCGGCTCAACCCCCATCAGGGTTTCGCCTTCCAGCGGGTCTATACCGACGACCGCTCGCTCGATGAAACTCTACTGATCGAGGACGGTGTGACCACACTGGTGCCCAAGGGGTATCACCCCTGCGCGGCGATCCACGGGTATGATCTTTACTATCTCAATGTGATGGCCGGGCCGCACAGAACCTGGAAGTTTCACAATCAGCCCGAGCACGAATGGCTGCTTGGGGCGTGAGGCTGAACCGGCATTTATGCGGGAGGCTCCGACCCGCCAAACCCACCATTTGTCAACCCGGCCTTTGGGCCGGGGGCCTGTATGCTCAGCGTCCGAGATGGAGCCGTCGACGCTGAGTGTACTGGATCCCGGCTCAAAGGCCGGGATGACGTCGGGTGAGGTGTTGGGGGTTGTTACGGTCTTGCTGGCCTTGCCCGCCGATCGCCTGGAAAGTCAGCAAACGATGGCGTTTAAAGGGCGTGTTAAGCCCTTGGCCGTAACAGTTTCCCGTAGCGAAAACGTCGGTGCGGGGGGCAAGGCACTTTGGCAGGCACGATTCAAAGCAGGTTGAAACAATTGGGGCGGGTGCTCGTACGCGCCAGCAACATACCTGCGTTGATGGCCGTCATCGTGATCACCGTGGCGATGGGATTTGCCGAGTATCAGAACCGGGAGATCTTTGCGCAATCCCAGCGCGCCATGGTGCTCGACAAGCTCGGCTTGGTGCGGGCCCGGCTCGAGGGGAACGTCAACTCCAACCTGCAACTGATCCACGGCCTTGTCGGCGCGATCACCACCGAACCCTATATGGGACAGAGGCGGTTTTCCCGGCTTGCCGCTTACCTGTTCGACCAAAGCAGCCAGATCAGCAATATCGCGGCGGCGCCCGATTTCGTGGTGCGCATGGTCTATCCGGTGGCCGGAAACGAAGCGGCGCTGGGGCTCGACTACCGAAACAATGCCGAACAACGCGATGCGGCGATGCAGGCGCGGGACACGCGGGAAATCGTTCTGGCCGGGCCGGTGCATCTGGTGCAGGGCGGGCGCGGCTTTATCGGGCGGTACCCGGTCTATTACGACAACGCTGCGGGCGAGGAGCGCTTCTGGGGCATCGTTTCAGCGGTGATCGATGCCGACAAGCTCTATGCCGACAGCGGCCTTGACACGATAGCAAGCGATATCTCCATCGCCATTTCCGGTCGCGACGGGCAGGCCGACAACGAGGCCGTCTTCTATGGCGACGCCGCGGTGCTGGAAAGCGATCCGGTACGCGCGGAAGTCTTGCTGCCGTCGGGAAACTGGATCATCTCGGCCATCCCAAGCCAGGGCTGGGGCGCCAGCCCGCCCAATACGGCCCTGTTGCGGATCGGAATGGCGCTGGCGGCGGCGCTGATCCTGGTGCCGATCGTGCTCTTGGGCCGGCTCAACGAAGAACGCCGGCGGCGGATGATCGAACAGCGGCGGCGCGAGGCCGAATTGTCGCGGCTGTCGCGCCGGCTGGAGCTGGCACTGGCCACCTCGCAGGTCGGCGTTTGGGAGATGAACATTTCCAACGGGGCGCTGTCCTGGGACGACCGGATGAACGAGCTTTACGGCTATGAGCCGGACGGCGGGGGGCGTGACTACACTCATTGGCGCGACAGGCTGCATCCGGACGATCTGGAACGCGCCGAGCGTGACTTCAACGAATCCATCCGTTCAGGCAGCCAGTATTTCTCCAACTATCGGATCATGACCCCCGAGGGCGAAACGCGGCACATCAGGGCCATAGGCTCGGTCTATCAGGACCCGGGCGCCGCTCCGCGCATTCTGGGGGTCAATTGGGACGCAACGCCCGACGCCAAGCTGTCCGAGGCCCTGATGCGGGCCAAGACGCAGGCAGAGGCGAAAAATTTCGAGCTCGAAACCGCCAAGGCGCGCATCGAGCACAACGCCATGCACGACCCGCTGACCGGGCTGCCCAACCGGCGCTATCTCGATGAAATCCTCGACATGCACACCAAGCGCAGCGCGCGCGATGGCGGGTATGTCTCGATCCAGCATATCGACCTGGACCGCTTCAAGCAGATCAACGACACGCTGGGCCACGCGGCGGGTGACGCCATGCTGATCCATGCCTCCGAGGTGCTCAAGGGCTCGGTTCGGCCCTCTGATTTCGTCGCGCGGATCGGCGGCGATGAATTCGTGATCCTGTGCATCGGGGAAAAATCGGACGCCGAACTGCGCGCGATGGCCGAGCGGATCATCGCCGCGATGCGCAAGCCGGTTTCCTATCAGGGCCATGAATGCCGGTTCGGCGTATCGATCGGGATCGCCGGGGGTGATGTTTCAACGACGCCGGCCAAGCAGGTGCTGGTCAATGCCGACATCGCGCTTTATCGGGCAAAGGAACGCGGGCGGAACCGTGCGGAGTTCTTCTCGGAAGAATTGCAGGCCGAAATCGTCACCGCCAAGCGGATCGCCGACGACATTCTGGCGGGGCTCGAGAACAACGAATTCATCGCCTTCTACCAGCCGCAGGTGGACGCAAAGACTCTCGATATCGTGGGCATGGAGGCGCTGGCGCGCTGGAACCATCCGATCAAGGGGCTGTTGGCGCCCGATGCCTTCATGGCGATTGCCGAGGACCTCAACGTGGTCGCCGCCATCGACAAGCTGATCCTCGAACAGGCGCTGGCCCAGCACAAGAAGTGGAAGGCCGCGGGGCTCGACGTGCCGCGTGTTTCGGTCAACGTCTCGGCGCGGCGGCTCAACGACGAAGGGCTGATCGGAACCCTCAAGGCGCTCGATATCGAGCGGGGGACCGTCTCGTTTGAATTGATCGAATCGATCTATCTCGACGAGCGCGATACGCTGGTCTCGTTCAATATCGACCAGATCAAGGATCTTGGGATCGATATCGAGATCGACGATTTCGGCACCGGGTATGCTTCGATCGTTTCGCTTCTGCAGCTGCGCCCGACGCGGCTCAAGATCGACCGGCAACTGGTCATGCCGATCACCAGTTCGCCCGGCCAGCGCCGGCTGGTCGGCTCGATCATCGAGATCGGCGCGTCGCTGGGCATCGAGGCGATTGCCGAGGGTGTGGAGAGCTTCGAGCACGCGAAAATCCTCGCCGATATGGGCTGTTCGGCCTTGCAGGGCTACGCCATCGCCCGCCCCATGGACGGCGACGCGGTGACCCAGTTCATAACAAGCCAAAGCTGGCGCAAGGCGAGCTAGCCCCCACCATCGCTGTCCCGGACTCGATCCGGGACCTAGCAGCCCTGCCGGACCACTGGTGGGCGTTGCGGCGCTCATGGACCCCGGGTCAAGCCCGGGGCAGCGAGAAAGAGGTGGCGGCAAGGGCCTCCCGCTTCATAACCTGGGCTAGCTTCTGGGCTTGGCGCGATTGGTGGCCTGGGCTGAGAGCGGGTCGTCGGGCCAGTAGTGCCGGGGGTAGCGGCCCTTTAGATCCTTTGCGACATCGGACCATGAGCCGCGCCAGAAGCCGGGGAGATCGCGCGTGGTCTGGATGGGGCGATGGGCGGGGGAGAGCAGCGAGAGCAACAGCGGCACCTTGCCATTGGCGATGGCGGGGTGGGTATCGAGCCCGAACAGCTCCTGCACGCGCACGGCGAGGACCGGCCCGTTTTCAGCGGCATAATCGATGGGGATATTGCTGCCCGAAGGGGCGGCGAAATGCGAGGGCAGCAGCGTTTCCATCTGCGCCCGCCTGTCCCATGGCAAAAGGTCGAAGAGGGCGGCAGCAAGGTGATCGGGGGTAATGGTGTCGAGGCGCGAGAGCCCGGAAATGTGGGGCACGAGCCAGGCGGCATCGTTTTCGGCCAGCGCCGCATCGGAGAGGTCGGGCCAGTCGGCGCCCATGGTGCGATGGAGGAAACCGGCGCGCTCGCGCAGGGTACGCTGGTCGCGGGTCCAGGGAAGTTTGTCGATGCCGAGCTGCGCGATGCCTTTGGCCAGCATGGGCGCGGCGGCGGCAGGATCATCGAGGGCGGCAGGGCCATCTTCGAGCCGCAGGGCGCCGAGGCGGCGCTGGCGGCGGGCCCGGACGGCGCGGGCGGCGGGATCGAACGCCAGTTCGGTGGCGGTCTGGATGTGATGTGAGAATATCTCCTCGATCCCGTCGCGGTCGATGGCGATGGCGGCACGGATGTACGCACTGGCGGCGGCGCCGGTCATTTCGGTTATGACGAGGAATTTTTCGCGCGCCAGGCGCTCGGTTTCATCGATGCGGGCCTGACGGCCATTGGCGAGGCGGAAGCGGCCGGGGCCCGTTGATTGCGCGACGCGGTCGGGATAGGCGCGGGCAAGGTGGCGGGCGAGGTCGGCGCCCGTGATCTGCCCTGCCCCGCCGGCGGCTTTTGCCCAGCGCGTGGCGAGGGCTTTGGCTTCATTGGCGCGTTTGGAATTGTCGCGGCGCAGGCGCTCGAAACGGTCGGCGAGATCGATGGCGTTGCCGTCGAGGCCGGGTTCGCCAGAGAGAACACCGAGCAGGGCCGCATCCATGGCCGCGCCCTCGGTGGCGGCCAGCGCGACCATGTGACCGAGGCGCGGATGGAGCGGCAGTTTGGCCAAGAGCGTGCCGTGGGGCGTGATGCGGCCGGCGGCGTCGAGCGCGTCGAGATTTTGCAGAAGATCGACAGCCTCGGACCATGCGGGGGCCGGAGGGGGATCGAGGAAAGCGAGGGTTGTGGGATCGATGACGCCCCAACTGGCGAGGTCGAGTACGAGGCTTGTGAGGTCGGCCTGGAGAATTTCGGGGGGATCGAAAGGGGGAAGGCTCTGGGTCTGGCCTTCGTGCCAGAGCCGATAGCAGACTCCCGGTTCGGTGCGTCCTGCCCGGCCCCGGCGCTGATCGGCGCTGGCGCGGGAAACGCGGCGGGTTTCAAGCCGGGTCAGCCCGGTGTTGGGCTCATAGACCGGCAGGCGCGAAAGGCCGGAATCGATAACGATCCGAACGCCTTCGATGGTCAGCGAGGTCTGGGCGATGGCGGTGGCGAGGACGATCTTGCGGCGGCCGGTCGGGGCGGGCTGGATGGCGCGATCCTGTTCGGCCGGGGTGAGCTGGCCGTAAAGGGGCGCGATATCGGTGTCGGGGCCAACGATCGCGCCAAGCGCCTCTGCTGTGCGGCGGATTTCGGCCTGACCGGGAAGGAAGATGAGGACCGAGCCGGTTTCCTCGGCCAGCGCGCGGCGGGTTGCGGCAGTAACCGTTTGTTCGATGCGCGCATTGGCATCAGGAATGATATGGCGGGTATCGACGGGAAAGGCCCGGCCCTGACTTTCAATGACCGGGGCATCGCCGAGCAAGGTCGCCACCGCCGCGCCGTCGAGCGTTGCCGACATGACGAGGATGCGCAGATTCTCGCGCAGGGCCGTGGCGTCGAGGGTGAGGGCGAGGCCGAGATCGCCATCGAGGCTGCGTTCGTGGAATTCGTCGAACAGCACGGCGGCAATGCCGGTCAGCTCGGGATCGTCGAGGACCATGCGGGTGAAGACGCCCTCGGTGACCACCTCGATGCGGGTCCTGGCCGAAATTTTTGTATCGAGCCGGACGCGGTAGCCCACGGTTTCGCCGACCTGTTCGCCCAGCGTCTGGGCCATGCGGCGGGCGGCGGCACGGGCGGCGAGGCGACGCGGTTCGAGCATGACGATCCTGCCATCGCCGCGCCATGGGGCATCGAGCAGAGCCAGGGGCACGCGGGTCGTCTTGCCCGCGCCGGGCGGAGCGACGAGGACGGCGCGTGTCTTGTCCTCCAGCGCCGATTTGAGCGCGGGGAGAACGGCGTCGATGGGCAAGGGATCTGTCGGGTGCATGAAGCGTGTTTAGCAGGACGGGCGGGATTTGGCAGAGGGGAATCTACCAGCCGCGCATCATGGCTTCGGGGACGGTGTATTGTTTGCCGTCAAAAATCAAGCGGTCGGCGCTCTCCGATGTGTCCGTCACAGTATCGGTGCACCGGCCGTTGCGGTCTTGTGCAATTGTGGTTTCGGCGCGGGTCGAGACGATGATGTCTGCGACACCGTTATGGGCCTGTGGCGCCATGGCGAGCGTTCGCGTGGTTGCGTAAAATTCGCCTTCGCAATTGCCGTCCCATTCGCCACCGCGTTGATCGACAATGACATTTTCGAGGATAGCGTCGAGGTCTTCCCCTTCCATGTCGAAGAGCCAGAGCGTGGTGAGCAAAAAGGGGTTCACGCGTGAACTTCCCTCCTCAACGATCCGAAGCCCGAATGCAACCCGGCCCGGCGCCAGCCGGTAGAATGCGGTGTCGAACGCCACGCGATAGATCCGCACAGCATCGTCAGACATCATACCGGCCAGACGGATGCGCGCGCGGACAGCGTGTGTTTTGGTATCGAGAACGAAAAGGTCGAGATCGCCCTCGGTTGCATCGCCGGTCCGCTCGTAGATCAGCGGGACGGCGACGAGACGGTAATGGGGATTGGCCGGCCAGATGCGGCAGACCATCTTGTCGGAGGCATAATCGATGACGCTATCGGCGGGCAGCGTGATCGTGCCACCATCGACCGAGAAGGTCGCGTCGGAAATTCTGGTGCCGTCGGGATAGGCGGTTTGCACGATGGAAGCGGCATCCTGGCCGCAGCCATTTTCCCAGGCAGTGGCGGGTGACGAAACAAGGCCAAGCATCGCAACGATGAACAGCGTCACGGGGCGGATATGGAATGGCGCTTGTTTCATCGGGGACCGTTCTCGCGCAGGTATCGCCGCACGCTATTGCGCCACCACGCAATTGCCAACAGTTACGCGCGGGGTGTGCGCAATGCTGGAGATCGAACCGCTGGCTCTGGGGGTACTGGATCCCGGGTCTTCGCCCGGGATGACCGGGGTGGGGAGGATGTGGGGTTATTCAGGCGATCGCCATCGCCCGCCTGAGCGCGGCCACCAGATCGAAATCGGTGCGTTTCATGCCCGGTGCGACATAGCCCAGATCGGCGGCGCGACCGGCAGGGATTTCCATTGGGCGGCTGGCCGAGGCGTGAAGCTCGGCAATGCCCAGAGCAAGGAAGGCTTTGGCGTTGTCCGCGTTGACGCCGGAGCCGGCCATGATGGCGATGCGACCAGCGGCGTGGGCGGTGATGATGCGCAGGGCATTAAGGCCATGAATGGCGCTGGGAGCGCCGCCGGAGGTGAGGATGCGCTCGAACCCTAGATCGATGGCGGTATCGATGGCCGCGGGGAAATCGGGTGCCAGATCGAAGGCGCGGTGCAAAGTGAGTCCAAGGCCGCTGGCGCGGGTGACGAGGCGCTCGAGGATTGCGGTGTCGAGCGTGCCATCGGGCCGGGTGGCGCCGAGGACGACACCGGCCAGACCGGCGGCGCGGGCGGCGTCGATGTCGGTTTCCATGGTGGTCACATCGTCGTCGGAAAAGACGAAATCGCCGGCGCGCGGGCGGATCATGGCGTAAACGGGGATGGGCGCAGTGGCAGCGAGGGCCATCAGCCCCGGGGTGGGCGTGAGCCCGCCGACGGCGAGCGATGAGCACAGCTCGATCCGGTCGGCGCCGCCGGATATGGCGGCAGCAAGGCCGGCGGCGTCATCGACGCAGATTTCGAGGGTTGGGTCAGGCATAGGCGAACCTGTCCAATCCCAGAAGCGCCGCGCCGACGAGGCCGGGTTCGGTGGCGCATTGGGCGGGGACGATCAGAGGGCGGTCGAGCTTGCGCAGGATGGACGCGCGCACGGCACTGTCGAGCGCCGCGATGAGGCCGGGCGCACCGGCCATGCCGCCACCGACGGGCACGATCGACGCGCCGGTGATGTTGACCGCAAGGGCCAGCGGAGCGGCGACCAGTTCAACGTAGATCTCTATGGTGCGGCTGGCTGCCTCGTCGCGTCCGGCCCAGCCGACGACGATTTCGCGGCTGTCGCGGGCCTGGCCGGTCAAATGCATGTGCAGCTTTTCCAGCCCGCGCGCCCCGCCTACCGTATCGACGCACCCCAAGCGGCCACAGCCGCACTGGAAATGGGGGATAGCGAGCGGCGGATCGCCTGCACTGGTGGCAAGGATCGTGGCGTGGCCCCATTCGCCGGCATACCCGCCCCGCCGGTTGGCAAGGCGGCCCTCGACCACGAGACCGCCGCCGACACCGGTGCCCAGGATGATGCCGAACACCACGTCGTGCCCCTGCCCCGCGCCGAGCCCGGCTTCGGCCAGGGCGAAACAATCGGCATCGTTGGCGATGGAGACGGGAAGTTCGAGCGCCTGGGAGAGATCGGCATCGAGCACGCGGCCATCGATGCAAGGCACGTTGGCGCAGATCATTTTGCCGGTCTCGATATCGACGACTCCGCAGATGGAAATCGAGATGGCGTCGGGGCGCTCGGGGGCGGCGGCGAGGATGCCGCGCAGGGTTTCAACGAAGGCGGCAAAATCGTTGCGCGGCGTTTCGATGCGCCCCATCGGAACGATGGAGTGCGCATCGCGCGCGAAAGCCGCCTTGATGGCGCTGCCGCCGATGTCGAGTGCAAGGATCATGGGCCTGAACCTAGCGGTGGATGGCGGGCGAGCAAGGGGAGATTTCGTTAAAAGCGCAGAATTGCCGATTTTGGCGGAGGAGCATGGACTCGGTTGGCGTGGCAATCACGGGCGCTGGGGGTACTGGATCCCGGGTCTTCGCCCGGGATGACAGTGGTGCGTGGGGGAACGTGGAGCAAAAAGGCGGGGCGTTGGGAAACGCCGGGCTATTCCGCAGCGGCCCTGCCATCGGGGGTTTCGGCGGGGGCGTTGGCGTCGCCGGGGGCGGTTTCGCAGGAAAGGTCGGGGAAGGCGGCGATGCGGCGGTTGGAAAAGTCCTCGCGCAAAACGATCAGGCCGCGATCTTCGAAATAGGTCAGGAGCCGCCGGGCCCGGGAGGCCGAGTGCGAGCCATAGGCGCGGGCCAAGGTGGCATCGGACGGACAGGGCAGTTTTTCCACCGCCGCGCGGGCGACCATGAGGAACACGCCCTGCAGATCCTCGGGGAGCGTGCGGGCGAGATCGAGAGCGGTCTGCCAGACGCCGGACTCGGCGGCGGCCGTATCGACCCCGGCGCGGGCCACGGCGAAACGGCGCTTGAAATCATTGAGATCGGGCGGGGTGCCCGGCACGCGCCGGATGCGGCAGCGCACGAGAAAATCCTGATAGAGCACGGCGACCGAGCGGAAACTGGCGTCCGGGTCTTCGAGAATTTCGGCAAGCACGGCATCGATCAGGGCGGCCCGCTCGGCTTCGTCGATTTCCGGGAAGAGGCTTGCCGGCTCGGGGTCCGCCTTGGGGGCGGGTTGGCTCAGTTGAGCCAGAATATCGGCCGTGGGGCGCGGCGCGGGCTGGACGGTACGGCGCGGGAGGGGGCGGGTTTCCTCCTCGGCGCCGGGGGTGAAGATCAGATCGGCGGCGTCGGCCCCGGTTTCAGGCAGCGGCATCAGCTTGGGCGATGTGGAGCGGGCGCTGGTTTCGACAGCGCCGATGCGGATGGGCAGCGGGCGGCGGGCGAGCGCGGGGCCGAGCGCGACGAAATTGCCCTTTTCGAGATCGCGGAACATTTCGGTGCCGCGCCGGTCCATGCCCAAAAGATCGCCGGCCCGGGCCATGTCGATATCGAGAAAGGTGCGGCCCATCAGGAAGTTGGACGCTTCGGCGGCGACGTTCTTGGCCAGCTTGGCCAGCCGCTGGGTGGCGATGACGCCGGCCAGGCCACGCTTTCTGCCACGGCACATGAGGTTGGTCATGGCGCCGAGCGAGAGTTTTCGCGCCTCATCGGAGACTTCACCGCCCGAGGACGGCGCAAAGAGCTGGGCTTCATCGACAACGACCAGCATGGGATACCAGAAATCGCGGTCGGCATCGAAAAGCCCGCCCAAAAAGGCGGCGGCGGCGCGCATCTGGGCTTCGGCTTCCAGCCCTTCGAGCGAGAGCACGACCGAGACCCGGTGCTGGCGGATGCGGCCGGCGATGCGGGTCAATTCATGCTCGGAGCGGTCGGCCTCGACAACCACATGGCCGAACTTGTCGGCCAGGGTGACGAAATCACCCTCGGGGTCGATGACGCATTGCTGCACCCAGGGGGCGCTCTGTTCGAGCAGGCGCCGCAAAAGATGGGATTTGCCAGAGCCGGAATTGCCCTGCACCAGCAGCCGGGTGGCCAGCAATTCCTCGAGATCGAGCTTTGCGGGCGTCGCCGACTTTGTCGTGCCCATGTCGATTTCGACGGTCATCGCCTTGTGCCTGCTCCGGGGTTGGTTGGTGATTCGAGATGGGACTCGGGCAAGCCGAGCAAAGTTATCTTAGCATTGGGGAAAGCGGGCTGCACAACCCCCTTGCATCGATTCACAACCATTCGCGTTGTACTTTGACCTTACGAGCCAAATCAGCCTAGGATTCCCCATGTTCCGGATGGAGTCGTCCCCGATGCCCATGCGCCTTTGGTCCCGCTTTTTTTCCAGCCCCCCCGCCGAGCCGGTGGGGCCGCAATTTGGCGCGTTGCCTTACAAGATCGTGGATGGGCAGGTCGTGGTGCTGCTCATCACCTCGCGCGGTCGGGGGAAATGGATTTTCCCCAAGGGCCGCCAGATGGAGGGCAAGACGCCCTGGGAAAGCGCCGAGCTTGAAGCCTATGAGGAAGCGGGCGTGGTGGGCGAGATCGAAACGACGCCCATCGGCTCATATTTCCTGCCGGTGACCGAGGAGCGGCCCCAGCCCATCGAGGTCAAGATGTTTCCGCTGCTGGTCACCGACCAGCGCGCGGACTGGAAGGAAATGGGACAGCGCTATCGCCATTGGGCGGTTCTGCCCGAAGCCAAGCGGCTGATTACCCATGACGGTCTGGCCGATGTGGCCCTGGCGCTGGCGCAAAGAGAAACGTCTCGTTCTGTCTCACGGCGCGCACCGCAGAAGGCATGACGGGCTAGGGCCGTTCAGCTCTTGAAGCGCCAGCCACTCCGACTGTTTCCCCGGCGAAAGCCGGGGTCCAGCAGCAGGTGCCGAGTCGCTGGCGGCCGAGGAAGCCCTCATGGGCCCCGGCTTTCGCCGGGGCAGCGATGGGGACAATGCCAATTCCGTGTAAATCTTGGGCGCCGTTAGGCGTGATGACGCTAAAGCCCGAACAGCACCACCATGCCCCAGAAGATCCCTGCGGCCAGCAGCGCGGCGGCGGGGACGGTGATGATCCAGGCGGCGCCGATGGAAAAGGCGTGCTGGCGGCGGACCAGATAGCGGCGCTGGCGCTTCTGGTAGTTGGCGACCGCTTCTTCGGCGGTCCGGTTGAGGTGATCGGTGCGCAGGAACACGCCTTCGGGGCTGACGGCCTTGTTGCGGATGCCCTGGTTGGAAAAGCCCTCACGCAAAAAGCCCACACCGAACACCGCGCCCACCGCGATATGGGTCGATGAGACCGGCAGGCCGAGCGAGGATGCGACCAGAACCGTTGCGGCGGCCGAAAGCGCAACGCAATAGCCACGGATTTCATTGAGCTTGGTGATCTTTTCGCCCACCGTGCGGATGAGGCGCGGGCCGAACAGCGCCAGCCCGAGCGCCAGGCCCAGCGCTCCGATGGCCAGCACCCAGATCGGCAGGGCGACCGACCCACCGACATCTCCGTTCTGGACCGCCGATACGATCGCGGCGAGCGGACCGACAGCGTTGGCCACGTCATTGGCGCCATGGGCGAAAGACAAGAGGGCCGTCGCAAAGATCAGGGGCAGCCGGAACAGCGTTCCGATCTGCTTGTTGGAATTGTCCATGCTCTCGGTCCGGGCCCGAACCCAGGGCTGGGTGGCAAGCCAGCCCAGCCCCCCGGCAACAAGCCCGATCAGCAGCACGATATGACCCTGCGGCTTCCAGACGCGCGAAAGGCCCTTCATCGACATGTACATGGCGAAAATGCCGACCATTATCGCGATCAGGACCGGCACCCAGATGCGGGCGGCGACCACCTTTTCCTTCTGGCGCAGGATGGTGAAATTGATGACGGTGAGCAAAACCGCCGCCAGCACGCCGCCCATGACGGGCGAGATCACCCAGCTCGCGGCGATCTTGGCCATTGTGGGCCAGATGATGGCGGAAAAGCCGGCGGCGGCGATCCCTGCCCCGACCACGCCTCCGACCACCGAATGGGTGGTGGACACCGGCGCGCCGATGATGGTGGCAAGGTTGATCCAGAGCGCCGAGGACAGCAGGGCGGCCATCATGACAAGTACGAATGTCGTGGTGTCGAGATGGGCGCCGGGCACGATGATGTCGCGGGAGATGGTACTGACCACATCGCCACCGGCAAGCAGGGCGCCTGCCGCCTCGCAGATGGCGGCGATGGCCAGCGCACCGGTCATGGTGAGGGCCTTGGCGCCAACCGCTGGTCCCATATTGTTGGCGACGTCGTTGGCCCCTATGTTGAGGGCCATATAGGCGGCGATAACCGTAGCGATAATGACCAGATAGCTCAGCGGACCCGAGGAAACGACGAAAACGGCCCAGACAAGCGCGGCGAGCAGGAAGACCAGCGCAAGGCCCGGAGCAGCAATGGCGCGGGAGCTGTCCTGGGTTGCCTCACGCAACTGGCGGACGCGCTTGAGATCCTTGTCGATGGCTGACTTGGACATGGGGCTCCTGGAAGACTTGCCGGATTTACTCTGGCCATAGCGAACATGGGTCGGCTTGGCCACAGCGATTGTGACGTTTTCGTCATAAAAGGCGCCCGTTGAGGACTGTTTTACCGCTTCTGCGCAAATCGGTCACACCCTTTAGCAATTGTCTGGCGGTCGAGCCCCGATCGGGGTTACCATTTGGTCCGATATGGAGGATAACCGGCCTTAAATGGCAGACAGCAGGCACAAAAAGGACTGGCAGACGCGGCTGCGAAATGCGGTCTGGCCCCGCATGGGGATCAGGCGGTATTTGACCTATCTGCAAAAGCGCGTGTTGCGGCTGACGGCAAGCCCGCACGCCATTGCGGCGGGCGTCGCCTCGGGGGCGGCGGTGTCGGTGTTCCCGCTGATCGGCGTGCATTTCTTCCTCGGATTCATCCTGGCGTTCGTGACGCGCGGCAACATGCTGGCCGCCGCGATCGGAACCGCATGGGGCAATCCCATCACCTTCCCGCTGTTTTTTTCGCTCAGCTTTCAGTTCGGCTCGTCGATCCGGGCGGCGCTGTTCCCCGACGATCAGGCGACCATCATGCGCCATGCGGACACCACGGCGCTTTCGGGTGGGCTGTTCTCGCTCGATCTGGGTGCCATCCTGCCGCTGTTTCAGACCATGATGATCGGCGCCCTGCCGATTGCGCTGTTTTGCTGGATCTTCTTTTACGTGATCGTGCGCGGGCTGGTGAGCGGCTTTCAAACAGCGCGCAAAGCCCGGCTGGAGCGGCGGCGGGCACGGCAGGGCCAGACCTCGCCGCGCAACGCGGTGCGGGGCTGATTTTCTAGAAAATGGAGAGGAGATAGAGTGACTCAATCGGTTTTTCACCTCGCCTATCACGTGACCGACCTGGACGCGGCGCGGCGATTTTACGGCGGCGTGCTGGGATGCGCCGAGGGGCGCTCAACCGAAACCTGGGTCGATTTCGATTTTTTCGGGCATCAGATTTCGCTGCACCTGGGCGAGCCGTTCAAAACGACCCGCACCGGCAAGGTGGGCGATCACATGGTGATGATGCCGCATCTGGGCGTGGTCCTTCCGCTCGATGACTGGAAGGCACTGGTCGCTCGCCTCGAGGACGCCGGGATTGCGTTCGACATTCCACCGGTTGTGCGGTTCGAGGGCGAACCGGGCGAACAGCGGACCATGTTTTTTACCGACCCGTCGGGCAATCCGATCGAGGTAAAGGGTTTTGCAGACTTTGCCGGGCTGTTTGCCAAATAGTTTTATCGTCGGCTGACCACCTCGCGAACCGCGGCAATGAAGGCGGTTGTGGGCAGGTCGAGTTCGGCGCCGGCGCGGGTGGTGATGCCGATGGCGCCGTAGCTGGCGGACATATCGACATCGAGGGTGGCCAGCGCGCCGCTCTGCAGGTCGGCGGCGACCACCGAGCGGGAGATGAACCACACGGCATCGCTCAAAAGCGCATAGGCGCGGCCGAACGAATTGGACACGGTTTCGATCTCGCGCGGCAGGCGAGTGATGCCAGCGGCGAGAAGTACTGTTTCGACGGTCTGGCGGATGATGGCGCCGCGCGGGGGGACGAGCGCGGGGAACGGTTCGACCATGCGCAAGGAGGGTTCGGGCTCTTCAAGCAGCGGATGATCGGGGCGAACTGCGAGAACCAGCGGCTCGGAATAAAGATGCTCGAAACTGAGCCCGACCATGATTTCGGGCGCCGGCATGCGGCCGACCACCAGATCGATGCCACCGGCCCGCAGCAGGCCCAGAAGGTGCGGGCTGGGGCCGCTTTCCACATGCACGCGGGCGGTGAGCGGACCCATGGCAAAGCGCGCCACGGCACGCGGCACCACATCGACCTCGACGGTGGGCAGCGCGCCCAGGCGCACCACCGCATCGGCATGGCTGGCGAGCGACACGGATTCAACACCCTGGCGCAGCGCCGCGATGGCGGCATTGGCGTAGCGCAGAAACAGCGCGCCGAATTCGGTCAGCGCCAGCTTGCGCCGCGAGCGATCGAACAGGGCGACGCCGAGAATGTCTTCAAGCTCGGCCAGCGATTTGGAGATGGCGGGCTGGGACAGGCCCAGGGCCTCGGCGGCGGGCACGACGCCGCCATGCCTGTC
This sequence comes from Pelagibacterium flavum, assembly GCF_025854335.1. Taxonomy (NCBI): domain Bacteria; kingdom Pseudomonadati; phylum Pseudomonadota; class Alphaproteobacteria; order Hyphomicrobiales; family Devosiaceae; genus Pelagibacterium; species Pelagibacterium flavum. Next base: position 3,387,469 of record NZ_CP107716.1, read on the forward strand.
GGTTTCGACAAAGCAGGTGAGATGGCGAAGCTTTATGCGCGGGTCGAGGGTTGGCACACGATATATTCTGTTTGGTTATATATTTCCCCATATTTATCATTTTACCGCGCCTCTCTGCCAGTATTTATTGCACCATCGGTTATAGAACTGTTTTCCGGGATGGAGATCAATGAGCAAGATCATGCCGCTCGAACAGGCGGTGCGCGAGAACCTTAAGGACGGCGATACGGTCGCCTTTGAAGGTTTTACGCATTTGATCCCGCACGCGGCGGGCCATGAAGCGATCCGGCAGGGGTTTAGGGATCTGACCCTGATCCGCATGACGCCCGACATCATCTACGATCAGATGATCGGCATGGGCATGGCCAAAAAGGTCATTTTCTCTTATGCGGGCAATCCCGGCGTCGGCCTGTTGCGCCGCATGCGGGACGCCATCGAGAACCAGTATCCACGCGCCATTAAAACCGTCGAGCACTCGCACGCGGCCATGGCCAACGCCTATGCTGCCGGGGCGGCCGGCCTGCCCTGTGCGGTGTTTCGCGGCTACAAGGGCGCCGACCTGCCCAAGGTGAACCCGGACATCAAGTCGATCACCTGCCCCTATACGGGAGAAGAACTGGCGACGGTGCCGGCGCACAACCCGGACGTCGCCTTCATCCATGCCCAGAAGGCCAATGAAAAGGGCGATGTCCTGATCGAGGGCATCGTCGGCGTACAGAAGGAAGTGGCGCTGGCCGCCAAAAAGGTGGTGGTGACGGTCGAGGAGATCGTGCCCGACTTTGCCGGCATGCACCCCAACCTCACAGTGCTGCCGCACTGGACGGTGACTGCGATTGCCAGGGTCAAGGGCGGCGCGCATCCCTCCTACACTCACGGCTATTACGCGCGCGACAACGCGGCCTATCTGGCCTGGAACGAGATTTCGGCCGACCGCGACCTGTTTGCCAAATGGATGGACGAGAATGTCTTGAACGCGACGCCCGAGGTGTTCGCCGAGCGTGTGAAGGGGCTTTGACGATGAGCGATTTTACCCCAACAGAAATGATGACCATTGCCGCCTCGCGGGCGCTGTCCTCGAAAGACGTGTGTTTCGTAGGCATCGGGGCGCCGTCGGCGGCGTGCAACGTGGCGCGGCTGACCCATGCGCCCGACATCACGCTGATCTATGAGAGCGGAACCATCGGCACGGCGCCCGATGTGCTGCCGCTTTCGATCGGCGATGGCGAATTGTGCGAGACGGCGGTCTGCACCGTCGCGGTGCCGGAGATGTTCCGCTACTGGTTGCAGGGCGGCAAGATCACCGTGGGGTTTCTCGGCGCGGCGCAGATCGACAAATTCGGCAATATCAACACCACGGTGATCGGCGATTACGACCACCCCAAGGTGCGGCTGCCGGGCGGCGGCGGGGCGCCTGAAATCGCGACCTCGTGTGGAGAAATCTACATCACGCTCAAGCAGGCGACGCGCTCGATGGTGGAAAAGATCGACTTTTTCACCTCGTTCGGTCACGGCGAGGGCGGCGATCACCGCGAGCGACTGGGGATAAAGACCAAGGGGCCGACGCTTTTGATCACCGATCTGGCGATCTGGAAGCCCGACCCGGTGACCAAGGAATTTACCGTGGTTTCGCTCCATGAGGGGGTGACGCGCGAGATGGTGCAGGAGACCTGTGGGTGGACCGTGAAGTTCGCCGACAATCTCGAGGTGACCCCTGCCCCGAGCGAAATCGAGCTGTCGACCCTGCGCGATCTCAACGAACGCACCAAGCGCGCCCATGCGGGCGGAAAGGCAGCGTGATGACCGAAGCTTATATCTGCGATTATATCCGCACGCCCATCGGGCGGTTCGGCGGGGCGCTCAGCAAAGTGCGGCCCGACGACCTTGGGGCACTGGTGCTGAAAGCGCTGGTCGAGCGCAACCCATCGATCGATTTCGAGGCGGTCGAGGACGTGATCTTCGGCAATGCCAATCAGGCCGGTGAGGACAACCGCAACGTGGCGCGCATGAGCCTGCTGCTGGCCGGACTGCCGGTCACGGTGACCGGCACGACCATCAACCGGTTGTGCGGGTCGGGGCTCGACGCGGTGCTGACGGCGGCGCGCGCCATCAAGGCGGGCGAGGCGGATTTGATGATCGCGGGCGGCACGGAATCGATGAGCCGGGCACCGTTCGTGATGCCCAAGGCCGAGACGGCGTTTTCGCGCAATGCCGAGATTTACGACACGACGATCGGCTGGCGCTTCGTCAACCCGGCCATGAAGGCGCAATATGGCGTCGATTCCATGCCCGAGACCGGCGAGAACGTGGCCGAGGATTATCATGTTTCCCGCCAAGATCAGGACGCCTTTGCGGTGCGCAGCCAGAACAAGGCGGCTGCCGCGCAGGAGAACGGGCGGCTGGCCAAGGAAATCGTTGCGGTGACCATTCCACAGCGCAAGGGCGATCCGGTTGTCGTCGATACCGACGAGCACCCGCGCGCCACGACGCTGGAAACGCTGGCCAAGCTGCCAACGCCGTTCAAGAAAGAGGGCGGCACGGTGACCGCGGGCAATGCGTCCGGGGTCAATGACGGGGCGGCGGCTCTGATCATCGCGTCCGAAGCTGGGGTGAAAAAATACGGGCTGACGCCGATCGCGCGGATCGTGGGCGGTGCGACCGCCGGGGTCCCGCCCCGCGTCATGGGCATCGGGCCCCTGCCCGCTTCGCAAAAGCTGATGGCGCGGCTGGGCCTTGGTGCTGAGGATTTCGACCTTGTCGAACTCAACGAGGCGTTTGCCAGCCAGGGGATCGCGGTGTTGCGTGGACTGGGGATTGCCGAGGACGCGGACTTTGTGAACCCCAATGGCGGCGCGATCGCGCTGGGGCACCCGCTGGGCATGTCGGGCGCGCGCATCGCGGGCACGGCGGCGCTGGAGCTGAGCCTGACCGGCAAGAAACGGGCGCTGGTGACCATGTGCATCGGGGTCGGCCAGGGCATCGCAGCAGCGCTGGAGGCGGTTTAGGGCTGGGGCTTTCCCGGGAGGGAGATGAACCACCAGCGCTCAAGGCCCCCTCACCCCAACCCTCTCCCCCAAAAGGGGGGGCGAGGGAGTCAGGCTGCGGCTTTCCTTACCCTGGTGTTTATCTTCAGTGCTTCTGCAAAAATAAACCCTCGCCCCTCTGGGGAGAGGGTGGCCGGAAGGCCGGTGAGGGGCCTTTGCCGTATTTCTCATCCGATAGTCGGACATTACGTCCGCCTTGCAAATCCGGCGGCGAACGTATATATGGTGTGCAGGCTCGATGGTGCGCGATTTGATTTTCGCGCTGCCCAATCGCAAAAGTGATGTCGCTTTTGCTGGAAACGCGCTGATGGCAGCGCCCTCTTCCGAGCCATTTCAGACAATCATAAAACCGTAGCAAGGCTGCCCGATAATCGTGGCGCCGCTACAGTTCAGACGAGGCCGTCCAGTGGCGGCCAGAAAGACATATGAAGACCATAGATTTCAACGCCGAAGCGTCCCTTTATCTGGGCCGCGACTGGCGGACTGCGCTCGAGCAGGGATCGCGACGATTCCCCAGCGCGGCAAAGGCCATCCGATTTGCGCTTGAAGAAGTGCCGCCCGTGAGCCTGCACGGCGCGCGCATGATCGTCGAGGGACGAAGCTATTCGCCCCGCGACCTGCAGAAGTTTTACGGCGACAGGGCATACCCGCTGCACCGCAAGGCGGAACGCGAAGCGATCCTTGTCGAACCGTTCAACGATTAATGCGGTCAGCTCGCCGCTGGAAGTGAGCCTGTCCCACGGCGTCATCCCGGGCGAAGATCCGGGATCCTGTAAGCGGCAGAGTTGGCGGTTCTGTCTCAGACGCTGAGTGTACTGGACCCCGGCTCAAGGCCGGGGTGACAGCATGGGAGGTCGGCCAAAATCGGGCTCTCGCCCCCTGTGTCGAATGGTCTTCAGGCTGTCGCGGATTTGCGGCGCACAGCGGCTTTTTTCTTGGGGGCTGCCTTTTTGGCGGCCTTTTCGATGGCGTCCTTGCGCTCTTTTTCGAGCCGCAGGGCCTTGAGGCGCTCGGTCTTGGCACGGGTCGCGTCAAGCGCGATCTCCTCCTGGCGCAACGCCTCTTTCTGGCGCGCTTCCATCTCGGCATATTTGCGCTGCGGGCTCACCTTGGGCGGAGCTTCCATTGAGATATCTCCTGAATTAGATAATTTCACCGTTTCACGGAAACGGCGCAACGATCCAAGTCCTTGTTTGTCGCGTTTCCCAGCCCGACAAGTGCTACCCACTTGTCCTGGAAACGCTCGTAAAAAAAGGCCGCCTTTGGAGCTTGGGCTCGAAAGGCGGCCTTAATCGTATCAGGCAGCCTGGATATTGATGGCCGACTTGCGTCCGTCGCGGCCGCTTTCGAGCTCGTAGCTCACAGCCTGGCCTTCGACCAGCGTCGCCATTCCGGCGCGCTCGACAGCGGAGATGTGCACGAATGCGTCTTCGCCGCCCTGATCGGGCTGAATGAAGCCGAAGCCTTTGGTTGCATTGAAGAACTTTACCTTGCCCGAGATCATCATGGATCCTTTCAGTGGCAGTGGACCCCGACGCGACATGCGCCAAGGCCGCCCAAACCCCGTGGGGGATTTGCGGCTCAACGTCTAGCAATTGAGGATATCCAAGTATCCGGCGAACCGGGCGATCAGGTAGCCAAGAGCATCCAACGTGATCACATAACACTATAGCAAATGTGGCATGCAAGCAAGCGGCGCCCGTTTACGCGAGGGCTCTTCCATTCCCCGCCCATGGCGTTATGGTCCCCGGCCAGAAAAGAGGACCGCCCATGACCGAGAAACTCGTTTCCACTTTCCGTTCCATTGTCGGCCAGCGCCATGTGCTGGTGGGCGATCGCGCCACGCGGCGCTACCGGAAGGGCTATCGCTATGGAGACGGGCATGTGCTGGCGGTCGTGCGTCCGGGCACGCTGGTTGAAAAATGGCGGGCGCTGAAGGCGTGCGTGGAGGCCGGCGTCATCGTCATTGTCCAGGCGGCCAATACCGGAATTACCGGGGGCTCGACCCCATTCGGAGAGGGTTACGACCGGCCCATCGTGATCATCAACACAATGCGCATTTCGCGTATCGATCTGATCTCGGGGGGCAGCCAGGTGATTGCCCTGCCCGGCGCCACGCTCGACAAGCTCGAAAAGACGCTGCGGCCCATCGGGCGCGAGCCCCATTCGGTGATCGGGTCGAGCTGTATCGGGGCATCGGTCACCGGCGGGGTGTGCAACAATTCGGGCGGCTCGCTGATCCAGCGCGGCCCGGCCTATACCGAGCTGGCGCTTTACGCGCAGGTCGATGAAACCGGCACGCTCAAACTGGTCAACCATCTGGGGGTCGAGCTGGGCGATGACGCGGAAACCATCCTTTCGCGGCTCGATCGCGGCGAGTATTCGCAGGCCGATGTGGCGCCCGAAGGCAATCGGCGCGCCTCGGACCACGATTATCATCGCCATGTGCGCGACATCGAGGCCGACACCCCGGCCCGCTTCAACGCCGACCCGCGCAAGCTGTTCGAGGCTTCGGGCAGCGCGGGCAAGCTGGCGGTTTTCGCGCTGCGGCTCGATACGTTTGCGGCGGACACCAACACCCAGGTGTTCTACATCGGGTCCAACGACCCGCTGGAGCTCAACACGATCCGTCGGCACATGCTGAGCCAGTTTGCCCATCTGCCGATTGCCGGGGAATATCTGCATCGCGACGGTTACAAGCTGACGCAGCAATACGGCAAGGACACATTCCTCATCATCAAGCTGTTCGGCACCGACCGGATACCGGCCGCTTTTGCGGCCAAAAGCTGGGTGGACGGGATCACCGAGAAGCTGGGGCTGGGCGGCACGATTTCCGACCGGATCGTGCAGGTCATCACCGGGCTTTTGCCCGAGCATCTGCCCAAGCGGATGAACGATTATCGCGACCGGTTCGAGCATCATCTGATCATCCGCATGGGCGGAGACGGTGTCGCCGAAGCGCGGGCCTATCTTGAGCGCATCTTTCCCTCGGCAAGCGGGGATTATTTCGAATGCACGCCGCAGGAGGGCGCCGACGCCTTTTTGCACCGCTTTGCGTTCGGGGGCGCCACCGTGCGCTATCGCGCCACGCACCCGGACGCCGTTGAAGACATTCTGGCGCTCGATGTGGCACTGCCGCGCAACGAGATCGACTGGCTGCCCGAACTGCCCGCCGAGCTTGAGGCACAGATCCAGTACAAATCGATCTGCGGGCATTTTTTCTGCCACGTCATGCATCAGGACTACATGATAAAAAAGGGCGCCGACGTCCCCGCGATCAAGGAAAAGCTGCTGGCGCTGCTCGATACGCGGGGAGCGGAGTATCCCGCCGAACACAATGTCGGGCACCTTTATGCGGCAAAGCCGGCGCTGGAAGATTTCTACAGATCGCTCGACCCCACCAACAGCTTCAACCCCGGCATCGGCAAGACCAGCAAGAAGAAGCAGTGGGCCTAGGGTCAGGACCTAATAATTTCGCGTTCACGATGGAGACGCAAATGGCCAAGTGGCAGGAAAAGAATGAAGAGCGTATCGAGATACGGTCGAGTTCTTTGACGCACCACTTGGCCATTTGCGTCCCACCCCGCAGGGCGCGCCGGATTTGCCCATCCGGTACGTCAAGCCGCTTGCCCCTGTCTGGACAGGGGCGGCACGCCTTTCCTGCCGGGCTGAACAAATCCGGCAGCGTCGTGAGCGTGAAATTAATAGGTCCTGACCCTAAAGCCTGTCATGTTGAAATGGAAGCACCTGCGTGGCGGCAGAAGGGATCTTTAACGCGCAATCGCCGCGACCCGATGTAATGTCATAACAGTGTTATTCCCCGGCCCTAGTTTCCGCGGATGGGCGCTGGCGAAAGGGCGGCAGAGACTGCCGCCTGTCGCCGATCGAGCGCCCCGACCGCTCATGGACACTGGCCTCACACCTGCCCCATGAGCCCCGCAACGCAACGAGCAGGGCTTTACAGATGAACGAGCACAACCCGAAATTTCCGACCCAGGGTCTGGAAAACGCCGAATTCGAACCCGTCAATCCCACGTCCAACCCCACGATGGGCGAGCTGATTTCCCGCCGCTTTTCGCGCCGCGGCTTCCTCAAGGGTTCCCTGGCCACCACGGCCATTGCCGCAACCGTCAGCCCGCTTGCCCTGCTGACCGCCGAAAAGGCAAGAGCGCAGGAAGGCTCGGTCTTTTCGTTCGCCGAAGTCGAGGCCGGGGTCGATGCCGACCATCACGTCGCCGAGGGCTACAACGCCGATGTGCTGATCCGCTGGGGCGATCCGGTGACCAATGACGCGCCTGAATTCGACCCCGCCAACCAGACGGCGCAAGCGCAGGCCGGCCAGTTCGGCTACAACAACGACTATGTCGGCTTCGTGCCGATCGAGGGTTCGTCCGAGCACGGCCTGTTGCTGGTCAATCACGAATATACCAACGCGCACCTGATGTTTCCGGGACTGGTGACCGTGACCGACGGCGAGGCCGTTCAGGGCCCGCTATCGGAGGAGCAGGTCAATATCGAGATCATGGCGCATGGTGGCTCGATCATCGAAATCGAAAAGGTCGACGGCAAATGGCGCCGCGTTGCGGGCAGCCCCTATAACCGCCGCATCACCGGCGAAACCGAAATGGAAATCACCGGCCCCGCCGCCGGTCACGACCGTCTCAAGACCAGCGCCGACGAAACCGGCACGCTGGTGCGCGGCACGCTCAACAACTGCGCCGGCGGCACCACACCCTGGGGCACCTATCTGATGGCCGAGGAGAACTTCCACGGCTATTTCGCCGGCGAACTGCCCGAAGGTCATGCCGAAGCGGCCAATTACGAACGTCTGGGCGCTCCCGGCGGCTGGTATGAATGGCACAATTTCCACGACCGTTTCGACGTTTCCAAAGAACCCAATGAAATGAACCGGTTCGGCTGGGTGGTCGAAGTCGATCCCATGGACGCATCCGCCACGCCGAAAAAGCGCACGGCGCTGGGGCGCTTCAAGCATGAAGGCGCAGAATCGATCGTCGCTCCGGATGGCCGCGTGGTCTTTTACTCGGGCGACGATGAGCGCTTCGACTATGTCTACAAGTTCATAACCTCCGGCACGTTCAACGCGGACGACCGGAACGCCAATATGGACCTGCTCGATGACGGCACGCTCTATGTCGCGCGCTTTGAAGAAGATGGTTCGATGGCATGGCTGCCGCTCATTTTCGGCGAAGGCCCGCTCACGGAAGAAAACGGTTTTGAAAGCCAGGCGGACGTCCTGATCGAAACCCGCCGGGCCGCCGACCTTCTGGGCGCAACCCCCATGGACCGCCCCGAGGACATCGAGCCCAACGCCACCAATGGCCGCGTCTATGTGATGCTGACCAACAACACGCGCCGCACCGACGAGCAGGTCGATGCCGCCAACCCGCGCGCCGAAAACGCCTTCGGCCACATCATCGAAATCCACGAAGAAGGTGGCGATTTCGCCGCCACCACCGGCCGCTGGGAAATCCTGATCCAGTGCGGCGATCCCTCGATCGCGGAAGTCGGCGCGACCTTTTCGACCGAGACGACGGAAAACGGCTGGTTCGGCATGCCCGACAACGCCGCCGTCGACAGCGAGGGGCGGTTGTGGGTTTCGACCGATGGCAATTCGCCCTCGGCCACAGGGCGCACCGACGGGCTTTGGGCCGTCGATACCGATGGTGAAGCGCGCGGCACCTCGAAACTGTTCTACCGCGTGCCGGTCGGCGCTGAAATGTGCGGCCCCCTGCCGACCCCGGACCTCACCACCATGTTTGTTGCGGTACAGCACCCCGCAGATGGCGGCGAGGATTGGGACGGCCACGGACGCCCCTCCTATTACGAGGACCTTTCGACCCGCTGGCCCGATTTCCGCGACGACATGCCGGTGCGACCGTCGGTCGTGGCCATCACCAAGGCGGACGGCGGCAAGATCGGCATGGCGTAAGGTCAACGCCCAAACCGAATGACAACCGGGCCGGCACGCGGGGTCTCGCGTGCCGGCTTTTTCGTGTCCACGGGGGCCTTGGGTTGGCCCCATTGAAGGCGTTAGGGTGGCACCAAACGAAAGGATTCCAACATGAGCGACATCAATGCCGCCGCCTCTGGTACATTCACGCTGGGGGATTTTACCATCAACCGGCTGGGGTTCGGGGCCATGCGCGTCACGGGCCGGGGGATCTGGGGCCCGCCTGCCGATCATGACGGAGCGATCGCGACGCTGAATCGCCTGCCCGAACTGGGCGTCAATTTCATCGACACCGCCGATTCCTACGGGCCTGACGTTTCCGAAGAGCTGATCCGCGAGGCGCTCCATCCCTATGACGGCCTGCTGGTGGCCACCAAGGCGGGGCTGACGCGGGCCGGACCGGATCGCTGGGCGCCCAACGGCATGCCCGACTACCTGATCGAGCAGGCCCAAAGGAGTCTGAAAAAGCTCGGGGTCAAGCAGATCGCCCTCTGGCAGCTCCACCGCATCGATCCGCGCGTGCCGCGTGACGAACAGTTCGGCGCGGTCAGAACGCTGCTCGATCAGGGGATCATCGCCCATGCCGGGTTGAGCCAGGTGAGCATCGAGGAGATCGAAGCGGCCCAAAAGGTGTTTCCCGTCGCGACGGTCCAGAACCGCTACAACCTCATCGACCGCGGGAGCGAGGAGGTGCTCGATTATTGCGAGCAGCACGGCATCGGGTTCATCCCCTGGTTTCCGCTGGCGGCGGGCAATCTGGCCAAGCCCGGATCGGTACTCGATGGCATCGCCAGAAAGCACGGCGCGGCGCCAAGCCAGATCGCTCTGGCCTGGGTGCTCAAGCGCAGCCCGGTAATGCTGCCCATTCCAGGAACATCGAAAGTCGCCCATCTGGAAGAAAACGTCGCCGCCGCGGGCATCGATCTTTCCGACGAGGATTTCGCGGCGCTCGATGAGGCCGGACGCAAATGAGCGCCTATGTCGCCCTGTTGCGGGCGGTCAATGTGGGCGGGACCGGCAAGTTAGCGATGAGCGAACTCAAAGCGATGTGCGAGGCGGCGGGGTTTGAGGACGTCAAAACCTATATCGCCAGCGGCAATGTGGTGTTTTCCTCCGACCTCCGTGACACCCAGGTTCGCAAGGCGCTCGAGGACCGGCTGGCCGCCTATGCGGGCAAGCCCGTGGGCGTTGTGGTCAGGACAGCACAAGAGATGGAAGAGGTCTTAAAGGCCAACCCGTTTCCGAACGCCAAGCCCAACCATACGGTGGCAATCTTTCTCAACGAAAAGCCGGCCGATGATACTCTCGATACCCTGCGCAACCGCGCCGAGGGCGAAGAGGTGCGACTGGGCAAACGAGAGATCTACGTGTCTTACGGTGCGGGGATGGGACGATCCAAGCTGGTTATCCCTGCGGCCAAAGCGGGCACGGCGCGCAACATGAACACCATCGCCAAACTGGCGGAAATGGCCGGAGCGCTCACGTAAAAAGGCCGCCTCGCGGCGGCCTTTTCAAAACCTTGGATTTCGAGGCAAATGCCCGAAATCAGTCAGCCGGCTGCAGGTTGACCGCGGAGGCGCGACCGTCGCGGCCCTTTTCCAGCTCGTAGGAAACGGCCTGGCCTTCGACCAGAGTGGTCATGCCCGAGCGCTCTACAGCGGAAATGTGGACGAAGGCGTCCTGGCCGCCCTGGTCAGGCTGAATGAAGCCGAAGCCCTTGGTGGTGTTGAAGAATTTTACTTTGCCAGTGATCATCTAGAGATCCTTTCGAATGGCGAATAGTTCGGGCGCGACATGCGCCGAACCCAACGTCTTGCAATAAAGGATATCCAAGTGACCGGAAAAACCGGCAGATAGGTAGCCAAGCGCATCGAACGTATGAGAATAATCATTACAACGCTACTGCGCCCAAAACAAGGCCGTTCATCGGCCCGGCGCACGATTTGAGTCGGCGCGCCGGGAACATCTCGATCGAGGGGTGTTATCCGAGCACCGATTTGACGGCCGCGGCGGTCTTTTCGACGATGATATCGGCCTCGGCCTCGGTCAGGCACAGGGGCGGCGCAAAGCCGATGATGTCGCCCTGCGGCATGGCGCGGGCGATAACGCCCAGCTTTGCCATTTCGCCCACGATGCGGGGCGCGACTTTCTCGGAGGCATCAAAGAAGGTTGCCGTGTCGCGGTCCCTGACCAGCTCGACAGCGCACAGCATGCCCTCGCCGCGCACTTCGCCCACATTGGCGTGCTCGCTCAAGGCGGCGCTCATCTGCTCGTTGAGATAGGAACCGGCTTTCCCGGCGTTTTCCACGAGCCCCAGTTTGTCGATGAGGTTGAGGTTGGCGATGCCGGCAGCCGCCCCGATAGGGTGGGCCGAATAGGTCCAGCCATGGCCGATGGGGCCATTTTCATCGGTGCCGTCCATGAGGACCTGCCACATCTTGTCCCCCACGATCGAACCCGACAGCGGGGCATAGGCCGAAGTCAGGCCCTTGGCGATGGTGATGAGATCGGGGCGCAGCCCGTAATGGTCCGAGCCCATCATGGTGCCCAGACGGCCAAAGCCGGTGACCACTTCGTCGGCGATGAGCAGGATGTCGTGCTTTTCGAGAACCTTCTGGATGGCTTCCCAATATCCGGGCGGGGGCGGAACGATGCCGCCGGTGCCAAGGATAGGCTCGCCGATGAAGGCGGCAATGGTATCGGCGCCCTCGCGCGCGATCAGCGCTTCGAGTTCGGCAACGCAGTGCAGGACGAATTCGGCCTCGCTCATGTTGCGGCGCGGGCGGCGGTAATAGTACGGCGCCTCGGTGTGGATCACCTGGGAGAGCGGGAGATCGAACTTGTTGTGGAAGGTGGCCAGCCCGGTCATCGAACCGGTCATCAGGCCCGAGCCGTGATAGCCGCGCCAGCGCGAGATGATCTTCTTTTTTTCCGGGCGGCCCAGGATGTTGTTGTAATACCAGACCAGCTTGATGTTGGTTTCGTTGGCATCGGACCCGCCGAGCCCGAAATAGACCTTGCTCATCCCCTCGGGCGCGCGCTCGAGCACCATTTTTGCCAGCGTGATCGAGGCTTCGGTGCCGTGGCCGACATAGGCGTGATAATAGGCGAGCTCTTTGGCCTGTTCGGCAATGGCTTCGGAGATTTCCGTGCGGCCATAGCCGACATTGACGCAATAGAGCCCGGCAAACGCGTCGAGCAATTTGTTGCCGTCACGATCCTCGATGTAAACGCCCGACGCCGTCTTGACGATGCGATTGGGGCTTTCGCCGCGCGCATGCTGGGCGAGGTGGGTCGAGGGGTGGAACAGATTTTCCCGATCCCACTGGTCGAGCTGATCGTTGGTGAGCATTTCGTGGTCCTTATCTAGCGTGTTTTTTGTCTTGAGATAGCGCTTTGGGCTGGCCGAACTCGTCCCAATCGTCCCATCCGGGATAGGCGAGCGGGACGTCGTCATCCAGGCCAGACAGCCGTTGCAGCCAGCGCGCTTCGAGGGCGGCAAACTGGTGCTTGAATTCTTCTTCACTCACATAGCTGTAGCCATGGCCGGCAACCCCGAACGAGGCATGCGGGGGCAGCACATCAAAGCCCATGTAGTAGAGCGAGAACTGCATCGACCATAAGATCTGGTCCAGTTCCCCGCCGCGCCCGCCGGGAACGAACGCAAGATCGGGCGCCCCCGATGTCACCGAGCACAGGGCGCGCTTGCCACGAAAATAGCCCTGATCGTAGCGCATCTTGCTGGTATAGAGCCCACCGCTGACGAACACCCTGTCCATCCAGCCTTTCAGGATGGCCGGGACCGAGTGCCACCAGATGGGGAACTGGAAGATGACCAGATCGGCCCATTGCAGCTTTTCGATTTCGGCTGCGACATCGGCTGGCAGCGTCCCCGATTTATAGGCGTGGCGCTGTTCGGCGAGGGGCGCGAACATTTCGGGATTGATGCGGTCAGGGTAATGGGCGGCACTTTCAACCGGGTCGAAGCCTTGCGCGTAAAGATCGGACACGCGCACATGGTGGCCCGCCACCTCAAAGTGCGCACGCGCAATATCGACCAGGCGGCCGTTGAACGATCCGGGCTCGGGGTGAGCAAGGACGAAGAGTACGTTCATACCAACCCCTTACGCCCAATCGCGGCAGACATATTTGACTTCCGTGAATTCCTCCATGCCGAGCCGGGCGCCTTCCCGGCCCATGCCGGACTGTTTATAGCCGCCGAACGGGATCGGAGCGCCGGTGACCTTGGTGCGGTTGACGGCGACCATGCCGAACTGGAGCTGGCGGCTTGCCCTGTAGATACGGCGCGGGTCCATGGTGTGAAGGTAAGCGATCAGCCCGTATTCGGTGGCATTGGCGCGGGCGATGGCCTCTTCCTCGCTGTCGAAGGGGGTCAGCGCTGCGACGGGGCCGAAGGTTTCCTCGTTCATGATGAGGGCATCGGCGGGCACATCGGTGAGAACTGTGGGCTGGAAAAACAGCGGACCGTTCTCGTCCACCCTGCCCCCCGTCAGACATTTCGCGCCCTTGGCCAGGGCGTCCTCGACGTGGGAGACTTGTTTGGCGACGGCCTTTTCGTTCATCAGCGGGCCGATATCGGGATCGGTGGAACCGGGACCGACCGAAAGGGCGGCGGCGGCCTCGGCGAACCGTTCGGCAAAGCTTTCGTAGATGCGGCGGTCGATGAAGAACCGGTTGGCACCCAGGCAATCCTGGCCGGAGGTGGCGAACTTGGCCTTTACGGCCTCTTCGACGGCCTGATCGAGATCGGCGTCGGCAAAGACGATGAAGGGGGCGTGGCCGCCAAGTTCCATGACGAGGCGTTTCACGGTGCCGGCCGACTGGCGATAGAGCAGCTTGCCGATTTCGGTCGAGCCGGTGAACGAAAGCACCCGGACGCGAGCGTCCGCGGTCCAGGGTTCAACGACGGTGGGCGCCTTGCCGGTCACCACGTTAAAGGCCCCGGCCGGGATGCCCGCGCGGGCGGCGAGGACGGCGAGGGCCGTTGCCGAAAACGGAGTTTCCGATGAGGGATGAACAAGGCAGGTGCAGCCGGCGGCCAATGCGGCGGCGGCCTTGCGGGTGATCATGGCCGAGGGGAAATTCCAGGGGGTAATGAGCGCCGCAACGCCGGCCGGTTCGCGCCAGATTTCAACTTCCGCATCCGGGAGGTGGGAGGTGACGGATTCTATATTGGGGCGCTTGGCTTCTTCGGCAAAAAATTCGACGAACGAGGCGGCATAGGCGATTTCGCCGCGTGATTCCGAAATGGGCTTGCCCTGTTCGGCGGTCATGATCAGCGCGAGGTCTTCGCGCGCATCCATGATGAGATCATACCAGCGGCGCAGGATTGTGGAGCGTTCCTGGGGGAGCAGGCCCGACCAATGCGCAAAGGCGGTCTCGGCCTGACCGATGGCACCAGAGGATTCTTCTGCACTGAGTGCCGGGATAGAGCCGATCACATCGCCGGTGGCGGGATCGGTGACGGCGATATCCTCGCCCGAGGCAGCGGCCACCGGGCGGCCGGCGATATGGGCCAACTGGCAGAACAGCTCGGGATCGGTCAGCGTTGAGGCAGGGCCGGACGGGGCATATTTGGCGGACAGGCTCGACATGGGGCACGGAGTCCTTCGTTTAGCGGGGAACCAGGCCGACCATAGCGGGGAAGCGGGAGAGACGGGCGCCAAACTGGTGGGGGGTAAGGCGATGGTTCTCATGGTTTGATGGCCGAAGCGAAGAGGGTTATTCTGCCGGACCCGACTCGCCCCTTTCTTTCCCCAATTCCCCAAGGTCCGATCCGAAATGAAAACCTATGACATCCCCGCGTTCGGCCGGGCCGTTTCCAGTGTCGTTCTAGGCATGATGCGCATTGCGAAAATGGAGAATGGCGAGATCGACGCCCTGGTGCACGGCGCGCTCGATAACGGGGTCAACGTGTTCGACCATGCCGATATCTATGGCGGGGAAAGGCACAAATGCGAGGCGCGGTTCGGCGAGGCTGTGGCCATCTCAGCGGCCGAACGCGAGCAGATATCCGTTCAATCGAAGGTCGGCATCCGCAAGGGGTATTTCGATTTTTCGGCCGATCACATCGCCGCCACTGTCGATGAATCGCTTAAGGCCCTCAAGACCGACTACCTCGATGTCTTGCTGCTGCATCGCCCCGACACGCTGGTCGAACCCGAAGAGGTGGCGGAGGCGTTCGATGCGCTGCACGCGGCGGGCAAGGTGCGCCATTTCGGGGTCTCCAACCATACGCCGGGGCAGATCGAGCTGCTCAAGACGGCGGTGCGCCAGCCGCTGATCTTCAATCAGGTGCAACTCTCGCTCGCTCACGCGCCGATGTTCGCGCAAGGGGTGGCGGCCAATATGGCCGGGCTTGAGCAATCGGCGAGCCGCGATAACGGGCTGCTGGAATATTCGCGGCTCAACACCATGACTTTGCAGGCATGGTCCCCGTTTCAGGCGGGGTTTTTCGATGGCGTTTTCGTGGGCGACCGCGAGCGGTTTCCCGCGCTCAACGCGGTGCTCGACGAATTGGCCGAAACCCATGGCGTGACGCCATCGGGCATTGCCGTGGCATGGATCATCCGGCATCCGGCCAATATCCAGGTGGTGCTGGGCACCACCAAAGCCAGCCGGGTGGCGGAAGCGGCGGCGGGATCGGATGTGGAGCTGAGCCGGGAGGAATGGTATCGGCTGTTTACGGCAGCGGGGCATACGCTGCCCTGACGATGTGCCGTTATCCCGGTGATGGGTGGCTGCAAATAGCGCCTTTCTGCGCTTCCGGTACTCACGTACCTGAAGTACGCTCCGTTCCGGTTCTTGAAAGCCACAATTTTCGCTCACCCCTGACCGGGATTCCAGCACATCGCGGCTTTGCCGATAGGCTGTAAGCCCCTCTACCCCGCCTCGGCCACCGCGCTCACCGGCAAAGGCGTGTCCTTTACCGGGGCGGTGACAACGTAGGAATAGTAGCGCCGCACGCCGATCTTGGCGGCGAGCAGGTCCTCGATGAGCTTTTGATAATCCTCGAGGTCGCGGGTGATGATCTTGAGCATGTAGTCGATGCCACCGCCCACGGCCCAGCATTCGACGATCCGCTCGATATTGCCGATGGCCGTCTCGAAGCGGGAGAAATCCTCGGCCTGATGGCTTTCGAGTTCGATCTGGACGAAAACGATGGTCAGCGGGCCGAAGGCACGCAGCGAAATGCGTGCACCGTAGCTTTCGATAATGCCGGCGTCTTCGAGGCGTTTGAGACGTTCCCAGCAGGGGGTGGGCGTGAGGTTGACCCGTTCGGCGAGCGTAGCCTTGGGTATGCGGCCCTCGCGCTGGAGGATCGCCAGAATTTTCAGGTCCCGGTCATCGAGCTTGATTTGAGCCTGGCGAATGGCAGCGCCCCTTTTTGCCAAATGCTTTTGCATCGGCGCAAGCTACTCTCTTGGGGGGGCTAACGTCCAGATTTAAGACAAGAAAAGTTTCACAGCACAAAGCCTCACCGAAACCCAAGTCCGGTGAGCCAAACCTGCCGGGCGCCGTCGGGAAGGGCTAGTTGCCTTCCAGAACGGCCTTGAGAAATTCGCGCGTGCGCTCTTCCTTGGGGTCGGTGAACAGAACCTCGGGCTTGTCCTGTTCGAGCACTTTGCCGCGGTCGAAAAAGCAGACGCGGTCGGAAATCTGCCGCGCGAAATTCATCTCGTGGGTGACCAGCAGCATGGTCAGATCGTGTTCTTCGGCCAGACGGCGGATGACGCCGAGCACCTCGCCCACCAGTTCGGGATCGAGCGCGGAGGTCGGCTCGTCAAACAGCATGATCTTGGGCCGCATGGCCAGCGCCCGGGCGATGCCCACGCGCTGCTGCTGGCCGCCGGAAAGCTGGTGGGGGTATTTGTCGGCCTGGTCGGTCAGGCCCACCATTTCAAGCAGATCGTCGGCGCGCTCTTTGGCTTCGGCTTTCGAGACGCCCAGAACCTGGGTCGGCGCTTCAGTGAGATTGCGCCGCACGGTCATGTGCGGGAACAGATTGAACTGCTGGAACACCATGCCCATCTTTTCGCGCATCTTGCGCAGATGGGCCTCGCCGGCCGGCTTGAGGCTCCCGTCCCCGGCCTTTTCGTGCCAGAGCGTATCGCCATCGACATAGACCACGCCCTCGGAAATCGGCTCGAGCGTCATCAGGATGCGTAGCACCGTCGATTTGCCCGAGCCCGACGGCCCGATGATGGTGACCTTTTCGCCCGGCTGCACTTCGAAATCGAGTTCGTTGATGACCGTGAAGGTGTCGAAACGTTTGACGACCTTGTCGAACTTGATGATGGGGTCGGTCATTTGAGCGGGATCCCTCTTTTGGGCAGGGCGCGGTCAACGAAGCGAACGCCCGTCGAAGCCACCAGGGTCATGATGAGATAGATCCCACCCACCATTGAGAGCGGGATCAGGTAGTTGAACGTCCTGTCGCCGATGATGCGGGCGACGTTGAGCATTTCAAGCACGGTCACCACCGAAAGCAGCGGCACGTCCTTCATGATCGAGACGAGATAATTGCCCATGGCCGGGATGATGCGCGGGATGGCCTGGGGCAGGATGATGTGGGTGAAGGTGCGGCCACCCGAAAGGTTGAGCGCCCGCGCCGCCTCGTGCTGGCCCTTGGCGACGGCCTCGATACCGGCGCGATAGACCTCGGAGGTATAAGCCGAATATTGCAGGCCCAGCGCCAGCGCACCGGTCATGAAGGCGGGCAGCGTGATGCCGAATTCGGGCAGCACGTAATAGAGAAAGAACAGCTGGATCAGAAGCGGCGTGTCACGCAAAAACTCGGTGACCACGGCGGCGGGCCAGGAAATGATCTTGAGCGGTGCGGCCTTGAGCGCGGCCCAGACCAGCCCCACGACCAGCGCGATGAAAAAGCCCAGCACGGTGGCCTGAATGGTCACCCACATGCCGATGAGAAGAATAGGCAATATGGACGCGGCAAACGCCCAGCCCGAGGAGGTGTCCCATGCGATTCCGAAAAGCATTTTCTTACCTCGCTCCGGCGCGCCAGCGGCCAACGAACCGCTCGAGCAGCTTCATCATGGCGGTCAAAACCAGCGCCAGCCCGAAATACATCAGCAGCGCCAGCGTGTAGATCGTTGTCGAATCCTGGGTGAAATTGCGCAATTGCTCGGCGCGGAAGGCCAGATCGGACAAGGAAATGAGCGAAACGAGCGCGGTATCCTTGAGATTTTGAATGGCCAGATTGCCGAAAGACGGCATCATCTCGGGGATGGCCTGCGGAAGCGCGATGCGCCAGAGCGTCCGGCGCGGCGTGAAATTGAGCGCCTTGGCGGCCTCGTACTGATCCTTGGAAACCGACTGGATGGCCCCGCGCACCACTTCGGCGCCATAGGCCCCGATATTGAGCGAGAGCGCCATCACCCCGGCGACCACGGGGGGCAGGCGCAGGTCGATGCCGATGGCTTGCCCTGCGACCGGCAGCGCGAAGTACAACCAGAACAGCTGCACCAGCAGCGAGGTGCCGCGGAAAATTTCGATATATCCTATCGAAATCGCCTTGATGAGCGGGTTATGGGCGAGCTTGCCGATGCCTGCAGCGAACGCAAGAATCGCTCCGAACACCGTTGAATAGATCGTCAGCTCGATGGTCACCCAAGCCCCCAGCATCAGGGGGCTGAGATATTGCGTCCATTCCATGAAGGCGTTCTCGACCTAGCTTTTTATGGATACGGGTGAAGCCTAACCAATTTACCGGCGGGCGCGGCCAGATTGAGCAGCGCCCGCCGGCAGATCAGATCACACAGCCGAGCTTATTCGGTGCAAAGCTCTTCAGTGCTCATGTCGAACGAGCGCGAGGTGTCCGCATCGGTAAAGCCGTAGCCGGACACGGTCTCGAGCCATTCGTCGGTCTGCTTGTATTCGGCCAGCACTTCGTTGACCGCGTCGCGCAGCTCTTCATTGCCCTGGGCAAAGACGAACCCGCCCCAGGAGCGCTGTTCGGTGCCGTCGATGACCGGATCGGTGAACCCTTCAGCCACTTCCACGGCATCACTCTGGCCGGCCAGTTCGCTGGCGGTCAGACCGGTTGCGGCATAGGCGTCGGCGCGGCCGGTCGAAACCGTCGAGATCGCGTCGGCGTTCGACGAGATCGTCACGAGCTGGTCTTCGGACACACCGAGCGCCTGCATCATGTCGAGCTGGTTGGCGCCGGCCATGATGGCGACGGTCAGATCGGAATTTTCGGCGAAATCGGCATAGCCGCTCAGCCCTTCGGGATTGCCGGCGGGCACCAGAAGACCTTCACCGTATGAGGTGTTGGGCTCGGAATAGATGACCGTGGCACAGCGGGTGGGGATGATGGCCATCTCGGCGGCGACCATGTCGAAGCGGTCGGCCTGAAGGCCGGGGATCAGCGAGGAAAAGTCCGTGGTGATCCATTCGATATCGGTCACGCCGAGTTCCTCGACGATGTGCTTGGCCACGTCGGGGCCGGCACCCATGGCTTCGCCGGAAACCGGATCGATATAGCCATAGGGAATTTCGTTGGCGACGGCGATGCGGATCGAACCGCTCTCCTGGATTTCTTCAAGGCTCGCCGCCTGCGCGGCGCCTGCGACGGTGAGCGCTGCGGCGCTGGCGAGCAGGGTTGTTTTGAGGGCCTTGGAAATTGTTGCGTGCATAATGTTCCTGTCCTTTGATATTATCGCTGACATTGTGCGCAGTGCGGCAATTGAGACCAAATATGGCTCCAATTCACCGAAAGTCGGGCAGCATCATTCCCGAAGTCACTCCAGGGACAAAGCCGCCTCATCACTGCCGAACTTGAGCGTTCGCTGCACATAATGCTTTAACACGGGCTAGGGTTGCCAACTTCTCGCCACAAGTCGAGGGACGATACGTCTATAAGGGCGCGGTCTGGCAGCAAGATCGACTGCGCCGGCGGGGTCAAAATGGAAGGACCGCCCTCGCGCCGGGGCTGCATAGTCGTTGGACAAATTTGCCGGACCAGCCCGATCGTGGCGCATAGAGCCGGCGTGTCGGCTGACTCTTACGCTGGACCCAAGGAGTGGTGCATGGCCGCAATGGTGACGATGGCAGACGTGCTGGCAGCCCGCCGACGCATACGCCCGCTCGTACACCGTACGGCGCTGACCGAAAGCCTGTCGCTGTCCAAAGCGAGCGGGCAGACGATCCTCCTCAAAAACGAACAGCAGCAACTGACCGGCAGCTTCAAGCTGCGCGGCGCGACCAATGCGGTGCTCTCGCTTTCGGTTGACGAGCGCGGGCACGGAGTTGCGGCGGCCTCCACCGGCAATCATGGCCGTGCCCTGTCCCATGCCGCCAAGGCGGCGGGGACGCGGGCAGTGATCTGCATGTCGTCTCTGGTGCCATCCAACAAGGTCGAGGCGATAAAGGCGCTCGGCGCGGAAGCGCGGATCGTGGGCAAGAGCCAGGACGAAGCGCAGGTCGAGGTGGACCGGCTGGTTACCGAAGAAGGGCTCATCGATATCCCGCCTTTCGATAAGGCCGAGGTGATCGCCGGACAAGGCACGATCGGGCTGGAAATTTTAGAGGATGCACCCGAGCTCGACGCGGTGCTGGTGCCGCTTTCCGGTGGCGGGCTGATCGCGGGGGTCGCGCTGGCGATCAAGACGGTTTCGCCCAATACGCGCGTCATCGGGGTGTGCATGGAGCGCGGCGCGGCCATGGTCGCCTGCCTTGCGGCGGGCAAACCGGTCGAGGTCGAAGAGCTTGAAACGCTCGCGGATTCGCTGGGCGGGGGAATCGGGCTGTCCAACCGCTATACCTTTTCAATGGTGCGCGATCTGGTGGACGAGACCATTGTTTTGACCGAGCGGGAAATCGCCGAAGCGATTGCACACGGATATGCCGAGGAACGCGAGGTGCTCGAAGGCGCTGCGGCCGTTGGAATCGGGGCGATCCTTTCGGGCAAATTCGTACCGAGGGGCCCGACCGCGCTGGTGCTGTCGGGCAAAAATATCGACATGGGCGTCCATGCCCAGATCGTTGCGGGCACGCACAAGGCCCTGCGGGAGGCGGCGTGATGGGGATTTTCACTACCGCCGGGCGCTTTGCTGATGCCTTTAGTTGGATTCCGGGAACAAGTCCCGGAATGACAATGGGGGGAAGTAAGCTCTCGCGCTCACCATACACTCGACTGTCATTCCGGGACTTGTTCCCGGAATCCATCTTGAAGCCGCGCCCCAATCTCAGGAGGCCGTGTGATGGCTGATGTGCAGATCCTCACCGAAGCCGACCTGAAAAAGCTCGTGCCGCTCGATCCCGAGGCCGTTCAATGCGTCGAGGACGCTTTCCGCACCTTGGCCGGAGGCAAGGTGGCGATGCCGCCGATCCTTCGGCTCGACATTGCCGAGGCCAATGGCGAGGTGGACGTCAAGACCGCCTATGTGCCGGGGCTGGACAGTTTTGCCATCAAGATGAGCCCGGGGTTTTTTGACAATCCCAAGATCGGGCTGGCTTCGACAAACGGGCTTATGGTGGTCTTGTCGGCAAAAACGGGGCTGCTCGAAGCGCTGCTGCTCGACAACGGGTACCTGACCGATGTGCGCACGGCGGCGGCGGGCGCGGTGGCGGCACGGCATCTTTCGCGTGAAAATTCGGAAAGTGCCGCAATCATCGGGGCCGGCATGCAGGCGAAACTGCAGCTCGAAGCGCTGGCGCTGGTGCGCCCGATCAAGAAGGCCGTCATCTGGGCGCGCGACCGGGGCAAGGCCGAGGATCTGGCGCGGCACGCTTCGCTGAAACTGAAGATCGCCGCATTGGTGGCCAGCAGCCCCGAGACGGCGGTGCGCGGTGCCGACATCGTGGTCACCACCACCCCGGCCACCGAACCGCTGGTTCTGGCCGACTGGATCGAACCCGGCCAGCATGTAACCGCCATGGGGTCGGACGCCGAGCACAAGAACGAGATCGATCCCGCGCTGGTCAAAAAAGCCGATCTCTATGTCGCCGACCGGTTGAGCCAGACCCGGCTTCTGGGCGAATTGCACCACGCCATCAAAGCGGGACTGGTGGGCGAAGGGGACAATTTTGCCGAACTGGGCGCAGTGATCGCCGGGACAGTGCCGGGCCGGACATCTCAAACGCAAATCACCTTCGCCGATCTCACCGGCACCGGGGTTCAGGATACGGCGATTGCCACCCTGGCCCGAACCCGCGCGCTTGCCAGCGGCGCGGGCACACTCTTTCAGACCTGATCGTCAGGTCTTTTTCTGGAGCGCCAAGGCAAAATGCCCAATACCCGCCTGCCCTTTACCCTGCCCGAATATTACGAGCGCCTCGAGGCCGTCCGCCGGTCGATGCAGACGCAGGGCATCGACGTTCTGATCGTCACCAATCCCTCCAACATGCACTGGCTGACCGGCTATGACGGATGGAGCTTTTACGTGCATCAGGCGGTGATCGTTTCACTCACCGACGAGCCCTTGTGGTGGGGGCGCCCCATGGATGCGGTGGGAGCTGAAAAGACCACATGGCTGGCAACGGAATCGATCTATTTCTATCCCGATGATTTCGTGCAGAACCCCGACAAGCACGCCTATGTGCATCTGTGCGGTGTGCTCAAGGACAAGGGCTGGGACCAGCGCCGCATCGGCGTCGAGATGGACAATTACTATTTCACCGCCGGGTGCCTTGAAACGCTGCGCGCCGAAATTCCTTATGTGGCAGTGGCCGATGCCACTTCGGTCGTCACCTGGCAGCGTTCTGTCAAATCGGAAGCCGAGATCGAATATATGCGCCGCGCTGCACGGATCGTTGAAGCGATGCATGCACGTATCCGCGAGGTGACGCGGCCCGGTCTGCGCAAGAACGAACTGGTCGCCGAAATCTACCACGCCTCCCTGGTCGGCGCCGATGGCTATGGCGGAGACTATTCGGCAATCGTTCCGCTTACCCCCTCGGGGCGCGATGCGGCGGCGGCGCATCTGACCTGGGACGACCGCGAGATGGTCAAGGGCGAAGGCACGTTCTTTGAGATCGCCGGGTGCTACAAACGCTATCACTGCCCGATTTCACGCACCGGCTATCTGGGCAAGCCGCCCAAGGACATGCTCAGGGCGCAGGAAGCCGTCCTCGAAGGCATGGAGGCGGGCATGGCGGTAGCCAAGCCGGGCTATACGTGTGGGGAAATCGCCGATGCGTTTTTCGGCGTGCTCAAGAAATACGGCGTCGAGAAGACCTCGCGCACCGGCTATTCGGTCGGGCTGTCCTATCCCCCCGATTGGGGCGAACACACAATGAGCATCCGTCCGGGCGACCCTTCGATTCTGCGCGCCAACATGGTGTTCCATTTCATGCCAGCCATCTGGACGCCCGAATGGGGGCTGGAGATCACCGAAACCATGCGCATCACCGACGAGGGCGGGCCGGAGTGCCTGGCCAATGTGCCGCGCGAGATGTTTGTGAAGAACTAGAAGGGGCAAGGCCCCTCGCCCCGACCCTCTCCCCAGAGGGGCGCGGCCCTAACCAAATATTGTGGAGTTTGATTTGGCCCATAGACTGCTCGGTGAAACGCTCGAAATCCTCGCGGACCTGATCGGCTTTGAGTCGGTGTCGGCGGACAGCAATCTCGAGATGATCGCCTATATCAACCACCGGCTCGACCAGATCGGCACGCGCACCTATCTGACGCTGAACGAGACGGGCAACAAGGCCAACCTTTTCGCAACGCTCGGCCCGCCCGAGGCCGACGGCGGGATCGTTCTGTCGGGGCATACCGACGTGGTGCCGGTGGAAGGGCAGGACTGGAGTTCGGACCCCTTCACGGCCACGCTGCGCAACCGGAAAATCTACGGGCGCGGGGCGTGCGACATGAAGGGGTTCATCGCCTGCACGCTGGCTTTCGCGCCCTATTTCCAGGAAATCGGGATCAAACGCCCCATCCATCTGGCCTTCACCTATGACGAAGAGGTGGGGTGTCTTGGCGCGCATGTGATGCTCAACGAGCTCAAGACGACCGGCCGCAAGCCTTCGCTGTGCATCGTGGGCGAACCGACCATGATGAAGATCGTCGAGGGCAACAAGGGGTGCTGCGAATACACCACCCACTTCACCGGGCTCGAGGGCCATGGCTCGATGCCCGACCGGGGGGTCAATGCCGTCGAATATGCGGTGCAGTACGTCACCAAGCTGCTCGAAATCGGCGGGGCGCTGAAATCGCGCGCGCCGGAGGGCAGCCGGTTCGATCCGCCCTGGTCGACGATCCAGATCGGGAAAATGGCCGGTGGCATCGCGCGCAACATCATTCCCGGCCAATGCTCGGTCGAATGGGAGTTGCGGCACGTCAATTCGGGCGATTTCGCCTTCACACACGAGCAGATCACCGGCTTTGTCGAGGATGTGCTGCTGCCGAAAATGGTGGACATCCATCCCGACGCGGCGGTCATCACCGAAACCATCGGGGAAGTGGCCGGGCTCGAACCGATGACCAAATCGGAAGCCGTCGCGCTGGTGCGCGCGCTGACCGGCAATGAGGACCCCGCCGAATGCGTGGCCTTTTCAACCGAGGCGGGCCTGTTTCAGGAAATGGGCATCGATACGGTCATCTGCGGGCCGGGTTCGATCGAACAGGCGCACAAGCCCGACGAATTCGTCGAACTCGACCAGCTTTCAGCGTGTCTGGACATGATCGAGGGGCTGGAAAAGCATCAATAGGTTGGGTGAGGATTTTTCGCGGGGAGATGACGACGGGCGCGGTGCATTTGCACTCTGCAGTCATCCCGGGCGGAGACCCGGGATCCAGTAGCCGGCAGCGTGGCGGCTCCGTCTCAAGCGTTGGGGGTACTGGACCCCGGCTCAAGGCCGGGGTGACGGTGTTGGTTTGGAGGCGGGGAAGGAACTCGCTGAGGCCTTTTGCATCCTAGCGGAACGCCGGAATGATCTCGCGGCCATAGCGGGCGATGATGTCTTCTTCCTCGCCACTGTCGAGATAGATGTTGAACTGGGTGACGCCCGCCGCTTCCAGATCGCGGATTTTTGCGATGTGATCCTCGGGCTCGCCGAGCACGCAGAAGCTTTCAACGATGTCGTCGGTGATGAAATCGAGGTACGGGTTATCGGACTGGCCGTGCTTGGAATAGTCATAGCCGCGCCGCGCTTCGATGTATGAGGTCAAACTGGCGGGCACCTTGTCGGAATCCGCCCCGTATTTCTCGACGATATCGGCCACGTGATTGCCCACCATGGCCGGGAACCATTTTGTGGCTTCGATGGCCTTCTTCTTGTCCCCGAAATAGGCCGGCGCGGCGGCCATTGACCGATAGGCCGACATATCGCGCCCGGCGGCCTTGCCCGCTGCGATGCACTGGTCGGTGAACCATTTGCACAGGCCCGGCTCGGCAATCTGGAGCACGACGCCATCGGCGCTTTCCCCAGCGGTTTTCAGCGCCAGCGGACCATAGGCGGCAATCCAGCTCGGCATGTCGTGGCCCACCGCCCAGGGAAACTGCACCGGATTGGGCACATCGCCATACATCACCTCCTCGCCGCGCACCATGGCGCGGGTCTTGGCAATGAACTCGGCCACGCGCTTCAATGTCGCGGGCTTGTGGCCCATGACACGGCGCGAGGAATCCCCCCGGCCGACGGCCAGATCGAAGCGCCCGCCGCTCTGCTTGGCGAGCGAGCCGAACAGCGATGCCGCCACCGACCAGTCGCGCACGTCGGGATTGGTGACCAGCGGCCCGAACCGCATGTGTCTGGTCCATTCCATGCCCATGGCCATGGCCGGGTACGGATCGCGCCAGAGAATGTGGGAATCATAGAACCAGCAATAGGTGAACCCGGCATATTCGGCGGCCTGGATCAGATAGCGTGCCCTGTCGTGATCGACAAAACCCTTGAAGGTTATTCCGAATTCCATGATGTTCCTGCCCTCTTGAACCGTTCGCTCCGTTTGCCGCGGAGCAATATTTTGACCAGACGATCAAATTTTTGATCGCCGCGCAAGCGGAATTTGTCGGAGGCTTTCAGGATAAGTGGGCGCCACTTATCCGGCTGGCAAGCGGGCAAAGCCAAAGCTGCAGATCATTTCCTCGCTTCGGTGAAATGATCCGGCCCATAGGCGATCATCGGGCGGCCCGAGCGAGGGTTATGCACAATTGTTGCCGCAACGCCATAGACGCGCGCCAGAAATGCGGCGTCGATGACCGTTTCGGGTGCCCCTTGTGCCACCACCCTGCCCCGATCGAGCGCCACGACATGGTCGAACCAGGCGGCGGTCAGGTTGAGATCGTGCATGGTGACGAGAATGGTCAGCCCTTCGCCCGCGAGCGCGCGCAGGATTTCCATGACGGCGATCTGGGCCGAAAGGTCGAGATGGTTGGTGGGTTCGTCGAGCAGCAGCAGGCGCGGGGATTGGGCCAGGGCGCGCGCAATATGCACCCGCTGTTGCTCTCCCCCTGAAAGAGTGGGAAAGCGCCGGGCTGCGAATTCGGTGACCCCGGCCCGGGCCATGGCGCGGGCGGCGATCTCCTCGTCACCGGTCTCGCTGTCGGCAGCCCACAGGCCCTGATGCGGCAGGCGACCCAGCATCACCACGTCATGGACGTCGATGGGCTGCTCGGTCGCGGCGCTCTGTTCGACCAGCGCGGCGACGCGGGCGCGCTCCCGGCGCGGCAGGGCGTGAAAATCGGCACCCTCGAAGTCGATATGGGCGCGCGCCCCCGGCTCGAAGCCGAGGATCACCCGCAGCAGCGAGGATTTCCCGGCGCCATTGGGGCCGATCAGCGCGTTGAGACGGCCCGGCTGGATGGCAAAGGATACATCATCGAGGATGGTCTTGCCCTCGAGGGTGAGACTGGCGCTTTGGATGGAAAGGCTCATGTGGCTCGCCTGTTGCGCAACAGGATGAGGAAAAAGGCCGGAGCGCCGATAATGGCAGTGACGATGCCGACGGGCAGCTCACGCGGGTCGAACAGGGTGCGGGCCGCCGTATCGGTCCACACCATGAAAACGGCCCCGGCCAAAGCCGCGAGCGGGAGCAGATGGCGATGGCGTCCGCCGGCGACCAGCCGCACCGCATGGGGCAGGATCAGTCCCACAAAGCCGATGGCGCCCGAAATCGCGACAAGAACGCCGGTCAGCAGCGCCGTGCCGCCGAGCATGATCCAACGGGTTTTTTCCACATCGATGCCCAGAGCGCGGGCGGCCGTATCGCCGAAGACGAAGCCGTCAAGGATACGGCCCGAGGCAATGAGCGGAGCGCCGACCGCGGCGAGCGCCACAAGCGCCAGCCCGGTATCGGACCAGCGCGCGCCGGCCAGCGAGCCCATCAGCCAGGAAAGAATTTCGCGGTAGGAATCCCCGGTCGCCGTCCAGAAGATCAGAAACGAGGTGAGCGCCGAGGCGAGCGCGGAAACGGCCAGCCCGGCCAGAATGGCGCGCGACGCGGTGATGGCGCCGAGCGAGCGGGCCAGCCCCAGCGTCAGGCCCATGGCAATCAGTGCGCCAATGAACGCCCCGACCGGCAACAGCAGCGTCGCGCCGATCAGCATCATGGAGACAGCACCCACCGAAGCGCCCGAGGACAGGCCCAAAAGATAGGGATCGGCCAGCGGATTGCGGGTCAGCGCCTGCATCACCGCGCCGCAAATGGCCAGCCCGGCCCCCACGGCGGCAGCGGCCAGAACGCGCGGCAGCCGCAATTCCCAGACGATCCCCTCGCGCAGGCGCGAGACCGGGTTGTCGGCAAGAAGGCCGAGCTTGTGGGCGATCACCGCCCAGACCTCGCCAGGAGAAATATCGGCAGGGCCGATAGTCACCGCGACGATGAGAGACACCCCGAGCGCCAGCGCCAGCCCCGCCAGCCCGGCCTGAAACTTCAGCCGCCGCAATGCGGCGGGCGTCAGGGCGGACAGGCCGAGCGGGGCGGCGACCATGGCTAGAGATCGAGCTCCTGGAGTTGCCGGGCCAGATCGGCGGTGGCGGGGATGGAGCGGATGCCCGGTTCGGCGGCAGGGAACGGGATGATGATGTAGCGCTCGTTTTGAACGGCGCTCATATTTGCCGTCGCCGGATTGTCGTTGAGCAGCGTGATTTTCTGGGCGACCGAATTCCACGCCGCATCGACGAGGATCATCACGTCCGGGTCCTGATCGACGATGGCTTCCCAGCTTGCCGAGGTCCACGTGTCGGCCACATCGGCAAAGATATTGGCAATGCCCAGTGCCTCCATGGTCATCTGCGGGCCGCCGAGACCGGCCCCCACATAGGGCGTTGAAGTGGCCGAGGAATACCAGACGCCGGTCAGGTTTGAGGTGGGCTTGACCTCTTCGAGCATGGTACGCTGTTCGGCCACCAGTTGGGCGGCGCGATCCTCGACATCGAAAATTAAGCCCATTTCGACGATCTGGTCGAACACGTCTTCAAACGAGAGCTTTTCCAGCGTGCCTTCCGAGCGGCAGGCGGTCGGCGCGACATAGGTGGCAACCCCCAGCGCATGCAGGCTGTCGCGTGTCCCTGCCCCATCGGCGGCAAAGCTCGATTCCCAGCCGCCATAGACAAAATCGGGCTCGGCTTCGAGGACCACTTCCTGGGAGGGAACGCGATCGGCAAGGACGGTCAATGGCGTATCGGGCACCCATTCTTCGGGCACCGGACCGTCCTGAAAGCCGACGCCGACGATCCTGTCGCCAAGGCCCAAAGCCAGAAGCAGTTCGGTGGCGGTCGACTTGATGGTGACGACCCTTTCGGGCGGCGCATCGAAGGTAACGGTCGTGCCGCAATTTTCGATTTCGAGCGGATAGTCAGTGGCGAGGGCAGGGGTTGAGAGGGCGGCGGCGACCAGGAAACCGGAGAGTGCCGCAATGGCCATGGCCCCTCGCTCCCGCCGGAGAAGCGAAAGACGAAAAGTCGTGCCACGCCCCCAGCTTGTCACCCCGGCCTTGAGCCGGGGTCCAGTAGCCGGCAGCGTATGCGATTTTGCCGGAGCGCTGCCGTGTACTGGATCCCGGGTCGCGCCCGGGATGACGGCGATGCTTGCGGCACAGGACGTAAATCCGCTCATTTCACCTTTTCCTTTTTCGCCGCCAGCTCGCGCATCGCAGCCTCATAGCCCTGCTTATAGGCCTCGGTCGAGCCGAAGCGGAACATGTCGTCTTCGCCCAGCCTTGCCAGGGTTTTCGCGCCGGGGCTTTCCGGGTCGATCACCAGCTTTCCCAGGCCCCGCGCTATCGCCACTGGCATGCGGGACGCCTTGCCCTTGACCAGATCGGCGGCGGCGGCAAGCTCATCGGCAAGCACGGTGACCGTAACGTTCAATGGCCGGCCATTGGCATCGACCCCGCCGCGCAGATCGTCGACCAATTGCACGCCCGCCGCGCCGATGGCCGCATCGGTCTGGCCGACGCGCCAGGGGCGGCCAAGGGTATCGGTGATGATGATGCCGAGCCTCTTGCCGGTCTTCGCCCGCAGGGCCTTGCACAGCGCCCGCGCCGACGCGTCGGGGTCACGCGGCAGGCGCAGGGCTAGGCCGTCGGGGACGTTGGAGGTGTCGAGCCCCGCGGCGGCCATCACCAGCCCCTGCCGGGTTTCAACGATCTTGGTGATCCCGCCCGCATGCGCGCGCTCGGCGACGATGCGGACCGTATCTTCCTCAATGGCCATTTCGCGCGCCGCGATGGGAACCTGCATGCCTTCGGCTTTGGAGACGATCTTGGACGTGACGATCAGGATATCGCCATCGGCCAGCGCGGCGTCCGGATCGGAAATGGCCATGTCGTCGATGGCGCCTGAAATCAGCGCGACCAGATCGTCCCCCGCCGCGATCTCGGGGATGCCTTCTATGCCCCAGAGTGTCAGTCGGTTGGCCATCAGCGCTTCTTGAGTTTGGGCAGCACTTTTTCGGCGAACACGTCTATCCATTCGCGCTGGTTACGGCCCACATTGTGCAGATAGATGCGATCGAAGCCGAAATCGGCGAACTTTTGAATATGTTCGAGATGCTCGTCAGGATCGGGCGAAATCACCATTCTTCCCTTGAAGTCCTCGGGGCGGACCAGCTTGGCCATCTGCTCGAAATCGAAAGGAGAGCGGATGTCGGCCTTGGGGAATTTCATGCCGCCATTGGGCCATTCGGTCATGGCGTTGGCCAGTGCTTCTTCGTAGGTCTCGGCCCAGCTCAGATGGAGCTGGAGCACCTTGGGCATGGTGTCGGGGTCCTTGCCCGCCTCGCGGGCGCCTTCGGAAAATTTTTCAAACAGCATCTCGATCTTTTCGAGCGGAGCGCCGACCGTGATGATGCCATCGGCAAATTTGCCGGTCTTTTTGGCGTTGAGCGGCCCGGCGGTCGCCACGAGAATTTCGGGCGCGGTTTCAGGCATGGTCCACAGCCTTGTGGATTCCATGCGGTAATATTCGCCCTTGTGCTTGGTGTCCTTGCCGGCAGCCGAGTTCTCGAACAGCTTTTTTATGATCTGGACGGCCTCGAACATGCGGGCGGAACGCTCGCCCACATCGGGCCAGTATTGGGCGAGGAAACTTTCATTGAGCGCTTCGCCCGCCCCCACACCCAGCCAGTGGCGGTTGGGATACATGGCGGCCAGCGTGGCCGACGCCTGCGCCACCATGGCGGGGTGCCAGCGGAAAGTGGGGGTCGTGACGCCGGGGCCCATATCGCCCTTGGTGCGCTCGCCGATGGCGGTCAGAACGTTCCAGACAAACGCCGATTGGCCCTGCTGGGGCACCCAGGGCTGAAAATGGTCGGCGGCCATGGCGCCGTTAAAACCCTTTTGCTCGGCATATTCGGTCAATTCCACGCAATCGCGCGGGTGAAACTGCTCGAGCATCACCGCATAGCCGATCAACCCCTCTTGTCCCGATTTGAAAACGGACATCGATGCGACTCCCCTTGGCTTTGCCATCAGTCAATCACAAAGCCGGAATGAGCAACAGGGGGATTTTTGACCTTTTGGTAAAATTTTTTTGGTACGAAGGAACATAGCGCTCCTTCTTGCTCAGACTGTCATCCCGGACCTGATCCGGGATCCAGTAAACCGAAGCGCTGGCGATTGCGCGCTGGCGCGGAGCGTACTGGCCCCCGGCTCAAGGCCGGGGTGACAATTGGTGCAGCAGGCCAGCCTTATTCGATAAACGCTTCTACCTTGGAAATCTCGCCGAGCATACAGGCGTCGGCCACCAGTTGCAGCGGAGAAATATCGACATCGCTTTTGCCCTGCGCCAGAAGCGAGGCGAAATGGGCGTAGATGCCGTCATATTCGGTGTCGTCGGCGGCCAGTTGGGTTTGCCCGTCGATCTTGAGCACCGCACCGCCGCTCGAGAGTTCGAGCAGTCCCGCATCGGTTCGAACGGTGATGTCCCAGGTCTGCGGCCCCTCCTGGCGCCAGTCGAAATCGGCGGTGACCTTATGGCCGGTGACCGCAACGAAATCGATTTTCGCCGCGATGGGGGTCTGGCGGTTCTCCGGCACCTCGAGCACCGCGCCGGTCACCAGCACCGGTGCGGGCAGGACATGGGTGAGGATCGAGAGCGCGTTGATGCCGGGATCGAACACGCCCATGCCGCCGGGCTCCCAGATCCAGTCCTGGCCGGGATGCCAGCGGCGCACGTCCTCGCGCCAGACGATCTCGACGCTTTTTATGGCCTTGTCGGCCAGCCACGCGCGTGCCGGTTCGACGCCCTGCGCGTAGCGCGAGTGCCATGTGGCAAACAACGTTACGCCATGTTCGGCGGCCATCGTCTTGAGCCAGTCGACTTCGGCGACGGTGGCGCCGGGCGGCTTTTCGAGCAGCACGTGCCGGCCGGCGCGGATGGCGGCTTCGGCGTATTGGCGGCGCACCTGCGGCGGGGTGCACAGCGCCACTGTGTCGATATCGGGACGCGCCGCGAGCATCTCATCGAGCGCCTGGAAATGGTCGACACCCTCGAGCTCGGCGTTGCGCGAGACGATGGCGGCCAGCTCGAAATCGGGGTTCTTGGCGATCGAGGGCAGATGCTGGTCACGGGCGATCTTGCCCAGCCCGACAATGGCGATCCTGTGTGTCATCAATGGGAATCCCTGCCCACTTCGCGGCCGCGACAGCCCCTGAGAAAATCGAAATCGGCGCCGGTATGGGCCTGATCTACGTGATCGAGGAACATCCTTGCATAGCCCGAGTCCGGCTGATCGGGCAGCGGAGACCAATCGGCCAGCCGGGCGGCGATCTCGGTTTCGGGAACGTCGAGATGGATGGTGCGGTTGGGCACGTCAATGGAAATCATGTCGCCATTGCGCACCACGGCCAGCGGACCGCCCACCGCCGCTTCGGGCGATGTGTGCAGGATCACCGTGCCATAGGCAGTGCCCGACATGCGGGCATCGGAAATGCGCACCATGTCCTTTATGCCCTTGCGCAGCACTTTGGGCGGCAGGCCCATGTTCCCCACTTCGGCCATGCCGGGATAGCCCTTGGGGCCGCAATTTTTGAGCACCATGACGCAGGTCTCGTCGATATCGAGCGCCTCGTCGTTGATCTTGGCCTTGTAGTCGTCGATGTCCTCGAACACCACGGCGCGGCCGGTATGAACCATCAGATGCGGGCTGGCCGCCGAGGGCTTCAAGACACAGCCATTGGGCGCCAGATTGCCCTTGAGAACCGCGATACCGCCATGGCTGGTCAGAGCCTTGTCGACCGGGCGGATCACGTCCTCGTTCCAGTTGCGGGCATTGACGATTTCCTCGCCCATGGTGCGGCCCGAAACGGTCAGCGCATCGCCATGGAGCTTTTTGCCCTCGAGCAGGGATTTGAGCACCACCGGCAATCCGCCGGCGTAGAAGAACTCTTCCATCAAATATTTGCCCGAAGGCATGAGGTTGACGATGGTGGGAATATCGCGGCCCAGCCGGTCCCAATCCTCGAGCCCCACATCGACGCCGACACGGCCCGCCAGGGCCAGCAGATGAACCACCGCATTGGTCGAACCGCCGATGGCGCCATTGGTCATTATGGCGTTTTCAAACGCCTCGCGGGTGAGGATATCGGAGGGCTTGAGGTCGTCCTTGACCATATCGACGATGCGGCGGCCCGTCAGTTGCGCCATGACGCGGCGGCGGCTGTCGACAGCGGGGATCGCCGCATTGCCCGAAAGTGCCATGCCCAGCGCCTCGGCCATCGAGGCCATGGTGGAAGCGGTGCCCATGGTGTTGCAGGTACCCGAAGACCGGCTCATGGCCTGTTCGGCCTCGAGGAAATCCTCCTGGGTCATTTCCCCGGCCTTGATGGCTTCGCTCATCTGCCAGAGCGCGGTGCCCGAGCCGACCCGCTCGCCCCGGAACCAGCCATTGAGCATGGGGCCGCCGGTGACGACGATCGAGGGAATGTCGGTGGAGGCCGCGCCCATCAGCAGCGACGGAGTGGTCTTGTCGCAGCCCACCAGCAGCACGGCGCCATCGATAGGCTGGCCGCGCATCACCTCTTCGACCGCCATGGCGGCGAGGTTGCGATACATCATGGCAGAAGGGCGGAAGGTGTTTTCCGAGGCCGAGAACACCGGCACTTCGAGCGGGAAGCCACCGGCCTCCCAGACGCCGGCTTTCACTTTTTCGGCCAGCTCGCGCAGATGGCCGTTGCAGGGGGTGAGGTCGGACCAGGTGTTCAAGATCCCGATCACCGGGCGACCGTCGAACAGATCGTGCGGATAGCCCTGATTTTTCAGCCACCCGCGATGATAGATGCTATCGCGCGAGGTTCCGCCATACCATTCCTGCGAGCGCAGCTTGCGTGGCCATTGGGCCTTTTCAAATGCCATTGCCCTGCCCTCTTCTTATAGCGTTTTGACTGCGACAGGCGCGTCGGCGGGGCGTGTCGTATCGATGGTGAGCGGATTGGTGAGCGGCAGGCCGAACGGGGCCGCCTCGATCTCGAAGATGTCGCCTTGCCGGGTCCGGATGCCGTCGGCAAAGCTCAAGGTCGCCGTGCCGAACATGTGCACATGCACATCGCCGGGCTTGCGGAAGATTTCGTATTTGAAGTGGTGGTGCTCGAGGTTGGCCAGCGTGTGGCTCATATTGTCCTCGCCGGAAACAAACGGCTTTTCCCACAGCACTGCACCATCGCGGATGACACGCGAGGTGCCCTCGATATGGGCGGGCAATTGGCCAACCAGGATTTCCGGGCCGATCGAGGCGGGGCGCAATTTCGAATGCGCGAGATAGAGATAGTTCTGCCGCTCGGTGACGTGGTCGGAAAATTCATTGGCCAGTGCAAAGCCGATCCGGTGCGGCACGCCTTCATAGGAGATGACATAGATGCCGGCGATTTCGGGTTCCTCGCCCGCGTCGAGCGCAAAGCCCGGCGAGACGATGGGCTTGCCCGGCGCGACCAGTGCGTGGCCATTGCCCTTATAGAACCATTCGGGCTGCACGCCGGTCTTGCCTCCAGCCGGCTTGCCGCCCTCGACCCCCATGCGGAACATCTTCATGGAATCGGTGATGTTTTCATCGGCACCGGCCTTCTGGTGCATGGCGTTGCGCGTTGCAGCCGAGCCCAGATGGGTCAGCCCGGTTCCGGTCAGGTGCAGGCGGGCGGGATCGTCGGGAGTGATCGGAGCGAGAACCCGACCCTCGGCATAGGCGGCCGCCAGATCGACGCTTTCGCCCAGTCCCTGTTCGGCGATCAGCGCGACCAGCGCCATATCTCTGGCGATGGCGCGCCTGGCCAGCGCCAGAATGGATTCCGCGCCATTGACGATCTTGGCACTGTCCCCCTCGCGCGCCACGACGCGCTGGGAACCGCTGGTATCGAGAATCTGGGAGAGCAGCACTTCAATAAACTCCAGGCAACAGGGGGAGACCGGCGCGCTGGAGCGCGCCGGAAAAGATCAGGCGGCCTTGTTCTTGTTGTAAACGTCGAAGATCACGGCAGCGAGCAGCACCAGGCCCTTGATCATCTGCTGCCAGTCGATGCCGATGCCCATGATCGACATGCCGTTGTTCATCACCCCCATGATGAACGCGCCGATCACCGCGCCGACGATGGTGCCGACACCGCCAGCCATCGAGGCGCCGCCGATGAACACAGCGGCGATGACGTCGAGCTCGAAGGTTTCGCCCGCCTTGGGCGTCGCCATGTTGAGCCGGGCTGCGAACACCAGCCCCGCCAGCGCGGCCAGCATGCCCATATTGGCAAACACCATGAAAGTCAGACGTTCGGAATTGATGCCCGAAAGCTTGGCCGCCTTCTGGTTGCCGCCAACCGCATAGATGCGGCGGCCGATAGTGGTCTGCTTGGAGATGAAGCTGTAGCCCGCGATCAGCACCGCCATGATAATGAAGACGTTGGGCAGGCCGCGCGAAGTAGCCAGGAGGTAAACCAGATAAACCACCGCCCCGGCGACCAGGATGTTGCGGCCGGTGAAAAAGGCGAAGGGCTCGTCGGGCGTGCCGTGCTTGGCTTCCTTGGCGCGGGCCCGCACCGAGAGCAGCACGAGGATGGCCGCGGCGGCAACGCCGAGCAGCATCGAAAGCATGTGCATGCCCTCGACCGAAAACAGGTCGGGGATAAAGCCCGAGGCAATCAGGCGGAATTCATCGGGGAACGGCCCGATGGACTGGCCCTTCAAGAGCACCATCATCAGCCCCTTGAACACCAGCATGCCGGCGAGAGTCACAATGAAGCTGGGGATTTTCCAGTAGGCGATCCAATAGCCCTGAATGGCTCCGATGGCCGCGCCAACCGCCAGGCAGATCAGGGCCGCGGGCACGAAATGGATATCGAACTGCACCATCAATACGGCCGCCAGTGCGCCCACAAAGCCCATGACCGAGCCGACCGAGAGATCGATATGGCCGCACACGATCACCAAAAGCATGCCCACCGCCATGATGACGATATAGGAGTTCTGGAGCACCAGATTGGTGACATTGGCCGGGCGCAACAGGATGCCGCCGGTGGCGAACTGGAAGAACACCACGATGGCGATCAGCGCGAACAGGATGCCGTATTCGCGCAGATGGGTCTTGAGATAGCCCACAAACACCGACTGGCCGCCGGTTGCGGACGAGGATTGGGTGAGGTCAGTCATTGTGGTGTTCCGTTGGTGAATTGATCGAGAAGGCTCAGCCCTTTTTTGGGGAACGCCCGTCCCCCACCGGGGCAGCGACCGAGCGCGGAAGACGCGAGGGACATCGCCATCACGCCGCCCTCCCCGTTTTCAGGATCATCGACATGATCTTTTCCTGGCTGGCTTCGGCGATGGGCAATTCGCCCACGAAGCGCCCGGCGTTCATGACGTAGATGCGGTCGCAGGTGCCCAGCAGTTCGGGCATTTCGGACGAGATCACGACGATCGCCTTACCCTGGGCCGCCAGATCGTTGATGATGGAATAGATTTCGTATTTGGCGCCCACGTCGATGCCGCGGGTGGGCTCGTCGAGGATCAGGACGTCCGGCCCGGCATAGAGCCATTTGGACAGCACGACCTTTTGCTGGTTGCCGCCCGAGAGATTGACCGTTTTCTGGCTGATCCCCGAGCTCTTGATGGCCATCAGCTTGCGGTAGCGTTCGGCGACCTCGCGTTCCTTGTGGTTGTCCACCACGATGCCATTGGCAATGGCTTTGAGATTGGCGAGAGGGACGTTGTCGCGGATCGGCTGGTCAAGGACCAGGCCATAGGTCTTTCTGTCTTCGGTGGCATAGCAGATGCCGTTGGCAATGGCTTTGGGCACCGAGGAGGTATCGACGGGCCGGCCGCGCAAAAGCACCTCGCCGGAAATCCTGTCGCCATAGGATTTTCCGAACAGGCTCATGGCCAGTTCGGTCCGCCCCGCGCCCATCAGCCCGGCGATGCCCACGACCTCTCCGGCGCGCACCGAAAAGCTGACATCGTCGACGACCTTGCGCTCGGAATGGATGGGGTGATGGGCCGTCCAGTTTTTGACCTCGAACAGCACGTCGCCGATCTTGGGATCGCGGGCCGGGAAGCGGTCGGTCAGAGACCGCCCCACCATGTCGCGCACGATATCGGCCTCGGAAATCTCGGAGGTGTGGCAATCGAGGGTGGAAACGGTGTGCCCGTCGCGCAGCACCGTGATGCGGTCGGCGACCTGTGAAATCTCGTTGAGCTTGTGGGAAATCAGGATCGAGGAAATGCCCCTCTCCTTGAGTTCGACCAGAAGGTTCAACAGCGCCTGGCTGTCGGTCTCGTTGAGCGAGGATGTGGGCTCGTCGAGGATCAAGAGCTTGACTTGTTTTGACAGCGCCTTGGCGATTTCGACGAGCTGCTGCTTGCCCAGGCCCAGATGGGTGATCTTGGTGCGCGGAGATTCCTTTAGGGAAACGCGCTTGAGCAGGTCTTCGGTGCGGCGATAGGTTTCCGACCAGTCGATCACGCCGTTGCTGGCGCGCTCATTGCCCAGAAAGATGTTTTCGGCAATCGAGAGCAGCGGAACCAGCGCCAGCTCCTGGTGAATGATGACGATGCCGCATTTCTCGCTGTCGGCGATGGAATGGAAATGGCGTTCCTCGCCTTCAAAAAAGATCTGGCCCTCATACTCGCCCGAGGGATAGACGCCCGAGAGTACTTTCATGAGGGTGGATTTGCCCGCCCCGTTTTCGCCAACCAGCGCGTGAATTTCGCCCTGCTCGACCACGAGGTTGACGTTTTCGAGCGCGTTGACGCCCGGAAAGCTTTTTGTGATGCCACGCATTTCGAGAATGGACGTCATGGCGTTCCGTCTCTCTTTTCTGAGTGTGCGGCGGGGCGTTATGCTGCCCCACCGCACGGCCTCTGGAGGAGGATCTTATGATCCCGTCGGTCGCGCTTTCGAACCGCAAAAGTGGTGCCCACTTTTGCTGAAAGCACTCAGTTGGCGATCTGATCCTGGGTATAATACCCCGAACCCACGAGAACCTCTTCGAGATTATCGGCTGTCACCAGCACCGGCTCGAGCAGGTAGGAGGGGACCACCTTGACGCCGTTGTCATAGGTTTCGGTGTCGTTGATCTCGGGCTCCGCATCGTTGATGAGGGCCGAAACCATGCCCACGGTCACGCGGGCCAACTCACGGGTGTCCTTGAAGATCGTCGAATACTGGTCGCCGGCCATGATTGCCTTGACCGAGGGGATTTCGGCATCCTGACCGGAAATGATCGGCATGGGCATGTCGCCCGAACCGTAACCGACCCCGCGCAGCGAGGAGATGATGCCGATCGAGAGCCCGTCATAGGGCGAAAGGACGGCATCGACAGTGTCGTCGGTATAATGGGCCGAGAGAAGGTTATCCATGCGGGCCTGGGCAACCGAGCCGTCCCAGCGCAGGGTGCCAACCGTATCCATGCCCATCTGGCCGGATTTGACGACCAGCGTGCCATCGTCGATCAGCGGCTGGAGCACGCTCATGGCGCCGTCATAGAAGAAATAGGCGTTGTTGTCGTCGGGCGAACCGCCGAACAGTTCGATATTGTAGGGTGCTTCGCGACCGGAGGCTTCGAGCCCGTCGACCAGCGACTGGGCCTGCTGCACGCCAACCTTGAAGTTGTCGAAAGTCGCATAATAATCGACATGCTCGGACCCGCGGATCAGCCGGTCATAGGCAATCACGTGGATGCCGGCAGCGGCGGCGTTCTCGAGCGCGGTGGTGAGCGTGGTGCCGTCGATCGAGGCGATCACCAGAACGTCGACGCCACGAACGATCATGTTTTCGATCTGGGCGAGCTGGTTGGGAATATCGTCTTCGGCATATTGCAGATCGGTCTGGTAGCCGGCTGCCTCAAACAGTTCCACCATGGAATTGCCGTCCGAGATCCAGCGGGCCGAGGATTGGGTCGGCATGGAAATGCCCACCGAACCGGCTTCCTGCCCAACAGCAGGCATCACCGATAGCGCAGAGGTCATCACCAGAGCGCCAAGCCCTGCCAAAATTGATTTCATGAGGTTTTCTCCCTGTCAGTTTCGCCCGACGCCTCTCGTCGTAGCGACCTCCTGTACCGCGTCTCCCGCGGCAACCAGCAGCACATTTGCATATAGTATGATTATTTGTAAAGCGGCTGTTTGAGCGGTCGCGCGCTTTTTCAACACCGATCCACTTTGCGTCGCGCGTGAGTGCAGCGAGGGTCCATTGGGCGTCACCGAGCATAAGGGGTGTGTCCAGTGGGCGTCAAAACGCTGAAAGCACCGACATACCGAGGGTTCAGCCCTTGGCGCTGCCCAATGCGGTCGTTGCCCGATCGACACCCGACTGGATGGCCTGACGCATGGCGACGCGCGCCATTTCGGGGTCTTTTGCCGCTATGGCCTCGGCGATGTTGCGGTGCAGCCGCACCGCCTTGTCAAAGGCCGTCCCACCCTCGACCGGCGAGGAAATGGTGAACGATGCCATCAGCGCGATTTCGACGACATTGGAGAGCGAAACCATGAAGGGATTGCCCGATGCCTGGGCCACGACCCGGTGAAATTCCACGTCGTTGCGGGCGAAGTCCTCGGCGCTCTGGCCCTTGGTCTCCATGCCCCTGAGCCAGCCCATCAATTCATCGGCCTGCTCGTCGGTACGCCGCTCGGCGGCCAGCGCCGCCGCGTCGGGTTCGACGGCCATGCGGATTTCGGCCAGCGAAGCGATAAAATCAAAGGAAATCCCCGACTCCAGGTGCCAGAGCAGCACGTCGGAATCAAACATGTTCCAGCGGGCCCGCGGCAGAACCCGGGTTCCGACCCGCGCCCGCGCCTCGACAAGACCCTTGGCCGACAATGTCTTGAGCGCCTCGCGCAGCACGGTGCGGGATACGCCGAACTGGTCGATCAGATCGCTGTCGCCGGGGAGAATCTGGCCTTCCTTATAGGTTCCGCCGACAATGGCGGTTCCGAGCGTGTACATGACATGGGCATGGAAATTGTGCGGCTTGCGTCGTGCAGCCGCCGGCCCGGCAGTTGTTCCCGCTCCCTCCCGATCGCCTATAGTTCCCGCCATGCCGGTCCGCCTTTACTGGTGCGCCAGCGTATCGCGGCGCAAACCGAACATGACAAAGGCGGCAATGGATTGTCAAAATAAAAATATAATAAGATAAATGGCGCTCGATGAGGGAGTCGGGAAGAGCGGCTGGTGCCATTTGCCGCCAATATGAGGAAAGAATCAATCCATGACGCAATTTGCCCTGTGGCGGAAGCCGCGCGCGACATGACGATAGCTGCCGACTGGATCGCCGTCGATTGGGGGACCTCGAACATGCGCGCCTGGGCGCTGAGCGCCGACAACAAGGTGTTGGCGCACGGGGAAAGCCCAAAGGGCATGGGCCAGCTTTCCCCATCGGAGTTCGAACCGGCGCTGCTCGAGGTCGTGGAAAAATGGCTGGATTCAGAACGCGTTACACCTGTCATGGCCTGCGGCATGGTGGGCGCGCGGCAAGGGTGGATCGAGGCGGAATACGCAATCACCCCCACCCCGCCCGTCGCCGCCCGGCCGACACGCGCGCCGGTCACCGACCGGCGCATCGCGGTTTTCATCCTGCCCGGCGTCAGCCAATCGGCGCCCCCCGACGTGATGCGCGGCGAGGAAACCCAGATCGCCGGCTACATCGCTTCCCAAGGCGATAATGCCGTCCTGTGCCTTCCGGGCACGCACAGCAAATGGGTGGACATCGCCGATGGCCGCATTGCGCGCTTCCGGACGGCAATGACCGGGGAAGTCTTTGCTCTGCTTGCCGAAAAATCCGTTTTGCGTCATAGCGTTGGCACGAGCGAATGGAGCGATGACGCCTTTGCCGCCGGCGTTTCGGCCGGGTTGGAAGCGCCCGATATTCTGACCAGGCTGTTTTCCATCCGTGCAGCGAGCCTGCTTGAAGGCGCCTCACCACAGGTTTCCAGAGCCCGGCTTTCGGGGTTACTGATCGGCGCGGAACTGGCGGGAACAAGCGATTTCTGGCGTGGCAACGCCGTTGCGCTGGTTGGCGCATCGCAATTAAGCGCGCTATACCAGACGGCGTTGGCGCTGGCCGGTGTTTCTGCCCACCGGTACGATGCGCAGGACATGACACTGGCCGGACTTTGCGCCGCCCGTTCGACCCTGGAGGACACGCAATGACCCGCAAGCTGATTGCCATATTGCGCGGCCTCAAACCCGATGAGGCGCTGGGGATAACAGAGGCGCTGATCGAAGCGGGCATTACCGCTATCGAAGTGCCACTCAATTCACCACAACCGCTTGATTCAATTGAGAAAATGTCCAAGGCATTCGGTAGTGACGCGCTGATCGGCGCAGGGACCGTTCTGAGCGAAAAAGACGTCGCCGAAGTCGCGCAGGCTGGGGGGGAACTGATCGTTTCGCCCAATTGCGACGCGACGGTGATTGCCGCCACAAAGGCGGCGGGCCTACAATCATTTCCGGGCGTTTTTACCGCCACCGAATGTTTCGCAGCGCTCACGGCGGGCGCGGACGGGCTCAAGATCTTTCCCGCCTCGATCATGGGGCCGGCGGGCGTTTCGGCGCTCAAAGCCGTGCTGCCCCGCTCGGTCCCGGTCTATGCTGTGGGCGGCGCCGGAGCGGACAATTTTTCCCAATGGCGGGCCGCCGGGGCCGACGGATTCGGCATCGGCACGGCGCTCTATGCGCCCGGCCTGACGGCGAAAGAGGTGGGCGAGAGGGCCCGCAAACTTGTATCGGCCTATGACGAGGTTATGGCATGAGCGCGCATATTTTCGACGATCGATCCTGCTTTCTGGGCGAAGGCCCGCTCTGGCATCCCCAGCGCGAGCAGTTGTTCTGGTTCGACATCATCGGGCGCACGCTTTTGACCCGAAAGGGGGGCGATACGGGCGCCTGGACGTTTGATGACATGGTTTCGGCAGCCGGTTGGATCGACCGCGACAACCTCCTGGTGGCCAGCGAAACGGCGCTGCTCAAGCTCAATATCGAAACCCGGGAACGCGAGATCGTCGCCGCGCTCGATATCGGCGAGGGACTTAGGACCAATGACGGACGTGCCGATCCGTGGGGCGGGTTCTGGATTTCATCGATGGGCAAGAAGTCCGAAAAGGACGCGGGTGCGATCTATCGGTTTTACCGCGGCGAAGTCACAAAGCTGTTTTCGTCCATCACCATACCCAATGCCATCTGCTTTTCGCCCGATCGGGCCTATGGCCATTTCGCCGACACGAGCCGCGGTTTCGTCAAGCGTGTCAGGCTCGATTCCGAGACCGGCGTACCGGTCGGTGAGCCCGAGATCTATCTTGACCTCGCCGGGGAAGGGCTGAACCCCGACGGCGCGGTGATCGATGCGGCGGGCAATATGTGGCTTGCCCAATGGGGTGCCGGCCGGGTTGCCGTATATGACCCATCGGGCCCCTTGCTTAAGGCTGTTTCTGTAGGGGCGCCGCATTCCTCCTGCCCGGCCTTCGGCGGCGCTGATTTCTCCACCCTCTATTGCACCACGGCGCGCGAAGGGCTGGACGCGGAGGCGCTGGCGGCGCATCCGGATTCGGGCAAGGTGTTTTTCGTCGAGGGCGTCGGCCCCGGACGGCCCGAACCTGCGGTAATTATCTGATTTCCAGACAAAGAAGGGGCGCCGGAGCGCCCCTTCACATTACGAACCGGCCCCCTACTGGCGTTCGGCAGCCATTGCTTCCTGGGCGGCGGCGTAAAGTGCCTCGCCGTCAATGCCGATGGCATCCATATCGGCAATCCACTGGTCGATGGTCGCCTGAGCGGCTTCCCTCCAGCGCGCTGTTTCCTCTTCGTCGAGGGTTATGATGGTGTTGCCGGCGTCCTCGGCGATCTGCCGACCTGCAGCGTCACCCTGATCCATGGCACGGCCGAACATCTTGGAGGTTTCGAGGCCGGAATTGGCGTCGATCACAGCCTTGAGATCGTCGGGCAGGCTTTCATAGGTGCCACGGTTCATCACGAACCCGAAGGTCTGGGTGTAAAGGCCGTTTTCGCCCGAAAAGCCTGTGTGGTTGGTGACCAGTTCGGCTATGCGCAGCGAAGGGGTGACTTCCCAGGGAACCGTCGTGCCGTCGATCACGCCGCGCGAAAGCGCTTCGGTGGTCTGGGGCACAGGCATGCCCACCGGTTCGGCACCGAGCTGGGCGAGCATGTTGGAAATGATGCGCGACCCGCCGCGGATCTTTACGCCCTGGATATCCTCGAGGGAATTGACCGGATTTTTCGTATGGAAAAGGCCGGGACCATGGGTGTGAAGGGCGATGACCTGAACGCTTTCGAACTCGTCAGCGGAATTTTCCATGACGTAGTTGTAAAAGGCGGCCGAGGTTTCTTCGGCGCTGTTGGACATCAGGAAGGGCAGTTCGAACACTTCCGATTTCGGGAAGCGGCCGGGCGTATAGCCAAGCACGGTCCAGATCACATCGACCACCCCGTCCTGCGCCTGACCGAACAGGGCGTCGGGCGAACCGCCAAGCTGCATGGACGGATAGAGTTCCACCGAAATACGGCCGTCGGACTGTTCCTGAACGGCTTCCGCCCACGGTGTGATGGCGTCGGCCGGAATGGTGGCTTGTGGCGGCAGCATCTGGTGGACGCGCAGCGTCACCTCCTGGGCCATGGCTCCGGCGGCAAATGAGACGGTGGCAACCGCCCCGAGCAGTATAGATTTCAGTTTCATTTGGTCTTCTCCCTTTGTTGCACGCTTTTTCGCGTGTGAACTCCTCACAGTCTTTAGAGCATTTCAGCGCTTCTTCGAATCGCTTCGATTGCTCCAAGTCCTTGTTTTTTTCGCGCTTCCGAACCGGATACGTGGTGCCCACCTATCCTGGCAGCGCTCCAGCCGCTCAATAGAGCAGCCACACCAGCCCCAAGGTTATCGGTGGGAAGGCGACGAGAATGATGGTGCGCACGACGTCGCTGGCGACGAATGGCAGCACACCACGAAATGTTTCCGACAGGCGCGTTTCCCTGGCCATCGAATTGATGATGAACAAGTTCATCCCCACCGGCGGCGTTATCAGCCCCACTTCGACGACGATGAGAACCAGAATGCCGAACCAGATGGCAAATTCGTCCGGGGTCAGGCCGAAATCGAGGGCCGACATCATCGGGAAGATGATGGGCACCGTCAGAAGGATCATCGAGAGCGAGTCCATGACGCAGCCGAGGACGAGATAGAGCAACAGCACGATCGCCATGACCACCCAGGGGTTGAAGCCCTGCTCGGTGACCCATCCGGCTGCAAATTGTGGCAGTTGCGAAAGAGCCAGGAAGCCATTGAGCGAGGCGGCACCCAAAACGATGAGGAAAATCATCGCCGTTGAGGACGCCGTGCCCAGAATGGCCGCCTCGAGCCCCTTGCGCGACAGCCGGCGCGAGGCAAGCGCCACCAGTCCCGTTCCCGCTGCGCCGACGGCAGCGGCCTCGGTGGGGGTGAATATGCCCGTATAGATACCGCCGATGACCAGCACGAAGATAGCCACGACCGGCCAGATGGTTGCCAGTTCGCGGAATCTTTGACCATAGGGCACCCGGGCGCGGATGCCTGCCGATTCCGGGCTGACGCGGACATAGATGGCTACAACGATGAGATAACCGATGGCGGCCAGAATGCCCGGCACAAAGGCGGCCATGAACAGCTTGGCGATATTTTGTTCGGTCAGGACGGCAAAGATGACCAGAATGACCGAAGGGGGAATAAGGATGCCCAGCGTGCCGCCGGCAGCGACGGCGCCGGTCGACAGCGCGCCGGAATAGCCATGTTTCCTCAGTTCGGGCAGGGCGACATGCCCCATGGTGGCCGCCGTCGCCAGCGAAGACCCGCAGATGGCGCCGAACCCCGCGCTGGCGCCCACGGCAGCCATGGCGACACCCCCCTTGCGGTGGCCCACCCACGATGCCGCGGCATTAAACAGCGCAGCCGACAGGCCCGACAG
Organism: Pelagibacterium flavum; assembly: GCF_025854335.1. Taxonomy (NCBI): domain Bacteria; kingdom Pseudomonadati; phylum Pseudomonadota; class Alphaproteobacteria; order Hyphomicrobiales; family Devosiaceae; genus Pelagibacterium; species Pelagibacterium flavum. Next base: position 3,432,328 of record NZ_CP107716.1, read on the forward strand.
TGTCGCGAACTGCCCCATCAGGATGAACAGCGGCACGACCGAAAGCGAATAGGACGCAAAGGTGGAATAGGTGAGGCTCTTGAACTGGGCCAGCGCCGGATTGAAGGTGCCGGTGATGATCCAGGAACCGAAAATGCCCACGCCGAGCATGGCCAGACCGATGGGTACACGCAGAAAGATCAGCAGCAGGATGACGGGAAACGAGAGCAGGCCAATAACGATATTGCTCACAATTCGCCCCCCGACGACTGGATTTCGGACCGTCCGCCCATCGCATTTGAAATGGAACGGCCAAGCACGTAAAGCGCAACGATTACAAAGACGACGGCTCCCGCCAGCGCGGCGCTGTAGGACCAGCCCAGCGGCATGCGCAACAGGAGCGTGGTCTCGTTGTAGCGGAACTTGTCGAGCATTCCGTCATAGAGGCGCCAGGCGATAAAGCTGGCGGCGACAAGCATCATGATGTCGGTGACGACGAGGATCCATCTGTTGACGATGGGGCCGAAACGGTCGGTCACTATGGTGACGATCGCATGGCCCCGCTCAAGATGGGCCCAGGGCAGGAAAGCGAAGACAGCAAAGCCGATGCCGGCCTCGACGAGTTCATAATCACCGCGCACCGGCCGCAGGCCGGCCCACAGCAGCGCGCGACCGGTGACACTGACAACGACAAGAAGGACGAGCGCTATCAGCACCACGCCGCCGGCCAGCGCCATGAGCTTTGCCAAGCCATAAATGCCTCGCCCCAAGGGCGACTTATCCTGGAACAAATTTATCCTCCCCAGCACGCCCCGATGATACCTTTCCATCACCCGATTGTGCGCCGTTCACCCTTGTCCATGGCCGTTTGAGCGAACAATGGATTATGCACACAAACGACAGGACAATCCGAACATCGAGCTTATGCTTCTTTGCCAAAATGTATATATCATAACTACTTTTGACAAGCGTTCCCCAGCGCGTGATTGCCTTTTTCGCCCAGCGCATTAAATTCTGTCTCATAACAAACAGGGTTGAGCCTATGTCTGCTGTCCAGGGGTCCGTCACCGATGAAGCCATGCTCGAGACCGGGGCGACCACCGATATCATAGGGTACCGGTTGCGCAGGGCACAATTGAGTGTCTTTCAGCGTTTTCTCTCGGCCTTCGAGGCGCTCGATCTGCGTCCGGCCGAATATTCGGCCCTGGCGCTAATTGGGGACAACCCCGGCCGCAAGCAGACCGAGATTGCGGAGATTCTTGGAATCAAGCGCGCCAATTTCGTTGCGCTCATCAATGGGCTCGAAGGCCGAGGCCTCACCGAGAGGCGCACGGCACCCGGTGACAGGCGAGCCAACGCACTCTATCTCACCAAAGAAGGTGAGCGCTTTCTTGCAAGAGCCCGCAAAGTCCAGGATGATTTCGAAGCCGATTGCATAGCACGGCTGGGCGGACCAAAGGCCCGCGACACGCTACTCGAGCTGCTGGGAAAGCTTTGCTGATCGCCCATCCCGGGTTGCGCAGCCGAAACGATCAGAGTCAAATGGGCTGGCGAATCATCTTCTCCTGACCGCACCGGGCCTTCTTGTCTTCCATGTCGCTCTTTTCCAACGCTACGGCCATCGACGCTGCGCCGGCCGGTGGGCTGGACATCTTGCGATCGGTGTTCGGGCTGGATGCCTTCCGTGGGCAGCAGCAAGAGGTTGTCGAGCATGTGATGGGCGGCGGCGATGCCGTGGTCCTGTTTCCCACAGGGGCGGGGAAATCGCTGTGCTATCAGATCCCGGCGATTGGCCGACGAGGGGTCGGTGTTGTCATTTCCCCCCTGATCGCCCTGATGCGCGATCAGGTCGAAGCGCTCAGGCAGGCCGGTGTCAAAGCTGCGGCTCTCAATTCCTCACTCTCGCCTGACGAGAACCGAAGCGTGCGGCAGGCCCTGCGCGACGGGGAGTTGGACCTTCTCTATGTGGCCCCGGAGCGGTTGGCGGCGGCGGGATTTCTTGAGCTGCTGGCCAGCGTCGAAATCGGGCTTTTCGCCATCGATGAAGCCCATTGCGTGAGTCAGTGGGGCCATGATTTCCGGCCCGAATATCGCGAACTGGCCAAGCTGCGCGAGCTGTTTCCCCATGTGCCACGCGTCGCGCTGACCGCGACGGCGGATCCGACAACGCGCGCCGATCTGATCGAGCGGCTGGGGCTTGAGGAAGCGCAGCTTTTCATATCGAGTTTTGATCGCCCCAATATCGGTTATTCGATTGTCGAGCGCGCCAATGCGCGAGCGCAATTGCTCGATTTCCTGGGCCGACACAAGGGCGAAAGCGGTATTGTTTATTGCCTGTCGCGCGCCAAGGTGGAGGCGATCGCCGAGTTTCTCAATGACAAGGGTATTGCCGCCCTGCCCTATCATGCGGGACTCGATTCGAGCGTGCGGGCGCGCAATCAGGATGCGTTCTTGAAGGAAGACGCTTTGTGCCTTGTTGCCACCGTGGCCTTCGGGATGGGGATAGACAAGCCTGACGTGCGCTATGTGGCACATATGGATCTGCCCTCCTCGATCGAGGCCTATTATCAGGAAACGGGCCGGGCCGGGCGCGACGGTCAGCCCTCGGAAGCCTGGATGTGTTATGGGCTGTCAGATGTGAGCCAGAGGCGGCGCATGATTGCCGAAGGCAATGCGCCCGACGAAATCAAACGGCTCGAAAACACCAAGCTCAGCGCCCTTCTGGGCGTATGCGAGACGGCGGGCTGCCGGCGGCAGGCGGTTCTCGCCCATTTCGGCGAACAGCATCAAGGCAATTGCGGGAACTGCGATACCTGCATCAACCCAGTCGATAGCTGGGACGGCACCGAGGCCGCCAACAAGGTGATGTCCTCGATCTATCGCACCGGGCAGCGGTTCGGTGCGGCGCATGTGATAGATGTGGTGATGGGCAAAGTTACCGAAAAGGTGGAGAAATTCCGGCACCAGCATTTGCCGGTTTTCGGCGTGGGGCAGGACATTTCGGTCAAGACCTGGCGCTCGGTGGTGCGGCAGCTAACGGCCATGGGGCTGGTGCATGTGAACCATGAGGCCCATGGCGCGCTTTATCTCGACGAGGGTGCGCGGGCGGTATTTCGGGGCGAACGGACGGTGACGCTGAGACGCGACCACGAGCGCAAGAAATCGGACACGAACCGTGCGCTGGGTTCGGGCGAAGCGCTGTCGCCTGAGGCCGAGGCTGTGTTCGAGCGGCTGCGGCGCAAACGGCGCGAACTCGCTTCGGCGCAGGGCGTCCCGCCCTATGTGGTGTTTCAAGACACAACGTTGCGGGCCATGGCGCAGCACAAACCCGCGACGCTGGACCAGTTGCGAGCCCTGCCCGGCGTGGGTGATGCCAAGCTGGAGCGATATGGCACAGCATTCCTCGCGGCGATAGCCAGCGCGGACTAGCTTTGCGTACTCCGGCCGCGCTACAACCGCACATCTTCCGGCCGATTAAAGCAAAGCCAGCACGATGACCGAGATTGACAGGATTGACCGCAGAATTCTCATGGAGCTGCAACGGGACGGGCGGATCACCAATTCCGAACTTGCCCAGCGGGTCGGTCTGGCGCCCACCTCGATGAGCGACAGGATGCGGCGGCTGCAAAAGCACGGCTATATCAAGGGCTTCCGCGCTATTCTCGACGCCGACCAGATCGGGCTGGGGCTGTTGGTTCTTGTGGAAGTGTCGCTCGACAAGACCACGCCCGACATCTTCGACAAGTTCGCTGCCGCTGTGCGCAAGCAGCCCGAAGTGCTCGAATGTCACATGGTTGCAGGCGGGTTCGACTACCTGGTCAAGGCCAGATTGCCCGACATGGCGCGCTACCGGGCCTTTCTGGGGGACGTGCTGCTGTCACTGCCCGGAGTGCGGGAAACCAGAACTTATCCGGTGATCGAAGAGGTCAAGGATGATGGGATCCTGCCATTGTAAGGCAGGATCAATCGGTTGCCGCCGTCTCAATCGGCACCATCTGTTTCTTCGTGCTCGCCGGCGTGAATAATCATGTCAGAGATCACATGGCGGATGTGGTGGTCGTCTGCCTCATAGTGAACGTGCTTGGCGTGGCGCGTCCCTCGCACCAGGCGCGCTGCCCGCAGCAGGCGCAAATGGTGGCTGACAAGGGATTGGGACGCATCGATCTTGCGGGCGATATCGCCCACAGCCATGGACTGGTCGAGACAGGCGAGCAGGATCTTGAGGCGGGTGGGGTCACCGAGCAGCTTGAAAGTCTCGGCGACGACGAGAATTTCGGTTTCGGTAGGACTGGGTCGGTCGCTCAAAAGGCCCTCGCGGCACAGAATTGATCGTGGCCGCCATCCTATCCGGATTCTGCCGCGCATGCACAACGCGTTCGCTTTTTTCAGAGCCGTCAGAGCGCATGATGATTTCGCCGGCCAGTTCAAGGCCGGCAACATCCTCGGCGACAGGCAGCGAATGCCGATTCGCCTGCTAATAAAGTAACTCACTTGTGTTATTATTTCTTGCGGCGCATACTCTGGTCAAATTGGACGAAAAGATCCGATGCCAGTCCCGCTGAACGGGGCATAGGAGTGTAATTTCAAAGGTAGGATTGTCCCGATGACCAAGATCACACGACGCATGTTCATGGCGTCTTTACCGGTGATGTATGCAGCCTCGCACATCCCGGCCTGGGCGGCTCCGCTCAGCGATCTCGACCTGATCGCGCAGCAGAAACTGGAGCCGGCCATTGTCACCCTTTATCGCCGTCTCGAGCGGCTGACCTCCACCGCCACGATCATGACCACAGGCGCACACCCCGATGACGAACCGTCGGCAATGCTCGCCGCGTTGCGCCACGTCTATGGCATCCATCCGGTGGTCTATGCCATCACCCGCGGCGAAGGCGGCCAGAACTCGATCGGGCCGGAGCTGGGCTCGGTGCTGGGCGTTCTACGGACGCGCGAGATGGAAGAAGCTTCGCGCTCGCTCGATGCTTCGTTGGCGTTCGGCAGCTTCGGGCACACCGATTCCGTCCACGATTTCGGCTTTTCCAAAGATCCCAACGAGACCATCGATCAGTGGGGCCGCGACAAGATCGTCGAGCGCATGACGGCAGCGTTTCGCAAGTACAAGCCCGACATCATCATGAACTGTTTTCTCGACGTTCCCGGCCAGCACGGACATCACCGGGCCGCCAATGTCGCGACGTTCATTGCAGCCGAACTCTCGGGCAATCCGCAGGAATTCCCCGAGCAGATCGCCGGCGGGCTCGATACCTGGGAAGTGCCAAAAATCTACCAGCCGGCCTATGGCGGCGGTGGCGGCGTCTATGACGACGAGGTGCCCCCACCTCCCGTGACCCTGGTCGTTACCGCGCCCGAGCGCGACAAGATTTCCGGTGCGACTTTCCCACAGATGGGAGAATGGTCCCGCTCCTGCCATCTGACCCAGCGCATGGGCCGCTGGCGTCCCGAGCCGCAGACCGAGTGGGAACTCAACCTCTCCCGCGTTGCCGGTGGTGGTCAAGGCGGTCCGGAAAGCGACATCCGGGAAGGGCTTATCGCCACAGTTGGCGATATCGCCGAACTTGACGGCATGCCGTCCAATACCGCCGACGCGCTGCGCGAAGCCCAGGGGCTGATCGAGGAAGCCATTGCCGATTATGGTGATCCGGTCGTCGTGCTCGCGAAATTGGGCAGAGTGGGCGAACTCATCGACATGGCCCGCGAGAGCCTACCTGAAGCGTTGCGCGCCAATGTCGCGCACAGGCTGGATCGCAAGGTCAAGGAAATCGACCTCGCCCTCGCCGCCGCGGCCGGTGTCCAGATCCGGTCCTACACGGAAGGCGGGGACGTAACGCCCGACGACGAAGTGGTTATCAAAACCATAGTCGACGGCCCCGAAGATGTGACGATCGAGGGTGTCGAGATCGTTGCGCGCGAGGGGCTTATGGCATCAGGGGAAACGGTTTCTGTTGCCGCAGACGCAAGCTACACCAATCCTCTGAGCGAAGAGTTTGATCCGCTGGGCGGCAATGGCGATGCGCACACCAGGGTCTCGCTCAATATCGGGGGTCGGACCGTGGTGCTCGACGTCGATCTGGAAGATCAGCTGCGTGTCATCCCCAAGGCGTCGATGACAATCGAGCCGAGCGCCGTGGTTTTCAATACCACAGCAGAGCTGGGGCCCGTGCCCCTGACGGCGACGCTGACCAATGCGACGCTTGGCGATCTGTCCATGCCGGTTCCCGAGGGTTGGGCGCTCGATGAGACCGAGCGCGCTTCGGATATGAGCGGCACGTTCGAACTGGTCCCGCCCCAGGGGCTCGAGCAATCACGCTTTGACATCGAGCCTGACCTTTTGGGCGAACGGGCCTATCAGATCGATACCTTCACCTATCCTCATATCGGCCGGTCGGTTGTCCCCACCACGGTATCGGTTCCCGTGCAGGCCGTTGGAGCCGAGTTGCCATCGATCAAGCGTACCGGTTACGTGTCGGGCGGCAACGACAATGTCGGGCTGTGGATGGAAAGGCTCGGGCTTGAGGTGGTGGAATTGTCACCCGAGGATATCTCGAGCGGCACCTACGCCGATCTTAAAACGATCGTCATCGGGATATTTGCATTCGGGCGTCGGCCCGATCTGGCCGAAAACATCGGCGCCCTTCATGATTGGGTGCGCAATGGCGGGCATTTGGTGACACTGTATCACCGCCCGTCCGATGGCTGGAATCCCGAGACCATTCCGGTCGCCTATCTCAAGATCGGCTCTCCCTCAATCCGCTTCCGCGTGACCGACGCCAATGCGGAGGTCGACGTCCTTGAACCTGACCACCCGCTGCTCAATTACCCCAACACCATCGGTGCCGATGACTGGGCGAACTGGGACAAGGAACGTGGGCTGTACTTTGCCGAGGAGTGGGATGAGGTCTATAAGCCGCTTCTGGCCATGCACGATACGGGTGAAGACTCTCTCAACGGCTCGTTGCTTTCGGCCGAGATCGGGGCCGGACGGCATACTCACACCAGCCTGATCCTGCACCATCAGCTCGATCATCTTGTGCCGGGTGCCTTCCGGCTGCTCGCCAACCTCGTCCAGCCGGCCGAATAGTTGCCAAAGGCACGGTTGTGACGATGAGCGCCCCGGTTCGCCGGGGCGCTTTTTATGTCTCGACTTCCGAATTTGCCTTGCGCCGGACGGTGGCGGCTTCGACCATGTTGGTCGATTGCAGCGCAATAAGAATGACGGCCACGCCGATGATCGTCGCCCACGAAGGGATTTCATTGAAAAAGATGAACCCGGCGAGCGCCGCAAACCCTATGGACAGATATCCCAGGGGTGCCAGTATCCGCGCCGGCGTTGTCTGGTAGGCGCGCAGGAAGCAATATTGGCCGATCTGCGCCAGAATGCCGATGGCCAGCAAGGTCGGCCAATCGGCCGACGCTACGGGCTGCCAGACAAGTGCTGCGGGAATGGCGGTCAGGATGGAAAGCCCGACCGTATAAAAGACCATGAGGACGGCGGTATCCTCTTTTTCCATGGCGCGGATCTGGATCACGGCAAGAGAGCCAAACAGCACCGAGCCGAACGCGGCGGCAAGGCCCCATGAGAACGCCACTTCGCCCGGCGCGAGGATCACGAGAATGCCGGCAAGGCCGATGACGGTGCCGATCCAGCGCACCGGGGCGATCTTTTCGGCCAGCAGCAAGACTGCAAACACCATGACAACCAGCGGTCGCATGAAGCCGATGGCATTGACCAGCGCGAGGGGCAGAGCCGCCAGCGCGGTGAAATTGCAGGTCAGGGCCAGCGTATTGCACCCAACCCGCACCAGATGCCGCAAAGGCTGTCTGGTGCCGATGACCGCTTTGCGCTTGCGCCAGGCGAGCGGCAGAATCGATACCAGCCCGATCAGTGAGCGGATGAACACCAGCTGGACGGCCGGATAGGTGGCGCCCTCGAACTTGACGAGAACGGTCATCACCGTAATCAGCATCATATCAGCCAAAAGCCAGGCAATGCCGCTGCGATAAGAAGGTGCCGGGTCGGCCATCTACATGCGGCCGCCCGCCACGAGATTTGCCAGAATGCGGAAGGCACCGGGGACAAGGTTATCGAGCTGGTGGTGCAGAACGAGGCTGGTGTGGGTGTGACGTCCCCCGCCGATTTCGGCGGTCAGAAGGGAGCCCTCTAGCGGAGCCTCACCCTTGTCGCTCATGGCGAGGAGCGGGACATAGGCGCCGTCCCACTCGGAAGCGAAATAGAGGCCGCGTTCCTTGTTCCAGCCCTCGAAATCGCGCAGCGAAATCGGGTTGGGACCGGCAAGAATCGGATTGTCGGCCGCCAGTATCTCCACCGGCGCTTCGGGATTGGTCACCCGCCAGCGCAGCGATGGCTGGCCGATCTTGAGGAAGCGCGGCGGAACGGCGTCCGGCGCCCAGCCGTCCCAGGGGCGATGGTAGAGCGTGACGAGATTGCCCCCGGCCTCGACATAGGCATGCAGCGCATCGTTGCTGGCTGCCAGATCGGGGCGCAGCCCGAAGGCGAAGATGCCGACGACGATGGCGGGGAACGCCGAGAGATCCTCGGAAAGCGCCCGCGCATCGAGTTCGGTCACCTCGAATCCCATGCGCGCCAGCCACAGGCCCACATTGTCGGCACCGCCACCGATATAGGCGACGCGGCGGTCCTCGGGCAGGGCGAGGTTGAGCGCAAGAATATCGAGACGTGCGGGAGTCAGATAAAGGTTCTTGCCGATATGGGCGTAGTCAATCTCTCTGGCCGTGAAGGCGGGGGCATCATCAAGCAAGGCGTCGAGGGTGTAGCGTCCCTCGGCCAGCCCGCCTCCCGAGAGTGTGACGCTATCCCTGCTCGACGAAATTTGGACGCCCTGGACGCTCGAAAGGGCCAGATCTCTGGCAACGCCTTCGATCTTGGCTTCCACCGATAGACCGGAAAACCCGGCATCTGCCGCCACCAGCAGGGCGCTGGGCGTCAGGCTGACCGAAGCGGCGGGCACGATGGTGAGAGGGCGTTCCAGTCCGAAGGCGCGCGAAATGGTGCGCCCGGCAACAGAGAGGGTGAGGATAACGCATGCATCGCCATTGGCCCCGGAAGCCGCATAGGACTGGGTGAACGGCTCGGCGATGGGGGCGTCGGATGCAACCTCGAGCACATATCGACCCGGAGATTGGGCGATGACCGAAACGCCTTCGGGCAGGATCAGATCGATCGAAATATCCTTGGGAGCGCCGCGAAGAGTCAGACACAGATCGACCGCCTGGCCCTGCGCCACGATCGGTCTGTCGAGTGCGGCGGTGCAATCAATGCCTGTTGCGACCAGAATTGCAGCTTCGAGATCGGCAATCATGGTCTCGATGCGATGGATGTGCTCGGCAGGCACAGTGTCGATATGAGCCTCGATGATTTCGAGCGCCACAGCCAGGGGAGCGATGATCTCGTCGGCCTTCGGGAAAGCGTTAATCGCCGTCGCGATGGCCGTATCGGCTGCTGCCAATCCTGGAACAATGTCGGCCAGGCGCCGGGGGAGATTGTCTGTGAGTGCGCCGTTGTCTTTTGGTCCGACGCGAAGATGGAACGGCCATTCGGTCTTTGGGTTTTCCGGCCAACGTCCCATGCCCTGGCTGGCGTGGTAGAGCCGCGACCATTCCCCGATTTCGTCAAAGAGTGCGCCGGTTGCGAAATCGGGGTCTTTCGCGATCAGTTTCACGGTTTCAGGCGGCGGAGGCACTTCGTCGTCATAGGTCGCTCCCCCGCCCGACCAAGCGGGCAGGTAATATTTGGTGACCTGCCAGGGCGCCAGGCCCTGCGCGAAATGCTCGGGATAGGCATTGGGGTCGGCAGCCAGCGCGATCGCCTCCTCGGCGGCCATGGTCATGGCGCGGTGGTGGCCGTGCTGACCTGGCACGTCGAGAAATGTCGGGATGACGATATCGGGCTTTTCGCTGCGATAGGCGTGGACCATACGTTCGACGATCAGGTCATGCTGCCAGCGCTCAAGCGTATCGTGGCCGTTCTTGGAAAACCCGAAATCATGGACTGGGTCGCCCGGCCCGAAACCGAACCAGGCGATGTCGGCATCGATGACCTTGGCCGCTTCCTCAAGCTCGCGGGTCCGAACGACACCAAGTGCGCCGCCGCGCTCGGGGCCGAGCGTGTTCTGACCGCCCTCCCCACGGGTCGAACAACCGATGATGGTGCGCATCCCGAGCCCGAAGCGCATGAAGGCGAGCATGGCGTTCTGCTCATCATCGGGATGGGCGCCCGTGTGAAGCACGGTCACTGTCGATTTCAGCCGTGACAGCGCCCTGTAAAGCGTCACAAGCCTCGGGCTGGCACGGCGCTGGGAAAAACGATGGGAGAGCTGGGCGCGCGATAGGGGCATGGATAGTCCTATGGCCGTGCGGCAGCGACCGCCGGCGAATATTCGAGGGAAAGTTGAGGCGACAAGATATTGTGCAGGGCAAGCGCTGCCGCACCCAGCGCCGCTGTGAACCGTCCGGTTTGTCCGCGGATGACGCGCGGCTGTGTCCGTTCTGAACGGGTCGAGACGGAAACCGGCAGCGGTTCGAGCGCCGCAATCAGGGCATCGAGAATGACATCGGGAAGATTGCCGCCAAACACCACTGTTTCGGGATCGAATATGTTTTCGATCATGGCGACGGTTGGCGCCAGATAGTCGGCCGCTTCCCTTATCCAGTCCACAAGCACGGGGTCATTATTGGCGAAAAGCGGCTCGAGGGTTTCGCTATCGATGTTGGGGCGCCCGCTGGCTGCCAGTTTTTCGCGCAGGGCGTAAAGCGATGCAAAGCGTTCCAGCGCGCCATCCGGGCCGTAGCTTGGCACGCCATGGCGCGGCACCAGCGCCACATGGCCGATTTCACCGGCATTGCCAAAAGCCCCGCGCAGGGGCACGCCGTCCTTGAGCACACCCAGCCCCAGCCCAACGCCGAAATAGAGGAAGCAGAAATTGGAGATCTGGCGCCCGGCACCGTAGAGCCGTTCGCCGACCGCTGCGGCTGTGGCGTCGTTTTCGATGGATACCGGCTGTCCGATTGCCCGGGAGAGGGTGGCCTTTGCGTCGATGCCCTTCCACCCCGGCAGTGTCGCGGGTCCGACCGAGCTCATTCCTTCGATCTCGAACGGTCCCGGCATCACGGCACCAAACCCGATCAGTCGGTCACGCGATGCGCCGATCTGGGAACAAAGTTTGTCGATTTCGTCCGAGACCCGACCGGGCACCTGATCGGGAGTGGCCGACTCAAGGGGAGCGATTGCCTGGGCGCGGACCGCGCCGGAAAGATCGAGCAGGGTCGTCGCTATGTGATCTGCGGCGATTTCCACGCCTCCGGTCAGTGGACCGTCGGGATTAATGGCGAACTGGATCGGCGGCTGTCCGCGGCCAGACCGCAGGCGGCCCAGTTGTACCAGCATGCCCTCGCCCAACAACTCTTCGACGATGTTGGCAACGGCCTGAGGTGTTATGCGCGCACGGCGGGCGATTTCGGTGCGTCCCATATGCCCATGGGTGCGGATGACTTCGAGCACCACGCGCCGATTGTGGGCGCGATTGCGCTCCGGATTGGACCCTATGACGAGGCGCGGGCCACGACCCTGCTTTTCCGAACTGGTCAAGGTGTTCCCTCTTGCCGACTGGACACGCGCTATCGAGTGAGCAGACTAGGCATGCCGTTCGAATAACACAAGTAGATTAATTTAATCGATGGCGAGCGGCGCGCTGCCAGACGCACTGGATATCCAGCATTGTCCCCATTTTTCCGGCCACGCCAAGCGCCAGTGTGAACCGGCGCCTGCCCATCCGATAATAACGAAAGTAAATTATTTTATTGACAAGGCATCGCACATCATTTGACGATGCGCGCATGGTGGACGGAGGGGTCCGAGCCGCCAAACAATCACGCAGGGAAGATGTTTCCCTGCTCCCAAAGGAGGGACACCATGCGTAGAGCACTTGCGTTGACCGCACTTTCAGCCGGCGTCAGCCTGGCTGCACTGGGTTCGGCCCAGGCGGTCGAGATCGAATACTGGCAGTACGTGTTTGATACCCGCGTCCAGGCGATGGATCAGTTGATCGCCAATTTCGAGGAAGCCAATCCCGACATCACCGTCAATCACCAGACCTTCCCCTACGCCGATTACCAGACCCGCGTCGTGGCCGCCAATGTCGCCGGACAGGGCCCGGACGTGGTGCAATTGTTTTATGGCTGGCTCGACAATTTCATTGCCGGTGGATTGATTCAACCGCTCGATCCCGCCGTTTTCCCCGCCGAGGAAATCGAAGCCGACTTCTTCCCCATCGTTTCCGCCATGGAACGCGACGGCCAGTATTGGGGTCTGCCTACTGCTGTGCGTTCGCTGGCGCTGTTCTACAACAAGGACATTTTCGAGGCCGCCGGACTCGATCCTGAAAATCCGCCCCAGACGCTCGACGAGCTTGTCGAGGCGGCCGAGGCGACAGTCGAACGTGACGGCGGCGGCAACATCACCTCGGTCGGCATTGCCATGGGGATGGCCGGGCAGGATCACCAGTGGTGGCGCGAGGGTCTCATCCGCCAATTCGGCGGCCAGCCCTATTCCGACGATGGCCGCACGGTCACCTACAATGACGAGGCGGGCCTGGCTGCGACCACGTGGCAGGCAGAACTGTATCTGGGCGACGATGCGGTAACCCAGGTCGGGTTCATGGATGAGCCGCAGGCCGCCTTCCGCGCCGGCCGTGCTGCAATGACGATTGACGGCACGTTCCGGCTTGGCGCCTTCGGGTCGATCGAGGACTTCGAATGGGGCGTCACCGAGCTGCCTGCCAATGAAGAGGGCATGCGCTCGAATTATGCCAGCTATTTCGCCAACGCGATCGGTGCACGCGCCGAAGGCGAAGAGCTCGAAGCGGCCCAGAAATTCCTCGACTACATCAGTTCGCCCGAAGCCATGGAAATCTGGCTCGAAGTCGTGGGTGAGCTGCCCGCACGCCATGAGGTCGCCCTGACCGAGGAAAACCTTGCCGACCCGGTCTATGGTCCGTTCCTTGCTGGCCTTGAATACGCCCACACCACGATTTTCGTGGACGAGGCTGCCCAGCGTCAGGTGGCGATCGACATGGAAAGCCGCATGTCGCTGCAGGGTCAGTCGCCCGCAGACTCACTGGCCGCGGCTGCCGAGGAAGAACAGGCTATCCTCGACGCATTCTTTGCCAACCAGTAACATCGGGAGTGGACCGGTTCTAACCGGTCCGCTCTTTTTGGCATCTTTTGCAATCTGGCCGGCAAACAACCCGGCCGGACCGGCTATGCAAATCAGCAGGAGTGGCAGGCGATGACTCTGGCAGCATCGGCAAGTGGCACCGTGGAGCGATCCGGGGCATGGAACCGCCTCAGCATTGGACAGAAGCGCCTGATCTGGGTCTGGACTTTTTTGGCCCTGCCCGTGGTTTTCTATGTCGTTATCCGCTTTTATCCCACCGTGCAGGCGTTCTGGCTGTCGTTTACGAACTGGGACCTTCTGCGTCCGGCACAGTTCATCGGAGCCGACAATTACATCAAGCTCTATAACGACCCGCTGTTCTGGCAGGTGTTTCGCAACACCTTCGCCTATCTGATCGTCGGCACGCCGATCAGTCTCGTCGTTTCGTTTGCCGTTGCCTATTATCTCGACCGCGTGCGCTTCATGCACAGTTTCATACGGGCTCTCTATTTCCTGCCGTTCCTGACGACCGCAGCCGCAATGGCGTGGGTGTGGCGCTGGTTCTACCAGCCGCCGCCCATCGGGATCATCAACGGCTTTCTCGGAGCCGCGGGTCTGCCGGCGCAACCCTTCCTGCGCTCGACCGAACAGGCCCTGCCCGCCATCATGGTCACTGCCATCTGGGCGGGGCTGGGGTTCCAGATCATCATTTTCATGGCCGGGCTGCGGGCCATTCCGCAGACCTATTACGAAGCGGCGCGCATTGACGGACTGGGTGAATGGGCGATCCTGCGCAAGATCACTCTGCCGCTTTTGAAGCCGACCACGGTGTTTCTTGTCGTCTTTTCCTCAATCGGGTTCCTGCGGATTTTCGATCAGGTCTACAACATGACCAGCAACGATCCGGGCGGCCCGCTCAACACGACAAAACCGCTGGTGCTGATGATTTACCAGACGGCATTTTCTTCCTTCAACATGGGCTATGCGGCAGCGCAGACGGTGGTGCTCTTTACCATCCTTCTGATCGTTTCCCTGATGCAGCTCTGGGTTCTGAGGACACGCTGATGACCGCAACAGCTGCCGCAGGCACCGAACTCAAGCTCAACAGCGTCTCGATCCGCCCCGGTCGGGTTCTGGTCTGGACGTTGCTGTTCATCGGCGGGGTGCTGATGATCACGCCGCTCTTGTTCATGTTTTCCACGTCGCTGAAAACGGCGAGCCAGGTCTATGACCTGCGGCTCATTCCAGCCGCGCCGACCTTCGATAACTATATCAAAGTGCTCTCGGACGGTCGTTTCGTGCGCTGGTTCTTAAATTCCACCCTTGTCGCGGTTTGTGTCACACTCTCGAACGTCTTTTTCGACTCCCTGGTCGGTTACACCCTCGCCAAGTTCCAGTTTCGTGGCCGGTATCTGATTTTCATCGCCATCCTGTCCACCCTGATGATCCCCACCGAAATGCTGGTGATCCCCTGGTACCTGATGAGCGCTCAACTGGGCTGGATCGACAGTTATTGGGGCATCATGTTCCCGGGCATGATGACGGCGTTTGGCACGTTCTTGATGAAGCAGTTCTTCGAGACCGTTCCGGACGATTTCCTCGAAGCGGCGCGGGTGGACGGGCTCAACGAATTCACCATCTGGTGGAAAATCGCCATGCCCATGGTGGCCCCGGCTATCTCGGCGCTGGCGATCTTTACGTTCCTGGGCAACTGGACAGCGTTCTTCTGGCCGCTGATCGTCACCAACAGCCGCGAGCTTTATACGCTGCCGGTGGGACTTTCGAGTTTTGCCGTCGAGCAATCGATCCAGTGGGAAATGATCATGACAGGGGCGGCGCTCGCGACCATCCCCACCCTTATCGTGTTCCTCGTCCTGCAGCGCTACATCGTGCGCGGCGTGATGCTGGCCGGGCTGAAGGGCTGATTGATGAGTGCAATGAAAGACACGAGCGTTTTCCCGGATCCTGTCTATAAGGAAACCGTGCTCCGCCCGCTGTTCGATGGTGCCAAGGACCATCATGCCGACGGGTTCAGGGCCATCGACCGGGCGCATCTGGTCATGCTGGCCGAGACCGGCATCCTGACACGCGAACAGGCCTCTTCGATCGCCAAAGCGCTTGTCGCCATCGATGCCGAAATCGATCTCGACAGCCTGGTCTATACCGGCGAGGTCGAGGATTTCTTCTTCCTGATCGAAAAGCATCTCAAGGCCCGGCTGGGGCCCGATTTGGCGGGGCGGCTGCATACTTCCCGGTCGCGTAACGATATCGATCACACCCTGTTCAAACTCGGGCTCAAGCCGCGCACCGAAATCCTGCTTGAAAAGATGCGGGGTCTGCTTGCGGCGTTGCTGGCTACCGCGGACCGCGAAGCCGAAACGCTGATCGTCGCCTATACGCATGGCCAGCCGGCCCAACCGACCACCTTCGGACATTATCTCGGCGCCATGGCCGAGGTGCTGATCCGCGACATCGAAAAAGTGGAAGCGGCGCTTGAGGTGATCGATCTCTCGCCGATGGGCGCCGCGGCGATCACCACATCGGGTTTCCCCATCGACCGGGAGCGGGTGGCCAAACTGCTCGGCTTTTCCCGTCCGCTGGAAAATTCCTATGGCTGTATTGCCTCGGTCGACTACATCACAGGGATCTATGGCGCGATGGCACTGAGCTTTCTCCATCTTGGTCGGCCCATACAGGACTTTCAGGTCTGGTCGAGCTTCGAGGTTGGCCAGCTCTACGTGCCCAATGCGCTGGTTCAGATTTCGTCGATCATGCCGCAAAAACGCAATCCGGTGCCCATCGAGCATCTGCGCCATCTGGCCAGCCAGACCTATGGCCGCGCCAAGGCAATGCTCGATGTCATGCACAACACGCCCTTTACGGACATGAATGACAGCGAAGGCGAAAGCCAGGCCATGGGCTATCAGGCGTTTGACGCCGCCTATCGAGTGCTCGATCTTTTCACAGCGCTGATCGCGCAGGTCTCGATCAACCCCGAGCGGGTCGAGATCAACACCAAGCGCTCCTGCATCACGATTACCGAATTGGCCGACAGTCTCGTCCGGCTCGAGGGTCTGTCGTTCCGGCAGGCGCACGAGGTATCGGCGGCCGTGGCAAAAGCCGTGGTCGCGGCGGATGGCTCACTGACCCACGATGGGTATGCGCCCTTTGCCTCCGCGTTCGAAGCGGCAACCGGAAGAGCTTCGACCCTTTCGTCCGAGCGGTTCGCGGAACTGGTTTCGGCGCGGCACTTCGTTTCGGTTCGCGACAGGCTCGGCGGTCCGGCGCCCGCTGCATTGCAGGCCTCTCTCGGGCGCTATCGCGACAAGCTCGATGCGTTCTCGGATCAGGCGGCTCGACGTGGCGAGCACCTGAAAAATGCGCATCACGAACTCAACACTCAATTCAATGCACTTTTAGGAGCGGCGTGATGGCAGAAATCCAGTTGGAAGGCCTCGTTAAGCGCTATGGCAAGGTGACTGCCGTTCATGGCATCGACCTCGAAATCGCCGACGGCGAGTTCGTGGTCTTCGTCGGACCATCGGGCTGCGGGAAATCGACAACCCTGCGCATGATCGCCGGGCTCGAGGAAATCTCGGGCGGCGTGCTCAAGATCGGCGACACGATTGTCAATCAGTATGAGCCCAAGCAGCGCAACATCGCCATGGTGTTCCAGAACTACGCGATCTATCCCCACATGACAGTGGGCCAGAATATCGGGTTCGGGCTTTACACTTCCAAACTTTCCAAGGCCGAAAAGCAGCAGCGCATTACTGAAGCCGGCAAGATATTGGGGCTCGAGGATTTGCTCGAGCGCCGTCCGGCTGCGCTTTCCGGCGGCCAGCGCCAGCGCGTCGCCATCGGCCGTGCCATGGTGCGTGATCCGGCTGCGTTTCTGTTCGACGAACCGCTTTCCAACCTCGATGCGCAATTGCGTTCGCAGATGCGTATCGAGATCAAGCGCCTTCACCAGCGGCTGGGAACGACCATTGTTTACGTCACCCACGACCAGATCGAAGCCATGACAATGGCCGACCGGATCGTTGTGATGCGCGACGGGCTGATCCTGCAAGTCGGCACGCCGACCGAGCTTTACGACAGTCCCGTCGATGTCTTTACCGCACGATTTATCGGCAGCCCGTCGATGAATCTCATAGAGGGCGGTGCTGCAGACGGGGAACTGACAGCCGGTGGCGTCAAGATCAAAGGCTCCCTGCCGCAGGCACGATCAGGCAAGATCCTCGTCGGTGTGAGGCCACATGACCTTCTGGTGGGCGAAGCTCCGGCCGATGCCGCGCTGGCCTTCCAGGGCAAGGTTACCGCCGTCGAGCCGCTGGGCTCGGAAACGCTTGTGCATCTCGATATTGCCGGCTCCACAGCCATTGCGACAGCGCCCGGCAAGCTTCTGCCCTCCGTCGACAGCACGGTTACAGCCTGGGCCGCGCCGGGCAATCTTTATCTCTTCGACGCGCAGAGCGAGAAAGCCTTGGGGCGTCTATGAATCTCAAATCGCCGCGCGACGCTGTCATCAGCGTCGGCCGCATCTATTGCGACCTTGTTTTCGCCGGCCTCTCGGGCATGCCGCAAATGGGCCGGGAGGTCTTTGCGCGTTCCATGCAGCCTGTGCTGGGGGGCGGGGCGTTCATCGCCGCGGCCCATCTGACTCATCTGGACCGTCCGGCGGCTCTGCTTGCCTCGTACGGCACCGACCCGCTGTCGCAAACGCTGGCCCCGCAGCTCGAAGAAAGTGGTATCGATCTGCGTTTTCTCGAGCGCCGGGCCGATGCCGGGCCGCAGGTCACCGTCGTCATGACCGACGCCGAAGACCGCGCGTTCCTTTCGTGCCGGGCCGGGCGCGCGGTGCCGGCCCGCTTTGGAAATGCGCTGGCATGGGAGCGGGCCGCCCTTTTGCACATCGCCGAATACGCAACGCTAGCCGAGCAATCCGATCTTGTTTCCCGCGCCAAGACGGCCGGGCTCAGTGTGGCGCTCGATCCGAGTTGGGACGAAGCCCTGATTGGCAAGCCGGGGCTGCTCAAAGCCTGCGCTGGCGTCGACATATTTCTTCCCAACGCCGAGGAAGCCGTTGCAATCACCGGCAAGTCCGATCTTAACGCGGCGCTCGACGTGCTAGTCGATCATTTTCCCATCGTTGCGATCAAATGCGGCGGCCGCGGCGCATTGCTTGGCTCCGGCAAGGCGCGTCTCTCGGCCAGCGCTCCCAAGGTTCATTTGGTCGATACGACCGGGGCGGGCGATGCGTTCAATGCCGGACTGATCGACGCCTATCTCGCCGGGCGCACATTGGCCGAATGTCTCGATGCCGGCGTTGCTGCCGGATCATTGTCGGTCCAGTCGACCGGCGGCGCCCCCCGCCTTGCGACATCGCTGGCCGTGTAACCTTAGGGTCGAGACTCGTTCATAGCCAGTATGCGACTGCCGCTGCGAGCATGACGGCAGATAGATAGTTTCGGGCAAGCTTGTCGTATCGGGTGGCAACGCGGCGGAAATCCTTGAGCCGGCAGAACATGGCCTCGACACGCCAGCGGTCTTTGTAGCGTTTCTCGTCGTATTTGATTTTGCGCTTCCGGTTCTTGCGGCCAGGGATGACCGGGATTGTCTTCTGGTTGCGCAGAGTGGAACGAAGGCGGTTGGCATCATAGCCGCGGTCAGCAATAACTCTCTTCATGCCCATCGTGTGGGCGATGAGCAGATCGGCCCCCTTCATGTCCGAGGCATTGCCGGGCGTCAGGATGAGGCGGATCGGTCTGCCGATAACGTCGACGAGCGCATGGATCTTGGTGGTCCGGCCACCACGCGAGATGCCAATGGCATTGGTTCGCGCCCCCCTTTTCCCCCGCCTGCACAGCGATGGGCTTTGATATAGCTGCTGTCGATCTGGGCGGTTTCCGCAATCCAGCCTTGTTCGGTCAGAGCCGCGAGAATGCGTGCCCATACGCCGCGGCGACTCCAGCGGTTCCAGCGATTGTAGACTGTTGTCGAGGGGCCATACTCGGCAGGGCAATCAGCCCAGCGTCCGCCGCACTTGAGCATATGAACGATCCCCGAAATTACCCGCCGGTCATCCACTCGACGTGCTCCAGGCTGGTTCTTGGGGAGATGTGGCTCAATGGCCGCCCAAGCTGCATCACTCAACCAAAATAGTCTGCTCATCGATACCTCCGAACTCATCTAAAGCCAGAGAATCTGATTTGCAGCGTCTATTCAACAAACTGATTGGGTATGGACCCTAGATCGGGTCAGCGTTTCTTTGAATCACTGACCCGATCTAGTCGTTTGTTTTGTCGCAAGTCTTTTCGAAAAACCGGTTCCCACTTTTCCGGACTTGCTCTAGAGCCTTTCAGTTTTTAACAGAAGCGTATCCTGCATTTTCGAGATAATTTGCGCATTCGTCTTGGCTGATGTTTGAGATGAGGTGGCCGACGTGACGCCATGTATCCTCAAGGGTGCGCATTTGGGCTTGGCGCATCCAATGCTTGATCTTGGCGAAGGCCTGCTCGATCGGGTTGAGGTCGGGCGAATAGGGCGGCAGGAACCAGAGCCTGGCACCGGCGGCCTTGATGGCTTGGCGAATGGCTGCGGCCTTGTGGCTGCCGAGATTGTCCATGACGACGATATCGCCAGGTTCCAGCACCGGCACGAGTTGCTGCTCGACATAGGCGCGGAAGCACTGACCATTGATCGGCCCGTCGAACACGCAAGGCGCCGTCAGCCGGTCGCAGCGCAATGCGGCCAAGAAGGTGAGCGTGCGCCAGTGACCATGCGGGGCAAAACCACGCAGGCGTTTGCCCTTCTGCCCCCAGCCACGCAGCGGCGCCATGTTGGTCTTGATCCATGTCTCATCAATGAACACCAGCCGCCGGGGATCGAGATCCGCCTGAAAAGACCGCCAGCGCCGTCGCCGCCGGGCTATGTCGGCACGAGCATGCTCAAGGGCGAACAGTGTTTTTTTTGAAACGAAGCCCCTCACGGCGCAGGAATTTCCACACCGTATCGTGCGACACCTTCACCCCGCGCGCCGCCAGCTCCTCCTTCAGTCCGTGCAGCGTCAGATGCGGTCTCTGGTCAATGCGCTCAACGATGAATGATCGGTGAGGGTCGAGAATGCGCTTGCGGTGCCCACCCATCTTGCCGGGCTCCACCGAGCCCGTAGCCCGGTAGCGCTGATGCCACTTCACCGCCGAGGAAACGGCAACACCAAAGCGGGCCGCGACAGACCGGCAGCTCTCACCGGTCTCGATCGCACCAACGACACGCTCGCGAAGATCATTGGATAGAGGTGCTGTCATCAGATGCTGGCCTCCTTCCCAGCCGACATCTTGAATCACAAAATCCCGAACTCGGGAATCCCCAACCGATTCAATCAATGACTGAACCGCTCTAGATCACCGTAAAACCATGGGCATAGGGATCGCGGTCGTCGATGAAGATCGTGTTGAATCCGGTCTGGCGGGCCCAACCTCCAATCGAAGGAATGATGGCATCGATATTGCCCACGCGAGCCGCCGCTTCGACCCGCCCCGAAAACAGCGAGCCAATGATGCTTTCGTGGACGAATTCGTCACCCACCGCGAGCCTTCCCTTCGCGGCCAGCTGCGCCATGCGCGCTGACGTGCCGGTGCCGCAGGGGGACCGATCTATCGCCTTGTCGCCATAGAATACTGCATTGCGGGCCGTAGCGCCCTGTTGGGTCGGCTGCCCGGTCCATTGAATGTGGCTCAGCCCGTTGATCTGTGGGTGCTCGGGGTGGACGAACTCATATTTTTCGTTGAGGGCGGCGCGCAGTTTGGGCGACAGCCCGATCAGTTCGGCGGCAGTGAAATCGGCCATGTCGCGAAACAGTTTCTGCGGTTCGACGATCGCATAGAAATTGCCGCCATATGCCACATCAACGACCAGTTCCCCGAACCCTTCGATTTGGGCGGTCAGCCCCTCGGCGTAGAGGAACGACGCCACGTTGGTCAGCCGCACTTCCTCGACGAACCGGCCCTCCTGACGATAGGTGATGTCGACCTTGCCCGCCGGTGTTTCGATCGACAGTTTCCCCGGTTCACGCGGATTTATCAGCCCGTTCTCGATTGCCATGGTGATGGTGCCGATAGTGCCGTGCCCACACATCGGCAGACAGCCGGACGTTTCGATGAACAGCACCGCCACCTCGCAGTCGGAGCGGGTGGGCGGATAAAGAATCGAGCCTGACATCATGTCATGGCCGCGCGGTTCGAACATCAACCCGGTGCGAATCCAGTCATATTCGGCCAGGAAATGCGCGCGCTTTTCCAACATGGTGTCGCCCTTGAGCATGGGCGCGCCGCCGGCAACCAGGCGCACTGGATTGCCGCATGTGTGTCCGTCGATGCACTGGAATGTATGCTGGCTCATAAAACTCTTCTCAAAAACGGGTTGCCCGGAACGGTGCTATATCGATGGCTGGCGCGACACCGTCCACGAGGTCGGCAATGATCTCGGCGGTTCCCGCCGACTGGGTAAGCCCCAGATGGCCATGACCAAACGCAACAATGACACGGGAATTTCCTGGTGCAACATCGATAACCGGCAAGCTGTCGGGCATGGAGGGGCGAAACCCCATCCAGCGGCGTCCGCCGGTGGTGTTGAGGTCAGGCAGAAACCGCGCCGCCTTGGCCAGCAGAGCATCGGCGCGGCCCATGCGCGGCGCCAGGTCGAGCCCGCCCAACTCCACGCCGCCACCAACGCGTACACCATCCCCGATACGGCTGACCACAAAGCCATGGCCGGGAAAAGTCAGATGCGTGCGCAGATCGAGCGCACCTTCGGGCAAGGTAACATTGTAGCCGCGCTCGGTTTCAAGCGGCAGACTCAAGCCAAGTTGCCGCGTCAGCGTTTTCGAGTGGGCGCCTGCCGCGATAATGATCCTGTCGAAAGACGAGTCCTGACCGGAGCCGACCAGTTCCACACCGGCTTGAGTGGATCGGATCTCCCCGATTTCGCTACGAACAATTTTGGCGCCACGATCCTGTGCCCGCTCGGCCAGCTCCCTGGTCCATACCGCCGGGTCGGTGACATTTGTCCAGTCTGGGGTAAAGCCGGCATGGGTAAAGCGAGACGCGAGGCCGGGCTGAATTTCTGCGATTTCCTCGGTGCGGGTCAGGAGGTCGAACTTGACGCCGACCGCGCGGCGTTCCTCCCAGCCTGGCAGGCTGGCCTTAAATTTGCGCTCTCCCTCATAGAGCTGCAGCTGCCCTTCGCGGCGCAGCAATCGCTCGAGGTCATAGGTTGCCACAAGCCTCTCGAGAGCGGCTGCGGAATGGCCCATGAGGGCGCCCTGTGCTTCTACTGCCGCTCGATAGCGGGCCGGCAAGCTCGCCTTGAAAAAGGCCAGCAGCCAAGGGGTAATCTTGAGAGCGTAGGCGGGCGGAATGGACAAGGGCCCGTCGGGATCGAGCAGCCAGGCGGGCGCCTTTTTCATGATACCCGGCGTTGCCAGCGGGATGACGTCGGAAAAGGCAAACGCTCCGGCATTGCCACCTGACGCGCCGGCGGCTACACCTTCGCGGTCGAACACGGTGACGGTGTGCCCGCGCCCGGTCAGGGCAAGTGCTGCGGACACGCCTATGACCCCCGCTCCGATCACCGCGACACGCATGTACTTCCATCCCTTATTTGAGAGCTGTACCCTCTATAGGCGCCGGCATCTTCTCTGTCGACAAAGAAAATATTGATTATCGACAACAATCCTGATTGATGAATGGGCATGAATTCCGGAGGTGGCGGCATGGCCAGAGACGCAGCGCTGACAAAACCCGAAGGGGTTGACACACCCAAGCGCGGTTCAGGCTCGGCGCATGTTTATAAAGTGCTGCGCAACGAAATCATTGATCTTGCCCTGGCTCCCGGCAGTCCCATGGATGAACTGCAACTGGCCGAGCGGTTTTCTCTGTCACGAACGCCGATCCGCGAGGCACTGGTCAGGCTCTCGGTCGAGGGACTGATTACGACGCTGCCCAACCGGGCAACGATCGTTTCCAACATAGACTTTTTGAACCTGCCCCAGTTTTTCGATGCTCTTACGCTGATGTATCGGGTCACGACCCGGCTGGCGGCCGGTCATCACCGTCCAGGCGATGTCGCGCGCATGCGGGCCAGGCAACAGGAATTCACCCGCGCCGTAGAGGCCCGTGATGCGCTTGCGTTGATCGCGACCAACCAGGATTTTCATCTGGAAATCGCACGGGCTGGCGGCAACAACTATTACACCGAACTTTTCACGCGACTGCTCGATGAAAACCGGCGAATCCTTCGGCTCTATTATTCCTCGTTCAACGACGAGTTGCCGCGCGCATACGCCATAGAGCACGACCAGATGATCGCCGCGATCGCGGCGCGCGATATAGAGGAAGCTGACCGGCTGGCCAGCGCCCATGCGGCACAGATCGTTAGCCAGATCCAATCCTACATCACCGCCGACAAGCGCATAAACGCCAACCTGTCCTTATAACGGCGGCCCGGAAAGCCGCACGGCGCCTAAAGCTCTCCGTCCGAAATTTCTGTCGACAAATAAAATACAACGGGTATTATGCGGCCATTCCGGTTCGGCTGATGGCCGATTTTGACCAAGTTCGAGGAGAAGCCGATATGGCTGCCAGCATTTTTTCAGGATGCATTCCTGCCCTGATGACCCCCTGCAAAGCGGATCGGACTCCCGATTTCGACGCGCTTGTGCGCAAGGGCCAGGATCTGATCGCGGCGGGGATGAGCGCGGTTGTCTATTGCGGATCAATGGGTGACTGGCCGCTGCTGACCGACGGCCAGCGCATGGAAGGGGTCGAACGGCTCGTGGGCGCGGGCATCCCGGTGATTGTTGGAACCGGTGCCATCAATACCGCCTCGGCGGTTGCCCTTTCCGCGCACGCCCAGAAGGTGGGCGCCCAGGGACTGATGGTCATACCGCGCGTTCTCTCGCGCGGCCCCTCGGCCACGGCGCAGCGCCATCACTTCAAGGCGATACTTTCAGCGGCGCCCGACCTTCCCGCAGTGATCTACAACAGCCCCTATTACGGGTTCGCAACCCGCGCCGATCTGTTCTTTGCGCTGCGTGAGGAGCACAAGAATCTCGTCGGGTTCAAGGAATTCGGTGGCACCGATTCCATGACCTATGCCGCGCAAAATATCACCAGCCAGGATGATGAGGTGTCCCTGATGATCGGGGTTGATACCAACGTCTTCCACGGCTTTGTCAATTGCGGCGCGACGGGGGCCATAACCGGCATCGGCAACGTTCTGCCTCGTGAAGTGCTTCATCTTTGCGCCCTGTCGCGCGCCGCGGCGCGTGGCGACGTCGAGGCCCGCCAGCGTGCCCTTGAACTCGAAAACGCGCTTGGCGTTCTCTCCTCGTTCGATGAGGGCCCTGACCTCGTGCTGTTCTACAAGCATTTGATGACGGTCAAGGGCGACAGCGAATACGCGCTCAACTTCAATGAAACCGACGCTCTGACCGAGAGCCAGCGTGGTTTCGCCGAAAGCCAGTTGCAGCTGTTCGACACATGGTACGCGCAGTGGAGCAAGCTGCCGGGCGCCGTCCAGACATATAGCTCCTAGTACAGCGGAGCGGAGCCAAAAGCTCCTCTAATGGGATACTGCCATGGGCCGGCGCGGGAAGCGCCGGCCCATATATTTTGTTGCGACACCTGGCCCTGGCGCCCTGCCTCAGTGCCTGCCCGATCCCGTGCCGAGGAAACTTTTCGACCGCACTTTACAGCTTGAGACCCGTTTGGTAACGTTCCCAAAAATGGGAGGAAGCGGTTTATCCGCATAACGGCATGCCCACGCCCCGAAACAAGCAACCGACGATCATCGATATTGCGGAAGTGGCCGGTGTTTCCAAAAGCACCGTAGCGCGCGCATTGTCCGGATCGCCCCATATCGGGGACAAGACGCGGGAGCGGGTGCTCAATGCGGTGCGTGCGCTGGGATATGAGCGCAACCATCTTGCCCATTCGTTGCGCTCGGGAAAGACAGGACTGATCGGCCTGGTCATTCCCGATATTGCCAATCCGTTCTGGGCCGAAGTGGCGCGCGGCGCTCAGGATGCTGCAGCAGCCAGCGGCGCTTCACTTCTGATTTTCAGCTCCGACTGGGATCCCGAGCGCGAAGCGCACCATCTGCGCGCCCTGCGCCAGGCGAGAGTCGATGGCGCCATCGTCAATCCGGTGGCAGACAACGTGGACGGGCTGGGCCGGTTCGGCCTTCCCGTGGTGCTGATCGGTTCGAGCGCCGAGCGGTTTCCCGAACTTTCCAGCGTGGGCAGCGATATTGCACAAGGCGTTGCACTGGGCCTCGATCACCTCGCCAGCCTTGGCCACCATCGCCCGGCGCTGCTCGTCGGCTCGGCAAACCGCTTGGCCCGGGTACGCTTCATGCGTGTTGTCCATGACTATTGCATTGGCCACGATATCGACCCGGCAACGCTGGTGGTCGAAGAAGGCAGTTACACTGTCGAATCGGGACGCGCGGCGATGCTGCGCCTTCTCGAACGCGACCCCAAGGCGGCGCGATGCGTCTTTGCCGCGAACGATCTGATGGCGCTTGGCGCGTTACTCGCTGTGCGTGAAGTCGGGCTGCGCTGTCCAGACGACATATCGATTCTGGGCTTTGACGGCATTCCGGCGGCGGCCTTTTCAGACCCGGGCCTGACCACGATCGAAAAACCTGCCCGTACCATTGGCGTGGAGGGCATGCGCTTGCTGGCCGAGACGATCGAGGGCAAGCTCGAGCATCGGCGCGTCCTGCTCGATTGCGCGCTCACCTCGCGCGGGTCGCTGGCCCGCAGCAGCGAGAATGGACCGGCCCGCCTGATGGCCGTGGGGAGCAACTAGCCATGAGCCTTGACGAAAAAGAACTGGCTTCAACCATATCCAATTTTGGGAACGTTCCCAAAAGATCCAAATCTATTCCACGGCGTGTGGCTTTCGGCCTCAAGCTTAGGGCCTGGTGGCCGTACTACGCGATGATGGCTCCTGGCCTCGTCTATTTTCTGGTGTTTCACTATTTCCCCATCTATCAGGCCAAGCTCGCCTTCGAGGATTTCCGGATCTTCGGCGACAATCTTTTTGTGGGTTTCAAGCATTTCGACACACTGTTTGACTCCCCGGCCTTTTTCCAGGTCCTGGCCAATACGCTGATCATCTCCGCCATGAAGATGGTTTTCGTCTTCCCGGTGCCCATCTTCATCGCGCTGTTCATCAACGAAGTGCGCAGTACCAATCTGCGCCGCTTCATTCAATCGGCGATCTACCTGCCGCACTTTCTTTCCTGGGTGGTGATCGCCGGTATCTTCATCGCCGCCCTGTCGCCCTCGAGCGGTGTCGTCAACGATATCGGGCAGGCGCTCGGATTTGCGCCGCGGTCTTTCATGACCGAGTCCGGCTCCATTCGCTGGGTCATTGTGTTTTCCGAAATGTGGCGGACGGCGGGCTGGGATTCGCTGCTCTATTTCGCGGCCATCATGGCCATCGATCCCCAGCTATACGACGCTGCGGAAATGGACGGGGCAAATCGCTGGCAGAAGATCATCCATGTCACCCTGCCCGGCATCACACCGACCATCGCAACTCTGTTCATCCTCAATGTCGGCCTGTTCATGAATGCGGGCTTTGACCAGGTCTTCAACCTGTCCAACGACGCCATCCGCGACCAGATCGATATCATCGACACCTATGTTTACCGGATCGGTCTGCAGTCGGGTCAGTTCTCGCTGGCGACAGCGGCGGGTCTGTTCAAGGGCGTTATCGGCATGGTGCTGATCGTTGCCGCGCACACCATTTCCAAGCGCCTCACCGGAAAGGGGGTGTGGTAATGGCCCGCGCCAATTCCACCCGTTTCGAGCGTCTCGAACAAACGATCATCGTATCGAGCCTTTTGCTCATGGTTGTCGTGACGGTTCAGCCGATCCTCAATCTGCTCGCCATTTCATTTTCCGATTCTGCACAGGTGCCCGGAATGAGCGGTCTGGCGGTGATCCCAAGGGGGTTTTCGCTCGATGTCTGGACGCTTCTGATCGCCAATCCCGAGGTCCAGCGCGGCCTGCTCAATTCGCTGTTCATCACGATTACCGGCACGATCCTCAACGTGACCTTCACCGCGCTGATGGCATGGGCACTGTCGCGCCCGCGGCTGCCGGGGCGCCGCATCCTGTTCGTTTTTGTTCTGGCCACCATCGTCTTCGAGCCCGGCCTGATCCCCGATTATTTCGTGGTGCGCGAGCTGGGCCTGCTCAACACCTATTGGGCGGTCATTCTCTATAAGCTCGTCAACGCCTGGTATCTGATCATCCTGATCCGGTTCTTTGAGGAAGTGCCCGGCGAGTTGCTCGAGGCGGCAGAGCTCGACGGCGCCAATGCGTTCCAGACACTGTGGAAAGTGGTGCTGCCTCTTACCATGCCGGCGCTGGCCACCATTACGCTGTTCTATCTCGTCTATCACTGGAACGAGTTCCTGCGCCCGATGATCTATCTCAACGATTCCAGCATGCACCCGCTGCAGGTCGTGCTGCGCAAGTTCGTTCTCGACGGCGACAAATCCTCAATGGTGGGGCTTGCAGCGATGTCGAACTATCAGGGCGCGGCCCAAATCAGCACGCGGGCGCTCAATGCCGGCATGATCATGCTGACCATCCTGCCCATTCTGGCGGTCTATCCGCTGATCCTGAAATTCTTCACGAAGGGCACCATGAGCGGTGCCCTGAAGGGATAACACAAGCAAAATTCCAACAAGGAGGAGGACCAGATGCTTGCAAGACACCTTATGACCACGGTCGCTGCCGTGGCGGCCACGCTGAGTTTGGGAGGCGGCGTTCTCGCGCAGGACACCCCGACCGTAACGATCATTGCGCACGAAAACCCTGGCGATGCCGAGCTTTTCGAGCGGATCGAGGCGGGCATGGCCGAGGCTGGAACGCCGGTCAATATCGAACTGGTCGGTCTGCCAAGCTCGGGCTACGCCGACGCGCTCAGCCTGCGCCTTCTGTCGGGCGAAATCCCCGACATCATCTATTTCCAGGGGGCAGATGCCGAATTTGCCAATCAGGGCATACTGGAAGATCTACGTCCCTGGATCGAGCAATCGAGCTACATCAAGGATGCAATGTGGCCCCACAACGAAGCCCGCATGGAGAACTATCCTTATCTTCTCTACATCTTCCCGGCGCGCACCAAATCGCCGGTGATGCGCTCGGACTGGCTCGAACAGAGCGGGCTCGAGGCACCGACCAATCTCGATGAATGGACGGCGTTCCTCACCGAGATGTCGCAGTCCGATTTTGACGGCAACGGTCAGATGGACACGTACGGCATTCTGGCGCCGGACAATACGGCCGAGCTCGACGCCATCTTCAACCAGTCCTTCGGCGTATCGTCGACCTGGCTTGAAGACGGAAACGGGGAATGGATCCATTCACGCGTCTCGGACGCCGAGCGTGACAAGCTGGCCTACTACCAGATGCTCTATGCCGAAGGCATTCTCGATCCCGAATATGTCACCTCCAACTGGGAAGTGAAGGAAGACAAGTTCTATTCGGGCCGTGTTGCCGTCATCATGGGCACCGCCGGTCCGGTGGTCGAGATCTACAGGACCAAGATGGCCGAGGCCAATCCCGGCGCCGATCTTGCTCTGCTCGATCCCCCCGATGGTCTTGAAGCGGTCAACGTGGCCAAGGAAGACCGCGGTTACGCCATCCACGCCATGAGCGAGAACAAGGAAGCCGCTTTCGCGGTTCTCGATTTCCTCGCCAGCCCCGAAGGCCAGTTCATCGACCGCATGGGTGTCGAGGGTGAGCATTACACCCGCAACGGCGATACATTCGAAGTGCTGCCGGCCATGGGCGGCTGGTATCCGCGCTTCTGGACGGCAAACCCTGACTATTGGACGCCGCCCGTCCCGTTGCTGTCGGACGTGGCTCAGGGTTCGCTTGAGCAAGGCGCCGAATATTTTGTCGCCGACAACGCCTTTGTCTGGCCCGCGGACCTCGCACCGAGCGTCGATGCGGCCGAACAATATTATCGCACCTCGGTGTTCCGCTTCGTTTCTGGTGAATGGTCGATGGACCAGTGGGACCAGTATGTCGACGGATGGTACGCCGCCGGGGGCCAGGCGATGACCGATCACGCAAGGACCGTTCTTCCATGACCACACTGCAGAACACGGGCCCGGCCTTCAAAAGCCGGGTTCGCGGACTGCTCCATGGCGTCGCATTCGGCGACGCCATCGGGGCGCCCGTCGAAAAGCTCACTCCGGCGGAAATCCAGTCCATGTATGGGCGGGTCAATTCTCTGGACAATCAATGGCACCGCACCAGTCGTGACCCGGCTGCGGGCAATGGGCGCGTGCGTGGCAACGGCATCGTCACCGACGATACGCTCATGACCCTCTCGCTCATGGCCGTCTATAATGAAACCGGCCGTCACATCGACGCCTGGGACATGGCCGACGGGATGGTACGCCAGATCGCATGGGTCAAACGCTATGTCCCCGAGCTCCAGCGCGAATGTCCGCTGCTCGAGCGCCTTTTCTATCCCGAGAAATGGATTTTCCAACGCCATCAGCTCTCAGGCTGCGATCCGCGCCAGGGTGGGATCGGCAACATGGTCAATTGCGGCGCGGCAATGTATATCGCGCCGATCGGCGTCGTGAACGCCTGTGATCCGCGCGCCGCCTATGACGAGGCCATCGCTTTCGCCTCGGGTCACCAGCAGAGCTATGGGCTGGAAGCTGCCGGCGTTTTGGCCGCCGCCGTCGCTGCTGCCTTCGTTCCTGGTACAAGTATCGATGCCGTGGTCGATGCCGCCTATGACCGCGCCAAGGACGGCACCCGTGCCGCCATCGGCGCAATCGCCGAGATTGCCAAAGATTTGCGTGCCACCGGTGCCGATTGTGGAGAGGTCGTGCGGGCGTTCCATGAGGCCATCCTGCCTTTTTCGCCGCTCGGGGACGATCTGGACCACACAGCCGCAAAGGCCGGGCGGCCGACCCCCAACTATCAGCCTTCCCGATTCCATTCGATCGAAGAGCTGCCACTGGCCCTCGGGTTTGCGCTCGTGGCGAATGGCGATTTCCGCCGGGCCGTCGAAGACGGCGTCAATTCCGGCCGCGATACCGATTCCATCGGGGTGATGGCCGGCGCGATCCTTGGCGCGATGCACGGAGAGGCCGTGATCGATCCTGCGGAAGCCCAACAGATCGATGCGATCAACCGGCTGGACCTCGCAGGCGAAGCCTCGCGTTTCGCTGCGACATGCAGCGCCATAATGAGCGCCGACCAGACGCGTCTGGAAACGCTCGCCGCCCAGCGCGCAGCCATTTTCGAGACGCCTGCTGTCGCGGCGCAGAACTGATACTCTTTTCAACAGGACCTTTAATGCTTTCCTCCTCCGATCTCGTCCACCGCATCTATTCGGGCTTTCTGGGCAAGGCCATCGGCGTGCGCCTCGGGGCGCCGGTCGAGCCGACCATCTGGAGCTATGAGCGCATCCGCGACACCTAT
Organism: Pelagibacterium flavum; assembly: GCF_025854335.1. Classification (NCBI taxonomy): domain Bacteria; kingdom Pseudomonadati; phylum Pseudomonadota; class Alphaproteobacteria; order Hyphomicrobiales; family Devosiaceae; genus Pelagibacterium; species Pelagibacterium flavum. The sequence continues at coordinate 3,463,050 of NZ_CP107716.1, forward strand.
GGCGAGATCACCGGCTATCTGCGCGACTTCAAAACATTTGCGGCAGATGACGATACCAACGGTCCGGTCTATTTCATCCGCGCCATGCGCGATTACCAGCTTGTGCCCACCCCGCAAGAGGTCGCAAAGACATGGCTCAATTATGCCGCCGAGGGCCACGGCATGTACTGGTGGGGCGGCTATGGCCGTTCGACCGAACACACCGCCTATCTCAATCTGCGCGCCGGCATCGAAGCACCGCAATCGGGTTCGATTGCCCAGAACGGCGCGGCGATTGCCGAACAGATCGGCGGCCAGATTTTCATCGACAGCTGGGGCTGGGTGAACGCGGGGAACCCTGAACGCGCCGCCGAGATGTCGGCCAGCGCCGCCTCGGTCGCCCATGATGGGGAAGGACTCCACGGCGCCCGTTTTTGTGCCGCGATGATCGCTGCAGCGTTCACGGCCAAATCGGTCGACGAATTGTTTGAGATCGGCCTTTCGGTCATCCCTTCGGACTCAAAATACGCCGCCGTGGTCAACGCCGTTCTCGGCCAGCACAAAAAGGATCCCGACGACTGGCGCGCCTGCCGAGATCTTTTGACCCGCGATTGGGGCTATGACCGGTATCCCGGCGTCTGCCACATCATTCCCAATGCCGGAGTTCTGGCGCTCGCCATGATCTACGGCAAGGGCGAGCTCTGCCGCACCGTCGAGATCGCCACGATGTGCGGCTGGGACACCGACTGCAATGCCGGCAATGCCGGGGCCATCATCGGCACCTTCCAGGGTATCCAGCCGAGCTGGGACAAATACCGCAAACCCATCAACGACATGGTCGTGACCTCGGGCGTCACCGGCGCGCTCAATATCGTCGATATTCCCACTTTCGCCCGCGAACTGGCGACGCTGGCCCTGCAACTGGGCGGCAGGGATGTGCCCGAAGGCTGGATAGAAGCGATGGAAGACCGCGGCATCCATTTCGACTTTTCACTGCCCGGCTCCACGCACGGGTTCAAAACGTCGGGCACCAACCAGCTCGAACTCAACTGGACCGACAAGGACAATGGCGCAGGAGTTGGCGCCCTGGAAATCCTCGTCGACCGTTTCGAACGCGGCCAGTCGGGCAAGGTGTTCTGGAAGCCCTTCTACCGGCGCGCCGATTTCGATGACGAGCGCTACCGGCCCATGTTCTCGCCGCTGGTCGCCAGCGGGCAGACCGTATCGTTCGATATCTTCATGGAGCCCTGGGAAGGCGACGGCCATTTGCGCATCGCGCCCTATGTCCGTGCCACGATGAGCAAGACAATCATCGAAACCGGGGCTTACCAGCAGCCGGCTGCGGGATCATGGACGCATGTCGAATTCACCGTCCCCGATGCGGATGGCGAAGCCATCGACGAAATCGGTATCGACATCGAATATTTCGGTCGGCTCAAATTTCTGGGCAAGCTCCACCTCGCCAATTTCCGCGTCACGGGCAAAGGCACGACCCGCATCGATCCGGCAAAAGAGGTCGAGGAATGGGAGGCGATCACCCGGTTCACCTGGAACAGGGGCTATTGGAAAAAGGACGGCGCGACGATCACCGGTCTCACCGATACCGATGCCGATCTTTGGACGGGTCACCTTTATACGCGTGACGCTGTTGTCAGCGCCGAGATCACCCCACAGTCGGGCGCCTCCCATCTTGTGAGTTTTCGGGCCCAGGGCACGTCGCGTTTCTACGCCGCCGGGTTTGAGGACGGCAAGCTCCGGATCATCCGCGAGGACTTCGGCAAGAGCGTTCTGGCCGAGACCGATTTCGCTGCCGAATTTGGCCGCTCCTATCATCTCTCAGTCGACGTCAAAGGCACCTCCATTGCCGTCAGCGTCGATGGCGAAAGGCTTCTTGGTGCAAGCGACGATCGTTTCGCCTACGGGCAGGCCGGCGTCCGGCTGGGCGGCCCCGGGCGCTTTGCGGTGTCCAAGTTTGAAATCGTCGAGCAATAGAGGCCGACAGGAAGGATTTCGATGTCCCAGATCACGCTCAGGAATGTCCACAAGCGCTACGGTCAGGTGCCCGTGCTCAACGACATTTCCATCGATATCGCACAAGGTGAATTTGTCGTTCTGGTCGGCCCCTCGGGCTGCGGAAAATCGACGTTGCTGCGCATGATCGCCGGGCTCGAAGACATAACGGGCGGCGATGTCGAAATCGGCGGCAAGGTGGTCAACACCATGCCTGCCAAGCAGCGCGACCTTGCCATGGTGTTCCAGTCCTATGCGCTCTATCCGCACATGAAGGTCGCCGACAATATGAGTTTCGCGCTCAAGCTGGCTGGTCAGCCTAAGGCCGAGATCGACGAACGGGTGAAGATTGCCGCCGACATTCTCGGCCTCGAAAATCTTCTTGACCGCCTGCCCCGCGAACTCTCGGGCGGACAGCGCCAGCGCGTCGCGATGGGCCGCGCCATCGTGCGCAATCCCACCGCCTTTTTGTTCGACGAGCCGCTTTCCAATCTCGACGCCAAGCTGCGTGTCAAGATGCGCTCGGAAATCAAGAAGCTGCATCAGCGGCTGGGCAAGACGATGATCTATGTCACCCATGACCAGACCGAGGCCATGACACTGGCCGACCGCATCGTGGTTCTCCACGATGGTGACATCGCCCAGCTGGGCACGCCGCTCGAGGTCTATCAGGATCCGGCCAATGCGTTCGTTGCCGGTTTTATCGGGTCGCCCGAAATCAATCTGCTGGCTGCCAGAACGCTTGGCCCCGAGGCCGCCGAAGTCGAGTTGACGGATGGCACGCGCATGCCGCTCGCCGGTCCGGTGGCGCTCGAAAAAGGCACGCCGGTCACCTACGGCATTCGCCCACAGCATTTCACTATATCCGATACCGGCGCCAAAGCGGAAATCGTTCTCGTCGAACCCACCGGGGACAGCCAGGAGCTCGTGGTGCGAACCGGGCAGACCGAACTGTCGGTGGTGTTGCACAATCGCGCGATTTATTCGGCCGGGGACATGATCGCGATCGCGCCCGACGCCGAAAAGGCCCTTCTGTTCGACACCAGGACCGGCGCGAGGCTGCGCTGATGGTGCGAAGGTTTGCCCCTGACGCCGATGGCCCGCTCAAGGGCATGAAGGTCATCGATCTCTCGCGCCTCGTCGCGGGGAACATGACGTCGCTGCAACTGGGTGATTTCGGTGCAGAGGTGATCAAGGTCGAGCCTCCCGCCGGTGATCCGTTGCGCGCCTGGAAGGATGGCGGTTCATCGTTTTTCTGGAAGGTCTATGGGCGCAACAAGCGCTCAATCGTGCTTGATCTGCGCCGCCCGGCAGCCATGGAAGCCCTCTGGTGGCTGATCGATGGCGCAGATGTGCTGATCGAGAATTATCGCCCCGGTACGCTTGAAAAGATGGGGCTTGGTCCCCAAGCGCTGCATGCGCGCAATCGCGGCCTGATTGTATTGCGTGTGTCGGGTTATGGTCAGACGGGCCCCTATGCTCGCCTGCCCGGCTTTGGCACGATCGTTGAAGCGATGAGCGGGTATGCCTATCGCGCGGGCTTTGCCGACCGTGAGCCCGTTCTCCCGCCGCTGGCGCTGGCCGACATGATTGCTGGCATCTATGGCGCGTCCGCGGTCACCACCGCTTTATTGGCTCGGGAAAAAGGACACGCTGAAGGACAAGTCATCGACCTCTCTCTGCTCGAGCCGATCTTTTCGGTTCTCGGTCCCGAAGCAGCGATCTTTGCCAAAACCGGGATCGTCAAGGAGCGTGTGGGGTCGGCATCGAACACATCTTGCCCGCGCAACGTCTATATCTGCTCTGACGGCAAATATCTCGCCCTCTCGGGTTCGACACAGGCGGTCGCTGAACGGATTTTCAGGATCATCGGGCGGGCTGACATGATCGATGACCCGAGGTTTGCAACGAACGCAGACCGCATAAAGCACCGCGATCTCGTCGATGCGGCAATTGGGGGCTGGTTCTCGGCCCGCACCAGCGACGACGCCCTGGAGATCATGCGTGACGCCGGAGCAACCGTCGGCCCGATCTATTCCATCGCCGATGCCTACGAGGACACGCATTTCCGTGAGCGCGAAGTGTTTGTCGATCTCGAGGACGCCGAATTTGGGTCCTTGCCCATGCACAACGTCCTGCCGCGTCTTTCGGCGACGCCCGGCGGATTCTATCGCGCGGCGCCCGAACTCGGCGCCGATGGTGAGGCAATCCTGAGCGAAATCGGTCTCGATCCGGCCAGCATCGCCGCCGCACTGGACATTTCGCAATGAGATTACGCTCGCTGCTTTACGTTCCCGCCGACAATGAGCGCTTCATCGCCAGGGCCCATGAGCGCGGCGCCGATGCGATCATCCTCGACCTCGAAGATTCCGTGCGCCCCCAATATCGCGACGCGGCCAGGAACGTTCTTGGTGCCTCCATCCAATCGACCCGGCGAAATGGCGCAAAGGTTTTCGTGCGCATCAATACGGAAAGCGCAATCCAGGACGCCGCCGCTGCAGCGGGCGCCGATGGACTCTATGTCTCCAAGGCCAGCCTCGCCCGGATCGGCGCACTGGCGACCGAATTTCCAAACCTTCCGCTCTTTGCCCTGATCGAAGATCCTTTGGCCCTTCTCGATGTCGCCGCCATTGCCGCCCATTCCGCGGTCGCCGGCCTTGCCGCCGGCGGCGAGGATCTGGCCACCGCTCTGGGCGCCATCCCCGATCCCGATGTGCTGCGGACGCCCAAGCTCCTGATCCATTATGCGGCAAAGGCCCACGGGAAATTCTCCCTCGGCCTATTTCGCTCGATCGCCGATTACACCGACCTGGCAGCCATCGAGGATGCCGCGAAGGAGGCCCGCCGTCACGGTTTCGATGGCGCAAGCTGCGTGCATCCCTCCGCCGTGCCCATTCTCAACACCGTCTTCGCTCCGACATCCGACGAGATCGATTGGGCCCACCGCGTTCTTGCCGCTGCCCGGATGACCGAGGCCGGAGCCTTCACAATCGACGGCCGCATGATCGATGCCCCGATTCTCGCCCGTGCCCGTTCGATCCTTTCGCGCCACACTGACTGATTGTCATGACCCGCCCCGGTTTCTCCCCGTATTCCCCCCGTCCCATCGACATGTCCACTCCGGTTCCGCTCGCCCCCGACGCGGATCTCTCGGTCCTTGATGAAGCCAAGATATTTGCTGCGCCCGATGACCCGGTCGATTGGCCAGCCTGGCGCGCCGCCATCACGCGCTGGCGCGATGAGGCCCGGCGCCGGATCGGCTATGATCCGCATCGCTACGAGGTGATGGCCGAGCCCGGCCCCCGCATTGTGGAAATGGTCTGGCTGTGGGACGAGCGGCTCTACGACTTTGCCACCGGGCGCTTTACTGTCGATGCCTATCTCGATGCTGGCGAGGCCGAATTCGGCGGCTTCGACGCCGTCATGCTCTGGAATGCCTATCCCGTTCTCGGTATTGATGCCCGCGACCATTTCGCGTTTTTCGAGGACATTCCCGAGCTTCCCCAAGTTGTCGCGGCCTTCCAGCGGCGCGGGGTCAAAGTCTATTTCACCTACTACCCCTGGGAGACGGGCTCTGGTCCCGAAGCGATCGAAAAGGTTACCGCGATCGTTGAGCGATGCGGCTTTGACGCGGTCTTCCTCGATTCCTCCAAGGAAGCCTCCTCACGCCTGCGCACCGCGCTCGATGCCATCGATCCAACGCTTCCCATCGAGTGCGAATCCCGCGTTCCGCTTGCCCAGATTGCCGATCAGACGATGAGTTGGGCGCAGTGGTTTGCCGACTCGAACGTGCCCGGCGTGTTGCGGGCCAAATGGTTCGAGCGCCGCCACGAATTGCATCACATTCGCCGCTGGAACCGCTCGCATCTCGACGAACTCCATTCCGCCTGGCTCAACGGCACCGGCGTTCTGGTGTGGCCGGTGGTCTTTGGCGTGTGGGTCGGGTGGAATGACCGGGACCGCGCCATTCTTGCCAATATGCGTCGGCTCTATTCTGAAAATGCCAGTTATTTTGTTTCCGAGAACTGGACACCGCTGGCAGATCATCCTGGTCACGACGCAGAGGTTTATGCCTCGCGTTGGGAAACAGGGGCGGGGCGCCTGTGGAGCCTCGTCAATCGCGGCCAAGACTATGCCGGTCCGCTGCTTGTTGTTGAGCCAAGCGAGGGTGAGCAGGGACTATGGATCGATCTGGTGTCCGGCGCGACACTGGCCACCGAGCGGCAATCGGACGGACGTATTGCGATTTCGGGCACCCTGCCGGCTGGCGCCATTGCCTGCATTGTGAACCGCGCTGCTCCCCCCGCCGCGCCAGGGGCGGACATCGCTTCGGTCGCCCCGGATTTTCCTGCCCGCGTCACAGAGCGTATCGGGGCGCCTATCGTTCGCCACGAACATGTCCCGGTCGGCATGGCGTTGCTCGAGGTTCCTGATGGAGAACTGACAGTCACTTATCGGCTGCGGGAAACCGGGCTCTATGGCGAAACGCCTTACATCGAAGAATGGAAACCCCTGCCGCCCAGGCTGCACCAGATCGCAACAATGACCCGTCCGCTCATTGCGCACAGCATCGCCATTGCGCGCGATGAGGTCACGAATGGCCAATTTGCCGAGTTTCTGGCTGCAACCGACTATCACCCCATGCGTCGAGAGCGCTTTTTGGCCCATTGGCACAAGGGAACGCCGCGCCCTGGGAGCGAAAACGAACCCGTCACCCATGTCGAACTCGACGACGCCCGCGCCTATGCGGCATGGGCGGGGTTGCGCTGCCGACTGAAGACGAATGGCAGGTGGCAGCGCATCGGGGCCTGCTCAACCGAGCCGAACCGATGGTCTGGAATCTGACCGAAAGCGAACATCACGACGGACGCACCCGCTTTGCGATCCTTAAAGGCGGTTGCGCGCCCCTGCCCCAGGTATCGGACTGGCACTTGGAATCCGGCCCGTTGGCGCCGGAGCGCTCGGTTAAACTTCTGGCCGTCGGGGCGGGTCTTGCCCGCTCTCCCATGATCGGCTTCCGCTGTGCTGCGGATATCGGGAGTTAGTCAGACGGCGCGTTGGCGCCCGATGTCTGCGGACCGAGGTCGAAGTCGACCCCGCCCCGCACATTGACTTCCGGACGCTCCCGGCCCTGACGCGAAACCTATTGCGCGGTCAGGCGCTGGTTCTCCCGGTCGTCCTGATAGGTGTCGGGATTGTATTCGGGTTGATTTTCCAGCTCCTCGCTGGTGAACGGGGTGAACACGTACCAGATGCCGCCCGCATCGACCATGAACTCCAGATTGTCCACGCCAAGCGCGACCTGACGGCTTCCGATGCCGAGAAATCCGCCGACGTCGACGACCATGGCATCGACTTCGCCTTCTGCTGTGAGGAGGACATCGTTTACGTTTCCGACGTTTTCATCGTTGGCGCCATAGACATCCGAGCCCATCAGATTGTCGACGGACAGCTGTTCGGGATCGCCCCGCTCAAGCTGGCTGCGGTCCATCATCGTTTGCCCTGGCGCAGTCTGGGGCTGCTGCCCAACGGCGGTGCCCATTCCGGCCTGTCCGATCTGGAAGTTGAGCGTGAACTGGCCGTCGCTCGTGGGCTCGATATAGATTGTGTCGCTGCTGCGGACGGTCACCCCCTGTCCGGCATTTGTAGCCATCGGGTCGTTCTGGGCGGACTGAAGGTCCAGCCCGTCGTCCTGAGAGGTCTGATCCTGGTTCTGCGCGACGACAGAACCCAACATCAGGGTCGAAATGGCCGTAGCTGTGAGGAAGGTGCGAAACATCTCACTCTCCTTAAATCTGTGTTCGATCTCAGTCGCCTGACGTCAGCGACATCCCGGAGATCAATGTCCGCCGATGCGAATTGTTTCTGACTGTCCCGGGAGACAACCTGAGTTATCTTTGGCCTATCCGAGCACCTGTTCCTGTGCACGCCGGCGTTGACGGCGAGACCGGATCTGATGGGTGGATGTGCCACTGCGCAGAAACCAGTCCGATCCGTCCTGCGCAAAATCAAACACCCGTTCCGCCCCGATCACCAATTCTTCGGATGCGTAGTCAGCCAGGATCTTCACCCGCAGAGACGCTTTCTCGAAATCGTCATTATCGATCGCCTCAAGGTCGGGACTTTCCTCGACAATACGCTCCAGAAGACCGTTGAAACTGCCCACTGGCATATAGTCACCGGACCGCATCGGACCTTGCCGGGTGCGCTGACGGGGATCGTCCGGAATATCCTCGCCGTCGCGACGTACAATATCGGTAACCGTCGCCGACCAGCATTTTCCCTCGGTCTCGAAGCTGACGATGATGGCTTCCACATAGATCGGCTCGGTGCTCATGTTGGAGATGAAGCACTCAGCATCAAGGCTCCTGCCTGCGGCCCTGTTGATGACGATCTTTGGCTGGGTCTGGCGTCTGTATTGCCGCAGGAAGGTACCGAGGTAGACGACCCAGACGATAAGCATGCCGAAATTTGACGCAACCGACAGGGCCGCGCCGTTATCTGATACCCATTCAAGCATTTTTACCTCGCCGGGCCCTTTTTGCAGCGCGAAAGCAGCGTCAGGCCGTCAGAACATGTCCCTCAATAACGCCGCGCTTGCCTTCGGGGTTCAATCCGCCGTCGCTGATCTGTTGTACGCCATAAAGCTTGTCGTCGGTGAAGGCGCTGGAGCGGATGGAAAAGATGTCGTCGTTTTCGTTGTGACGATCGGCGGAAGCGGCCTCAGCTTCTGCGGCTACCAGGCGTGCGTCTCCGCTAGATTTGGCGCGAACCAGCACGTCGCCATGATTCATTGCCAAATCCCAACCGGGGTCTTGAGGGTGAGCAAGTGGATACAGCTTGTAGATCGGCATGAGCTCGATTCCTTGGTGAACAGACGTTCAATTTATGAAACGAGCCCCGCTTTCGGCGGTTCCCGCACTCACTCAGGTGAACGCTGTCGCATGACCGCTGGAACTTGCCCCCGGCCAGGCCCGTTGGCCCCCGAGACTTGAGCCCGCTGAAACAAAAGTAAGGAGACATCTCATGGCAAATGCCGGCAAGAAAATGGGAGCTCGTCGCCCGTGAACAATTGGCAACGAGCTGGAATTGCGCGGTTTTCGGCGGCCTTGGAAGTATCCTGTTTCGCAAGGTTGTGAGGATTTGGCGGCATTTGCTTGCGTTTTCGCATGCGCGCGCATGAAGGGTCTGGGCATTTCGATCGCGGCCTGATTCAGTGCGAGGACCGAAGATGGAGCCCCGCCGATGCGCCCCAGGAAGCCCGACCCGACGCCGCAATCCGACATGTTTCGAGAGAGCCTGGAGGCGATCCTTGATCCCCGGCACGAGCTCCTGCGGCTTGCGGCACGCATCGACTGGGACCGGCTCGACGCGCTCTATGGCGCCACCTTCGTGGAGCAGGTCGGCCGCCCCGGCCTGCCGACCCGACTGATGGTGGGACTGCACCTGTTGAAGCACATCAAGGGACTTTCGGATGAGGCCGTGTGCGCGGCCTGGGTTGAGAATCCCTATCACCAGGCGTTTTGCGGCGAGACCCATTTCCAGCACAGGCTGCCGGCGGACCGCTCCTCGATGACCAACTGGCGCAAGCGCATGGACGCCGACAAGCTCGAAGCGCTGCTGGCCGAGACGATCTCGATTGCCATGGCAAGCGGTGCCGTCAGCGAGCGCCAGCTCGAACGTGTCACGGTCGACACCACCGTCCAGACCAAGGCAGTGGCCCATCCCACCGACAGCCATCTGATGCTGCGGGCGATCGAATGGCTGAACCGGGCGGCAAGGGCCAATGGCGTGCGGCTGCGCCAGTCCTATCTTCGCGTGGCACGCCGTGCCCGCAAGGAGGCGGCCCGCCTCATGCATGGCCGTGGCCACAAGCAGGCGAAGGCGCATCTGCGCTTCATGCGCACGCGGTTGGGCCGACTGATCCGCGACATCGAGCGCAGGATCGATGGCGACCCGACTCGCATGGAGGCTCTCGCAACCGTCCTGGAACGGGCCCGGATCATCCATGGCCAGAAGCCCGGCGACACACAGAAGCTCTACGCCTTCCACGCGCCGGAGGTCGAATGCATCGGCAAGGGCAAAGCTCGCACCCGATATGAGTTCGGCGCAAAAGCCTCCTTTGCCACCACCAACGAGCGCTGCAAGGGCGGCCAGTTCGTGCTCGGCGCCCTGTCCTTGCCCGGCAACCCGTATGACGGCCACACGCTCGGTGCTCAGCTCGATCAGGTCGCCCGCATCACCGGACAGAACCCCGCCCGTGCCTATGTCGACCGCGGCTATCGCGGACATGGGCTCAACCGCGACGGGCTGGAGGTCCATGTCTCTCACACGCGCGGCATCACCTCACCCACCATCAGGCGAGAACTGCGACGGCGAAACGGAATCGAGCCGGTCATCGGTCACATGAAGCAGGACGGCCATCTGGAACGAAATCCCCTCAAGGGCATCGAAGGAGACGTCATCAACGTCATGCTCTGCGCCATCGGTCACAACCTCCGGCTCCTCCTGGCATGGTTCAGGAAGCTTTTGTGGCTGATCCTGGCGCTCATCCTGTTCCCGAACAGCACGGCCCGCTCACGCCCTGCCTGACAAAACCGGATTCTTCACAGGCGACGAGCTCACCCCACGGGCCAGCAGGGCGCCAAGCCCGCTGGGAAGGTCGAGCCCGGCGCATTACCCGACGAATTCGACTATGCCGATGACATTCACGGTCGCAACAGCCTGCGCGCCAACCATCAGCAGAATGTCCGCAATGAGCGTCAAGCCCAGGCCGGTGCCACCGGCAAGACCGAGGGCATCGTTGAAAGTTTCGAAAAGCGCAGGAAAACCAAATAGACGTTCGGCGGGGGAACTCCCGTCAACGCCCAAGATCCGCCCGGCTTCCCCTTCCACAGCAATGGTGTGGGGCGCGCTACCGAAGCGCCCCACGGGGCCGCAGCAGCACTGAAATGGCCCACATCACCGCTTTAAGAGCCATCAAGCCGCCGCTTGGGCGATGAGTGCACCGTCGATCGGTCGGCTCCAGTAATAGCCTTGGCCAAATTCGCACCCGAGCTTTCTGAGAATTTCGGCCTGGTGGGCGTGTTCAATGCCTTCAGCAAGGACGCGCTTTCCCATCGTTTGGGCAATATCGATAATGCCGGCGACTATGCCGGGCGTGGCTCCGGGAACGGCCAGCCGATCGATAAACGCCTTGTCGATCTTGAGGATATCGAAGGGCAGCTGGTCGAGATAGGCCAGAGAGGACTGTCCGGTCCCGAAATCGTCGATGGCGATGGTAATACCCATTGATCTAAGTCTCTCGAGCTCGGCAACCACGTTCGCGCGCATGGACATGGTTGCTGTTTCAGTGATCTCGAGCTCAAGGCGATCGGCAGGAAGTCCGGTGATGTCGAGCGCCGCCGCGACGTCGGCGGCCAGATCGCCCAGTTCGAAATGCAGAGCAGAGATGTTTACGGCCACACGCATGCCGTTCGTCCAACGCAGCGCAGTCCGGCAGGCCTCCACCAACACCCAACGGGTGATTTCGACAATCATGCCGGTTTCTTCCGCGATGGGCAGGAACTCCCCCGGGGGGACAATCTCGGTCCCGCGCCGCCACCGCAAAAGAGCTTCGGCACCAATCATGCAACCGGTTCGCAGGTCGATTTGCGGCTGGAACTGAAGGAAAAACTGGTCATCCTCGAGCGCCTTGGCGAGCTTGGCCTCAAGCGTTCGATTGCGAGAAACCTGCGCCGATTGAGATTGATCGTAGAGGGTAAGCTGGTTGAGGTTTCGCCGGTCATTGGAAATGAGTGCCGCCTCGGCACGGCTTAGCCAGGTCTCGGGATTTTCCACAGCGTCTGCATCGGCGTAGCCGGCACTCAGGCCGACAGCTGCCGTGTGACCCTCGAGGTCGAAAGCGAGACGGGTGGTTTTGCCGATCATCTCGAACTGGTGCTCGATCCTCTCGTCAGACAAGGCTGCCACGGCAAACTGACCCTGGCCCAGATGGGCAACAGCCGAAAACCCGCTGGCTCGTAGCCGATCTGCGAATTGGCGCAGCAGCGTATCGCCAGCGCAGTGTCCGAGACTTGCGGTGATGGTGCCAAATCGCTCAAGCTGAACGACAAAGACGCCGGACACTTGCTCCCCGCATCCTTGTGCATCATGCAGGCGCTTAAGGAACCCCGAGCGCGACAAGGTATCTGTGAGCTGATCGTGATCGGCAAGATAGCGGAGTCTGGCTTCGCCGTGTTTGCGTGCCGTGATGTCCCGGAACGTTACCGTGACAATGCTCTGCTTTCGCTCGCCGAATGTGCTGTGGGTTGCCACATACTCAATGTTTCGGGGCCGGCCTTCGGATTCTACTATCGCTTCGCCCTGAACGCTCGTCTTGCAGTCGATGGCATTATCTATTGCCACGCCGATTTCGACGGGCAAAAGGTCCGAGAGATTCCGGCCTACCGGGGCACACCCAAGAAATTCGGTTGCGAAACGGCTTGCCGAGATGACCTCGCCATCGGGCTGCGCTATCAACACGCCATCAAAATTGTCCGCGATCACCTGCTTGAGCATGGCCCGGAAGGCATCGCGTTCGCCGCCAAGTCGCTGGACCAGGAAGCCGAGAATGCGGGTATCAAGGATTACGGTTCCAAGCATCAGTGCCGCCGTTCCAGCATGGTAGATGCCGGTGGGCAGCATCACGGCACTCCCAAGATAGAGAGCAAGCGCAACGCCCTCTACCGCTAGCGCTCCAATCGCAAGAGCGATGATGCGCACGATGGGACTATGAATAGGCAGAGCGACCTGTAGCGCAAGAAGCAATAATGCGGCCCCGGTCATCCACCAGGGTGAGGCATTAACGAGCCCACGGCCTGCAAGTGCAGTTTCGGCCGCCAGGATCTGAACCACCGCTCCGGGCTGTGGCCCCTGGTTCGGTGTGAAAAACAGGTCTTTCAGCTCCAGAGCTGACGCGCCAAGAACAACATGCTTGCCGGCAATCAGATCGGGTTCGGCTGTGCCATCGAGCAGGTCTCGCGCTGAAACTTTCGGTATGGTGTCAGCGTCGATTCCGTAGTCGAGCGACTGATACGAAGAGCCTTCACTGCCTCCCGCCAGTGCGGTGGCGAGCGATGGAATGCCGCCCTCCTGACTCCACGCATAAGAAGGCACTGCCCGAACGATGCCCAGCACGTCAGTGAGCGCACCAGCAGCGAACATGTCCGAGTATTTCAAGAACTCTGGCAGTGGGCGCGTGAGATCGCCACTCTCATTCCGCTGGAACGCAGCGAGATACACATACCCGCCCGCAGCTTCCAGAGAATCTGCAAGGGCCGCATCGTCCCCGCGGGCGCTGACCGCCGAAAAATCGACATCAACCCAGACATCGTAGGCGCCCAGTTCAAGCGCCCTGTCGATGATCTGGGCATAGACCGCGCGCGGCCAGGGCCAGATACCGACGGTATCGATAGTGGCTCCGTCTATATCGAGAAAGACGATGTCCTGGGATGCTGCGCGCGAACTTTGGCCAAAACGCCAATCGGCAAGGTCGCGGTCCAGCGAAACCGTCGCATTGAGCGCGGCCAGGGCAAAAAGACCGACTGCAATGAGCACCGCTCCGGCCAGACGGTAACGTCGGTTCCGAGTCGATGTATCAGCTTGCGTTCGGAACATCGCCCGCCTCCGGTGACGCGCGCTATCGCCTAGCCCTGCCCAACGCCATTGCCTGGCGCATTTCCGGATTTGCCAGGCGCTTCGCCCGAACGACCGGGCGCATTGCCGGAGTTGCCCGGTGCTTCGGCCGAACGACCGGGTGCATTGCCAGAGTTGCCCGGCGCATCACCCGAATTGCCTGGTGCACCGCCCGATTGTCCCGGCGTGTTCCCCGAGTTACCGGGTGCTTCGCCCGAACGGCCGGGTGCGTTGCCCGAATTGCCCGGCGCGTCCGAACTGTTGGACATACCATTGGACTGGGTGCCTGTCGGCACGTTTACCGGCCGTCCTGCAGCATCGATCACCGTAGGCAGCTGGCCCTGTCCCTCGACCGCCAGCCTGCCCGAGCCGCCGACGGCACGCTGACCGGCATTGATCGCGACCGAAAGACCGCGCTCGCTTTCAGTGACCGACACAGTGCCACGCTCAACCGAGACGTCGCCGCCGTTTTCGTCAGCGAACACAGTAAAGCGAGTGCCCTTGACCACCGCTACCATATGATGCGTCCGGATTCCGAAGTGCTCGACATCCAAAGCTTCCACATCCGCCGTGATCTCGCCCCCCGAATGGAGCACCCATGTATAGTCACGTCCTTCGAGCGCCGAAATCTGGATCTGGGAGTTTGGCCGCATCTCCAGCACCTGTTCGCCTGACCGGAACGTTACATGACCGTTGGCGCCCGTGCGGATAATGCGGCTGTCTTCGATGACGTCGCCAATCGATATTGGTATCCAGGTCTCATCGACCATGGCCAGGACAACGCCGCGCAGACGATCAGCCTGCCATTCACCTGCGATTGTTGGTTGGCTAGCCATCAGGGCGGCTGCGAATGCCAGAGCTGTCTTGAAAATATTCATGGGTGGCCTCCAATGTTGGAGCCATACTCGCCGCCCACAGTTAACGGAATGCTTCGCTCCGCAGCGACGAGTCGCGCGTGCTAAAGAACGCGTTAATGTCGGGATGACAATCCTGTTCAGGTGCTAGTCGATCGTCTCTATAGCGCCGATCAGCGACCCGGATTTATCCTCGCTGCGCAAGCGGGATGTTGGTGACGCAATCCAGGTCTTTGAAATGAATGGCGCGCCCGAAAGGATTCGAACCTCTGACCCCCAGATTCGTAGTCTGGTGCTCTATCCAGCTGAGCTACGGGCGCGCAGTGCCGTTGCGGTGAACGCGGTTTCGGGGCAGTTCGCCCGAGCGGCAGGCGAACGCTTATACTGGCTCGGCGGCCATTGCAAGGGGCCAGAGGGGGAAGTTTTTGAGGAAATTCGTCAGACGCCCCCAGCGGTGCCCGACGGCAGATCGATGGCGAAAGCTGTGCCTTGCGCCGTCTCGAGCAGTTCCACGCGTCCGCCATTGGCTTCGACAAGTTCGCGAACGATGGCAAGACCCAGGCCCGTGCCGCCGGCCCTTGCGGAGCCCTCAAATGCAACGAACAGGTTCTCTCGCGCGCGGGGCGGCAGGCCAGGTCCATTGTCGGCGACAACGAGCCGCATACCCTCAGCCGTCCGCTCATTGGAAAACTGGACATGGGGCGCTGCGACATCGGGGCTGGCCTCAAGCGCTTCGCGTGCATTCTTGAACAGATTGGTCAAAACGCGCGCAAGATGGTCAGGATCGACAAGAATGACCGAATCATCGGGAACCTGATTTTCAAACACGATCCGAGGATGCCCCGTGAGCCCGGCCGAAAGCGCGGCCTCGAAGCCGAGAGCCCGCAGATCGACTGGCTCGGCACGGGGCGGGGCCGATTGCTGACGACCGTAATCAAGCACCGTCTGGGCAAAGGTTATCGCCTTATCGAGCGTGGTTACGAGCCGCGGCGCCAGGCGCTGCACCTGGGGGTCATCGAGATTGGCCACCTGGTCTGAGAGCAATTGGGCCGAGGTGAGCATATTGCGCAGGTCGTGATTGATCTTGGACACAGCCATCCCCAGATCGGCCAGATGCCGGCGCTGGCGCAGCATGGCGAAGAGTTCGGCCTGCGTGTCGGCCAGAGCCCGCTCGAGAATGCCGATTTCATCCTTGCGGGCCGCGTCAGGCACGATGACCAGCGTGCCGTTTTCGGGATTTTCACGAAATGCCAGCATCTGGTTGGTGAGGCGCTTGATCGGCCCGATCAAAAGGCTCTCGGCCAGGATATAGATGACAAAAGCGGTAACCCCGGCAACGACGATGGAAACGAGCACGATATTGCCGGCATAGGTCAGAAGGTCGGCCCGCAGCGGGCTCTCGGGCATCAGGATTTCGACCACGGCGTCGCCCGCGCCGGGCGGGACGCCAACGATGCGCAGGGTGCGCTGCCCCCCAAGAAACAGAGTATCGAGCGCCTCGACAATCAACCGCATGGGGTTGGTGTCGCGCAGATCGGCCAGATGGGGCTGCTCGGGCATGGACACGGCCTCGAGCCCGATCAGATCGGTCTGTCCCTCACGGCGATAGACGATGGCGATGGCGCCGGCAGCCTGCAAGAGCGGGTCGGTGATCTCGGCTGGCAGGTCCATAACGTCGGGGGCGGTGTCGAATACCCGCACGGCCACGCCGCCGACACGCAGCCGGTCCTCGAGCCAGCCAACGCGATAATTGGCGAGCGAGGGCAGGAAAACAGCGACTTCCACAAGAAGAATGACCAGCGCGATCGCCGCTATGATCTTTATGGAGAGGCCGGAGAACGGGCCAGGCACCTTGGCAATGTCGCGTGTCATTGTGCCAGCCTACAATCCGATTTTACCTATGGCAACAAACGCTTAAGCAGACGCCGCCAGCCTGTGAACGCGGCGCCGGGATGGCCCCGGGCATATTCGGCGGCGGCCAGGGGTATGATCTGGGCGAAAGATGGGTATGGCACGACAAGCCCACCGAGTTCGGACAGCGTCATTTTCCGCGCAATGGCAAGGGCAAAGACCGGCACGAGTTCGCTGGCAGTGGGGCCCACCACGCCTGCGCCCACCACTCTGCCCGAGTCGTCGAGAATGATCTTGGCATGGCCATGCCGCTCGGCGCGCGCCAGGGCCGCGTCAGTCTGGGCCAGCGCGATGCGGACAATTTCGAAGCGATCCTTGAATCGTGCTCTGGCTTCGGGCTCGGTCATGCCGATCCTGGCAATGGCAGGGCTGGTATCAACGACGTGCGGCACCAGACCCTCGGCGCCTGCCGAACCGGCTATGGCATCCACAGCGAGCTCGGCGCTGTGGCGCGCCGCGTGAACCCCGACATGTCCGGCGGCGTCGCCGACAAGGAAGATGCGGCGGTTCGAAGTCCGGCCAAACCGCGCCAGCGCCGGGCGCGCGCCCTGCATGCGCACACGGGCAGCCTCTAGGCCCAATCCCTCGAAATCGGGCTCCCGCCCGGTTGCGAACAGCAAATGGGTGCCCTCGATCCGCTCTTCATCGGGTCCGGCCTTGATATCGAGGGCAACCTGCTCATTGCCGCCGGCGATAGAAACGATCCCTGTGTGGATGCGCAGCTCAAGCCCCTCGGCCCGCAGACGCCGCAACACGATATCGACCAGTTCGCTGTCTTCACCGGCCAATGGCTCGAGCATTTCAACGACGGTAACCTTGGCGCCCAGCCGCAAATGGGCCTGGGCCAGCGCCAACCCTGTCGCGCCCGCCCCTACGACGATCAGGTGAGACGGGCGGCGGGTTAGCTCGAAAATGGTTTCTGGCGTAAAGAACGGTACACCATCGCGCCCGGGAATGTCTGGCAGGATGGGCCGCGATCCGGTGGCGAGCAGAAAATGGGGCGCCTTGATCGAGCGTCCCGCGACCTCGATCGTGGCCGGGCCGGTGAACCGGGCCCGGCCCTTGACGATCTCGACGCCCTGGCCGACCAGATGCTCGGGAGAAACGGTCGCATTCGCATCTTCGATCATGGCGCGAATGCGCGCATTGATGCGGGCGAAATTGATGCGCGGTTCATCGGTGCCCAGGCCAAGATTCCTGGCGTTGCGAATATGGTCGGCTCGCTCTGCTGCGGCGGCCAGCGCCTGGGACGGCAGAGCCCCCCAATTGTGCGCAACGCCGCCAAACTCTCCGGCTTCGACCAGCACGACACGCAGCCCGCGCGCCAGCGCACGCTCGGCCGCCGCTATCCCGGCCGGACCGGCTCCAACGATGCAAAGATCGATCCTGTCGCCCTGCGCCACGCGGCTGCCCTCAACCTTTGACCTTGATCCAAGACCCCGGCCGAATCCATGATGGGTTATTGCCCCGCTTTTAGCGCGGCCAAAGCGCGCTGGCCAGCGCCAGAGAACACACGCGATTGTGGCCATAGCACAATTGACTTGCCCCCACCTTTTCCCTATAAGCCGCCCAACCTTTGCCGATGGCCCGGGACGGCTTGTCCCATTCCCTTTCGCGCAAGACTTAAAGACAACAGACAAGCTTAACCAGAGGATCGCGCGGACCGGCGCGCGATGAACCATAATGAAGCGTACTTTCCAGCCGAGCAATCTTGTGCGCGCCCGCCGTCACGGTTTCCGTGCCCGCATGGCGACCAAGAACGGCCGCAAGATTCTCAATCGCCGTCGCGCGATCGGGCGCAAGCGGCTTTCGGCATAAGTCGGGCCTCGCTCCGATATGCCGGATAGCCCGGCATTGCCGATACGGCGCCTGAAAAAACGGGCGCAATTTCTTAAAGCCGCGCGGGGCAATAAAATTGCCAGGCGCGGCTTTGTGTTGCAGGCCACACCTGTTGCCGACCTTGCTCCCGGTGTAGGATACACCGTGACCAAAAAGACCGGCAATTCGCCCGAACGCAGCCGCATCAAGCGTCGGCTGCGTGAAGCTGTGAGGGCCTGTTCGGACCGGCTGGTCGCCGGCCACGACTATGTGTTGATCGGGCGGCGCGAAAGCCTGTCCGAACCGTTCGACAATTTGACGCGCGAACTCGGCAAGGCCATCGCGCGCCTGCACAGACCGGCCCAAGCGCCAAGCGGACATCCAAAGCCATGAACGAAAACAATCGCAACATGATCCTGGCCGTCGTCCTGAGCATGCTCGTGCTCTTTGGGTGGCAGTTTTTTATCGCAGGACCACAGCTCGATCAGGCCCAGCGCCAGGCCGAACTTTCGGCCCAGCAGGAATTGGCTCAGGATAGTGCAGACCTGGCGGCCCCCAGCGCCGATGGCGTTGCCGGCGCGGCGCCATCGGCGGACACCGGCACCCAGGTCTTTGCGACGCGCGAGGATGCCCTTGCCGCCTCGGATCGTGTGGCGATCGAAACAGACGCTCTTTCCGGTTCGATCAATCTGACCGGCGCGCGCATCGATGATCTCCATCTGTTGCGCTACAACGAGACCCCCGACCCCGACAGCCCGACCATCACGCTTCTGTCCCCGGTCGGCTCGGACGTTCCCTACTATCTCGAACAGGGCTGGGTTGCCGCTCAGGGAAGCGATGTGGCGCTGCCCACCGGGCAGACCGAATGGAGCGTTGAAAGCGGCGACACGCTGACCGCCGAAACACCGGTGACGCTGGTCTGGGACAATGGCGAGGGGCTGATTTTCCGCCGCACCATCAGCGTCGATGAGAACTACATGTTCACCATCGACCAGAGCGTTGAAAATTCGGGCGCCGGCGATGTGACCCTGTTCCCCTATTCGCGCATCGCGCGGCTCTATACGCCCCAGACCCAGAATTTCTTCATTCTGCACGAAGGCCCCATCGGGGTTCTTGGCGATGCCAATCTGGTCGAGCGCTCCTATTCGGACCTCGAGAACGAAGGCCAGCTCGATTTCGCCTCGACGGGCGGCTGGCTCGGCTTTACCGATAAATACTGGGCCACCGCGATCATTCCGCCGCAGGAACAGGCGATCAACGCGCGCTATTTCCACGGTACCAGCGCGCCGAGCGGTCATGACTACCGAGCCAATTTCGTCGCCCAGGACGCTGTCGTTGTTCCTGCAGGCGGCAGCGCGTCGCACGAGAGCCTGGCCTTTGCCGGAGCCAAGGTTGAATCGATCATCGATTCCTATGAGACCGCCTATTCGATCGACCGGTTCGAGTTGATGATCGACTGGGGTTGGTTCCACTTCATCACCAAGCCGATGTTCTATCTCATCCGGCTGCTCTACGAATTCCTGGGCAATTTCGGCCTGGCCATCCTGGCGGTGACCGTCATCGTCAAGGCGCTGTTCTTTCCGCTGGCCAACAAGAGCTATGCCTCGATGGCCAATATGCGGCGCGTGCAGCCCAAGATGAAGGAAATCCAGGAAAAGCATAAGGACGATCGCGCTGCCCAGCAGCAGGCGATGATGGAGCTCTACAAGACCGAAAAGATCAATCCCATCTCGGGGTGCTGGCCGGTCCTGATCCAGATCCCGGTGTTCTTCTCGCTCTACAAGGTTCTGTTCGTTACCATCGAAATGCGCCATGCGCCGTTCTTTGGCTGGATTCAGGATCTGGCGGCGCCCGATCCCACCCACATCTTCAACCTGTTCGGCCTTCTGCCTTACGATCCCAGTGCGGTGCCGGTTATCGGCTCGTTCCTGGCCATCGGTATCTGGCCGGTCATCATGGGCATCACCATGTGGGTGCAGATGCGGCTAAACCCGCCCCCGGCAGACCCCACCCAGGCGATGATCTTCAACTGGATGCCGGTGATCTTCACTTTCATGCTGGCGACCTTCCCGGCGGGTCTGGTGATCTACTGGGCGTGGAACAACTTCCTCTCGGTCGTCCAGCAATGGTTCATCATGCGGCGCCATGGCGTGACCGTTGACCTGCTCGGCAACATCAAGAGCTCGTTCAAGCGCAAGCCCAAGGCTGCCGAATAGCGACAAGCGCGAGGGCCGGGAAACCGGCCCTTCTTTTTTGGATCGCCCAAAATGACCGATTTGCCTGAAACTGTCCGCCTGCTGTTTGCGCGCCCCTGGATATTCCTCAAGGGCTGCGTTCGCGTTTCCGATCTTCCGGCCGACGATATCGTCGAGATTGCCTTTGCCGGACGCTCCAACGTCGGCAAATCCTCACTGATCAACGCCCTTGTCGGCCAATCGGCGCTGGCCCGGACGTCCAATACGCCGGGCCGGACTCAGGAACTCAATCTGTTCGCCCCCCAAGAGGGCGGCATCCGGCTCGTCGACATGCCGGGCTATGGCTTTGCCAAGGCCCCGAAGCCGGCAGTCGAAAAGTGGAACAAGCTGATCCACCAGTTCCTGCGCGGGCGGCCAAATCTGCGCCGCGTCTATGTGCTGGTCGATGCGCGCCACGGCCCCAAGCCCAATGATGCCACGGTGATGAACGAACTCGACAGGGCTGCCGTGTCCTATCAGGTGGTGCTGACCAAGGCCGACAAGCTCAGCGAAAAGGACCTTGGCGGCGTAGTGGACATGACGGCCAAATTCATCGCCAAGCGCCCCGCCGCTCACCCCGAAATCATTCTCACCTCCAGTGAGAAGGGCCTGGGCATCGATGTGTTGCGGCGGGAAGTGGCGCGGCTGCGCGAGGGTCTTTAGAGTCGCAGCCCGATTGAATAGATCTGTGGCTTTAAGTCTTTGCTTTGGCGCGTGATCGAACCGGAAAAGTCTGCAACTTTTCCTGATCACACTTTTAGAGCCTTTCAGTTTTTAACAGAAGCGTATCCTGCATTTTCGAGATAATTTGCGCATTCGTCTTGGCTGATGTTTGAGATGAGGTGGCCGACGTGACGCCATGTATCCTCAAGGGTGCGCATTTGGGCTTGGCGCATCCAATGCTTGATCTTGGCGAAGGCCTGCTCGATCGGGTTGAGGTCGGGCGAATAGGGCGGCAGGAACCAGAGCCTGGCACCGGCGGCCTTGATGGCTTGGCGAATGGCTGCGGCCTTGTGGCTGCCGAGATTGTCCATGACGACGATATCGCCAGGTTCCAGCACCGGCACGAGTTGCTGCTCGACATAGGCGCGGAAGCACTGACCATTGATCGGCCCGTCGAACACGCAAGGCGCCGTCAGCCGGTCGCAGCGCAATGCGGCCAAGAAGGTGAGCGTGCGCCAGTGACCATGCGGGGCAAAACCACGCAGGCGTTTGCCCTTCTGCCCCCAGCCACGCAGCGGCGCCATGTTGGTCTTGATCCATGTCTCATCAATGAACACCAGCCGCCGGGGATCGAGATCCGCCTGAAAAGACCGCCAGCGCCGTCGCCGCCGGGCTATGTCGGCACGAGCATGCTCAAGGGCGAACAGTGTTTTTTTTGAAACGAAGCCCCTCACGGCGCAGGAATTTCCACACCGTATCGTGCGACACCTTCACCCCGCGCGCCGCCAGCTCCTCCTTCAGTCCGTGCAGCGTCAGATGCGGTCTCTGGTCAATGCGCTCAACGATGAATGATCGGTGAGGGTCGAGAATGCGCTTGCGGTGCCCACCCATCTTGCCGGGCTCCACCGAGCCCGTAGCCCGGTAGCGCTGATGCCACTTCACCGCCGAGGAAACGGCAACACCAAAGCGGGCCGCGACAGACCGGCAGCTCTCACCGGTCTCGATCGCACCAACGACACGCTCGCGAAGATCATTGGATAGAGGTGCTGTCATCAGATGCTGGCCTCCTTCCCAGCCGACATCTTGAATCACAAAATCCCGAACTCGGGAATCCCCAACCGATTCAATCAATGACTGAACCGCTCTAGCTGGTCAGAAACCGGCTGATGGCTCCCGAGAGGACCACACTGTCCGAGCGGGTCTTCATCGAATCGTGCGCCGCTTCGACTGTGTCGTCAGAAACCTTGCCACGCCGCAGATCGATCAGCGCGCTGGCATAATCGTCTTCGAATTCCGGGTGAGGCTGGAAACTCAGTATCTTGCCCCCGGCATAGACCAGCCCTGCGTTGGGCGCAAATTCGTTGCGCAGGATCACTCTGGCCATTGGCGGCGGCGCTATCACCTGGTCCTGATGGGAACAGGCTATGGCCAATTTTTCGACACCCGGCACGAAATGGGGATGAACAGGCATGACGTCATAGACGTGCCGCCCCAGTCCCCATCCCTTTTCCGATTTGCGCACATCTCCGCCCAAGGCGTCTGCGATGATCTGGTGGCCAAAGCAGATGCCCACCATCTTGGTGCCGCTTTCATGGGCCTGGCGAATGAAATCGCGCAGCGGGTTCATCCAGGGCAGCGGGTCGTAAACACCGGCTGGCGAACCGGTGATCAGCACGGCCTCCTGCTTTGCGGGATCGGGCAGCGGCGCCCCCTCGAGCACAGGCACGAAGCGGGGTGTGATGCCGGCGCCATGGCGGGCCAGCATGGTGGCAAACATTTCCGGATAGGGACGGAACCGGCCGCGCAATGGCTCTGGCACGAGGCCCGTTTCAATGATGGTGAGATACATGGGGAGGGACCGCAGACTAACGATCCCGCATACAGACCCTAGGCCGGGACGAACGTCAAGGCGACGCCGTTGATGCAGTGGCGCTTGCCGGTCGGTTCGGGTCCGTCATCGAAAATATGGCCCAGATGTCCACCACAGTTCGAGCAATGGCATTCGGTGCGCACCATCATGAATGTCGTGTCGATCGAAGTGCCGATCGCGTCTGGCAGCGCTTCCCAGAAGCTGGGCCAGCCGGTGCGGCTGTCATATTTGGCTTCCGACGAATAGAGCGCCTGCGCACAGCCGGCGCAATGATAGATGCCGGGCTCGTAGAGCTTGTCGAGCTCCGAGGTAAAGGATCGCTCGGTGCCGTGCTCGCGCAGCACATAATATTGCATGTCGTCGAGCCGCTCGCGCCATTCGGCTTCGGTGAGAGTAAAGGGAAAATCCCCCTCGGCGCCTTTGGCAGTCAGGACAAAGCCCAATGTGGCGGCGCTGGTGGCGGCGGTGCCGGCAAGCAGGAAATTGCGACGGTCGATCATGGTCATTCTCCTTGCGGCGTTTATCCCAGCAAATTGCCTCGCGATCCAGTCAAACCCGCGTGTATCGGGGCTGAACATGGTTGCGCCCGGCCGACGGAGGGCGGGCCGGGCGCAGTTTGCGGCTCATTGTCAGGATTGGGGGCGAACGCTGAGCCGCGGTGCCTGTTGCTTACATGGCCGGCGTGAAAACCGCGTCGGTCACATGGATGACGCCGTTGGACTGCATGACGTCGGCGATGGTGACGGTCGCGGCCGTGCCGTTTTCGTCGGTGATGGTTACAGTGTCGCCATCATAGGTGGCTTCAAGCATGCAGCCGCCCAGCGTTTCGATGGTGTGGCTGCCGCCATCGGCATCGATCATGCCCACAAGGTCAGCCGCGGTTGCTTCCACGCCAACCACGTGGCAGGTCAGAACCTGCTGCAGCATTTCGAGATTTTCCGGCATCAAAAGCGTCTCGACGGTGCCTTCAGGCAGGGCGGCGAAGGCGTCGTTGGTCGGGGCGAATACTGTGAAGGGGCCATCGCCCTGCAGCGTTTCGACAAGACCGGCAGCTTCCACCGCAGCGACCAGGGTCGTGTGGTCGGCCGAATTGACGGCGTTTTCGACGATGTTCATGTCCGGCGACATCGGCGCGCCGCCGACCATCGGGTTGTCCTGCGCGAAAGCAGCGCCAGTCAGCGCCGAGGTGGCCAGGAGGGCTGAAAGAGCAATAGCACGGGTCTGCATGGTGTTCGTCTCCTAAAAGATCATCTGTTTTGACCTCCCCTTTTTGGGGAAGTTCGGGACCAGTTACGGAGCGTGAGAACAACAAGTTTCAGCTTTTCGAAAAAAAAATGTCAGATAGCGGCAATCGGGCCGGCTGCCACGACCGGGCCCTGGGGATCGCCGGTTGGCGAGCCGCCTTCGACTTCCCGCGTGACGGCGAGCGTAATGCCCTGAGCCAACCGGCCGCGCAGCGTCTCATCGACTGCAATGGTCTGGGCCTCGGCCACATCGATCACACCCATAGAGATCGGTGCATTGTCGCCCTCGATGAACCAGAGCTCATAATCATTGCCGGCACCGGCCGGCGAGCCGGTACCGCTCACCCGCAAGGCCCCGGTGCCCGCATCATAGCGCGCGATAAAGCTCACGTCGCTGTCGACTGTCTGCATCGCCGCCACAAGTTGGGTGGTATCGAGCGGTGTTTCGACGGTCGGCAGGAGCAGATTGAGACCAACCGAGAGTACGGCCACAGCGGCCGCGACCCCGGCCAGCGACCGCCAGAGCAGGAGCGAATTGTACCAGGGCGTTTTGGCGGCCACATCGGCGAACAGTCTTTGCTCAATCTTGTTCAAGAGCCCCGCCGAGGGCGTTGTGGGCACGTAATCTTCATTAAAGGCGGAGAAGCGGTGCTCCCAATAGGCAACTTCGGCAGCAAGATCGGGGCGCGACTCGATTGCACGCGCCATTGCGGCGCGGCTTTGCGCGCTTGTCAGTCCCAGCACATATTCAGCAACCGCCACGCGGCGCTCTTCGTCCCGGTTCAGATCGTTGTCGTCAAAATCGCTCATCGTTTCGTCTATTATGCTCCAAGACAGTCGCGCAAGGCCAGGAGCGACCGGCGCAGCCAGGTGCGTACCGTATTGAGCGGGACGCCCAGCCGGTCGGCCAGTTCATTGTAGCTTTCACCTTCGACATAGGCCCGGCGCACCGCTTCGGCGCGTTCGGGCTTGAGTTGTTCCATGCACTGCTCGATCCGGTTGCCGTCATCGGCGTTCATTGCCGACTGCTCAGGCGTCATCCCGGAATCGTGCAGATCGAACGCTTCGTCAATATCTGTATGACCCGACCGTCGCGCACGCACCCTGTCGATAGCGTTGTTGCGCGCAATGGTAATCAGCCACGTCATGGGGCTCGCGGCATCGGGGCGATAGCCCTCCGCACGCTGCCAGACCTTGATGAAAACGTCCTGCAAGGCGTCCTCGGCTTCGCTCCTGTTGGAGAGTATACGCAGGCTCACGCCAAAAAGTTTCGCGCTCGTGCGGGCATAGAGGGCACGAAACGCGTCGCGATCGCGCAGAGCGACACGCGCCAGAAGATCGGCAATTTCAGCGGTATCGGCCATAGGCGCCCTCCCTATCGCGTAACAATTGCTTTTTTTACTACGCGCTTCATCCGTAATTGGATCACAAGGCGCCTGGCGAGGACTATTCACGGGGCGCGCGTTCGGGTTAGAGAAGTTTTCAAGACCAAACGGAGTTGCCTTGCCTCATGGCCGACGGACTTGAAAACGCCTACGACGCCGAAGTGCTGTCCAAGGCCCTGCCCTTCATGCAGCGCTACGAGAACAAGACGGTGGTCATTAAATATGGCGGCCATGCCATGGGCGATCCCGAACTGGGCAAGGCTTTCGCCCGCGACGTGGCCTTGCTGAAACAATCGGGCGTCAACCCGATCGTGGTTCATGGCGGCGGCCCGCAGATCGGCGACATGCTCAAAAAGCTCGGCATCGAATCCAAATTCGAGGGCGGCTTGCGGGTGACCGACAAGCGCACCGTCGAGATCGTGGAAATGGTGCTGGCCGGCTCAATCAACAAAGAGATCGTGGCGATGATCAACGCCGAGGGCGAGTGGGCCATCGGATTGTGCGGCAAGGACGGCAACATGGTGTTTGCCGAAAAGGCCAACAAGAAATATGTCGACCCGACCTCCAATATCGAGCGCGTTCTCGACCTCGGTTTCGTCGGCGAGCCTGTCGAGATCGACCGCACGCTGCTCGATCTTCTGGCCCGCTCGGAGATGATCCCGGTCATAGCGCCCGTCGCACCGGGCCGGGACGGGAACACCTACAACATCAACGCCGATACGTTTGCCGGCGCGATCGCGGGGGCGGTATTTGCCAAGCGCCTGCTGTTCTTGACCGACGTTCCGGGGGTGCTCGACAAGGATGGCGAATTGATCCCCGAGCTTTCGGTACGCGAAGCGCAGCAGCTTATCGCCGACGGCACGATCTCGGGGGGCATGATCCCCAAGGTCGAAACCTGCATCGAAGCGCTCGATCGGGGCGTTGAAGGCGTGGTGATCGTCAACGGCAAGACTGCCCATTCGGTACTGCTCGAGCTGTTCACCGAACATGGCGCGGGAACGCTGATGGTGCGATAGGGGGGGGGCCGATCACACCTTCGTTTCCAGTCATCTCCCATTCATCGATTTGGGGCATAATGGGACTATGAACCACATGAACCCGCCTGCCGCCTCCACCCGCCTCGATTTCGACCATGTCACGGACTGGGTTTTCGACCTCGACAACACGCTTTATCCGCGTGAGTGCAATCTGTTTGCCCAGATCGACACGGCCATCACAGGTTATGTGATGAAGGTCGCTCAACTCGATTTCGAAGCGGCGCGCAATCTGCAGAAGGCCTATTACCGCGACCACGGCACCACGCTGAACGGGCTGATGAAGTTCCATGCCATCGACCCCGACGACTATCTCGAAATGGTCCATGCCATCGACTACTCACCGGTGGAGGCGCATCCCGAACTCGTCGAGGCCATCGCCGCTTTGCCTGGGCGCAAATTCATCTTCACCAATGCCAGCGCCGGGCACGCCGAGGCCGTTCTCGCGCGCCTGGGGGCGTCCTCGCTCTTTGAGGGCATCTTCGATATCAAGGCCGCCAAATACCAGCCCAAACCGCTGGAAATCGCCTACACGGACTTTCTGGACGCACACGGGATCGGGGCCAGGCAGGCCATCATGTTCGACGATCTGGAGAAGAACCTGCGGGTGCCTCATGCAATCGGCATGGCGACGGTGCAGGTCGTGGCCGGTTCAGGGTTCGAACACGACCAGTGCGACGCGTGGGAGCTTGGCCGGGGCGAAGATCTGGACCATGTCCATCACATCACTGACGATATCGTGGCCTTTCTCGCGCGTTGCCGCTGACGCTTTTTTGCCCGATTGGCGTGATCGAAAAGTCATCTCAATGCATTACCGTCAATGCTGGCCGTATGTGGCAGCAATGGTATAAGTTCGCAGCTTTGTTGCAAAATGGCGTGATAGACGCCGAAAAACGGGGACCGTCATGAAAAACCTATCTCGCCTTTCCCTTGCCGCCCTCCTTTTGGCGGGAACCAGCCAGGCCGCTTTGGCGCTTGAAGCCACCGATTTTGCCGATCGGCTCGTCGAAACCAGCAAGCTGATGGGCGTTTCCTTTGCCT
Source organism: Pelagibacterium flavum (assembly GCF_025854335.1). NCBI lineage: Bacteria > Pseudomonadati > Pseudomonadota > Alphaproteobacteria > Hyphomicrobiales > Devosiaceae > Pelagibacterium > Pelagibacterium flavum. The sequence goes on from NZ_CP107716.1 coordinate 3,490,769, forward strand.
ATGGCTCGGCCACGGCCGAAGGTGACACGGTAACGATTTCCGATTTCGTCATCTCGATGCCGGGCCAGGACGATATCGACGTTCCGGGCGATGTGGTGTTTACCGGCGTGGTGGAGACGGCCGAGGGGGGCTTTAGCGCCGAGCGGGCGACCATCGCCGACTTCGAATATACCGATGAGGAGGAAGGGTTTTCCGTCAGCTTCGTCGACATCGCGGCCGAGGGCATCGTGTTGCCGGCCGATGCGGGCCTCGATTCGGTCATCGAGATCGGATTCAACCTCTATGACCGCATTTCAGCGGGACCGCTGTCGATTTCAGACGAGAGCGGCACCGAACTTTTTGCCATCGACCTCATGGAAGTTACCATGGAGGAGCCGACGGCCGAGGGCGGTCTTAGTTCAGCCTATCAGGTCAGCGGCATTCGCGGCGATTTGAGCGCCATCGAAGAGCCCGAAGCCCAGGAGGTCATGGAAGCGTTCGGCCTCAGCCAACTCAGCGCTTCGATGTCGGGTTCGGGCACCTGGTGGCCACAGACCGGCGCGGCCAGTGTCGATGACGTCTCCTTTGTGGTCGATGAACTCGGTTCGCTGTCACTGGACTTTGCCGTCGAGGGCTACACCGAAGAGCTCTATCGCGAACTCATGAAGGTCAACCTCAAGATGGCCGAAATGGCCGAAGCCGGCATCGAGATCGATGAAGACCAGATGGCGGATATGTCGGAAGCCATGCTCGAGAAGATGGCCGATGTGAAGCTGGTCGACGGTGCGCTGCGCTATGACGACGATTCACTGTTCATGAAAGTGCTCGATTTCATCGGTGCCGAACAGGGCGTCGATGGCGAAACCTTCAAGGCCGGCCTGCAGTTCATGGTTCCGATGGCACTGGCAGAGGTTGAAAACGCCGCCTTCAAGACCATGGTCACAAACGCGGTCAACACCTTCATTGCCGACCCGCAGAACTTCACCATCTCGGTCGAGCCCGAAGAGCCCATCGCCTTTTCCGAGTTCGAAGGCATGGAAGCCGAAGTGGAAAACGATCCCTTCGTTCTGGTCGACCTTTTGAACGTGCAGATCACTGCCAACCAGTAAGCAGTCTGGTGATTGCCGGAGGGCCCGTCGACACCGGCGGGCCCTTTTTTGTTTGTCGCGCTTTTGAACCGAATAAATGGTGTCCACCCCGGATCATGTCCGGGGCATGCTTTTCTTGAACCCCTCCGGTTCAGGCTGGGTGTTCGATCCTGGGCAGATTGTAGGTCTGGCGCACGATCTCCCAGGCTTCGTCGGCGGTATCGACAAAACTGAAGAGCTTGAAATCGTCGGGCGAGATCGTCCCCTCTTCGGCCAGCGCCTCGAGGTTGAGAACCCGGCTCCAGAATTTCTTGCCAAACAGCAGCAAGGGAATGCGATCCATACGCCCGGTCTGGATAAGGGTCAGGGCCTCGAAAAACTCGTCCATCGTCCCAAAGCCGCCCGGGAAGATCGCCACCACCTTGGCGCGCATCAGGAAATGAATCTTGCGCGTCGCGAAATAATGGAAATTGAAGGAAAACTGCGGCGTCACATAGGTATTGGGCGCCTGTTCGTGCGGCAGGACGATATTGTAGCCGATCGAGGGCGCACCCACATCGGCGGCACCACGATTGCCCGCCTCCATCACCCCCGGACCGCCGCCCGTTGCCACCACATAGTCGGTGAAGTCGGTGGCTTTTGAGGTCAGCGAGGCCAGTTGAGCAAAGCGCCGCGCCTCCTCGTAATAGATCGAATTGGCCTCAAGGTTCTTTTTGGCTTCGTCGGTCTTTGCCGCCCAGGCGGGCTTGCCGGGCTCGGGGATGCGGGCGCCGCCGAACAGAACCACCGTCGAATTGACATTGGCTTCGCGAAGCCGGAATTCGATCTTGAGATATTCGAGCTGAAAGCGGACCCCGCGCAGGTCTTCGCTGGTCATAAACTCTTCGTCAGCGAAAGCCAGTCGATACGCCGCCGACTCGGTCTGCGGCGTATGCGGCGAATGGCGTACGGCTTCCATATCCTCCTTGGACGAACGCAGCGAGGAATGGCGTTTGCGGCCCATCATCAGGCTCCTTTTTGGTCTTTCAGTTCTGTTTACTATGTCAGGGCGGTATTAAGGATGGGTGGCGATTTTTCCAAGATCCTGACGCCGATGTGTGCTGCAGAGCTTAGCTCATTGTCGCTGCGGGTTGACCGGGGATTCGCAAAGGTTCGTGCCTTTGCCGTCTCGCCTCTCCACCCCCATTGTCATTCCGGGATTTATTCCCGGAATCCATCATGATGCGTCGCCACACGCCCCAGCCGCAAAGAAACTTATCCCCGCCCATTCAACCTCCCCCATACTCCCTTTCACGAACCCGCGCACATGGACGCAAGCGCAACGAACGTTTGGGCGGGGTCGGTCCGGGTTCCTTGCGGGTCGCCGCAGGGAAGGCCCAAACGTCACAAGCGCCGGACGGCGTGAACCGGCCGCCTGATCTCGGTTTCGAGGCTGGCGCGATTTTGCTAACGCCGTCGTACTCTCGAAAGGGAGAAGGGATTGACCCTAGCCTTCTGAAGGGCGACTAAGCCAAAAATCCCGGGCGCGTGGGGCGATGATCGCTTCATATACTAACTAAACATGCGGAGCGTTCATCGCCCCATGCCGTCTGTCTGGAGCGCTTCCAGAAAAAGTGGGAACCGGTTTTCGGTTCGGAAGCGCGACCAGCAAGAAAGTCATCAGCAAGCCGAGGCGATCTCGCCGTCGGCGGCTCTTGCATGTCTTGAAGAAAGCCCTCCTCCAGCCGGCATCCCAAGCCGAATATGGGTTTCCCCACCCAATCGCTTCGGTTAAGGTCCGCGCCGAATTCTCCCTTCCTTCTGCCAAGACTAAAAGGCCCGCAATTCCCATGTCCATGAGTGAGCTTGCCGCAACCATCGATGCCGCTTTTGAGGCCCGCGATAGTGTCAATTACCAGACGACCGGCGAAGTGCGCGATGCCGTCAACCAGGCGCTGGGATTGCTCGATTCGGGCCAAGCGCGCGTTGCGGAGAAAGCTGCCGACGGGGAGTGGGTGGTCAATCAGTGGCTCAAAAAGGCCGTGCTGCTCAGCTTCCGCCTCAACGACATGGAAGCCATTCCCGGCGGCCCGGGTGGCGCGCAGTGGTGGGACAAGGTGCCGTCCAAATTTGCCGGCTGGAGCGAGAGCCAGTTCCGCGCCGCAGGTTTCCGCGCCGTCCCCGGCGCCATAGTGCGGCACTCGGCCTTCATCGGCAAAAACGCCATCCTCATGCCGTCCTTCGTCAATCTTGGCGCCTATGTCGACGAGAGCGTCATGGTCGATACATGGGTCACCGTCGGCTCGTGCGCCCAGATCGGCAAGAATGTGCACCTCTCCGGTGGCGTGGGCATCGGGGGTGTGCTCGAACCGCTTCAGGCCGGACCGGTCATCATCGAGGATCACTGCTTTATCGGCGCGCGTTCCGAGATCGTCGAAGGCGTCGTGGTGGGCGAAGGCTCGGTCATTTCCATGGGCGTTTTCATCGGCCAGTCGACCAAGATCGTCGACCGGACGACGGGCGAAATCTTTTACGGCAAGGTGCCGCCCTATTCGGTGGTCGTCTCGGGTTCACTCCCCGGCAAACCGCTCCCCAATGGAGAACCCGGCCCGAACCTTTATTGCGCGGTGATCGTCAAGCGGGTCGATGAAAAGACCCGGTCCAAAACCTCGATCAACGATCTTCTGCGCGACTAGCGATCATGAGCAATCGCGCCGTCCCGCTGCTCGCCGATCTGATCCGCCGGCCTTCGGTCACCCCGATCGAAGAGGGCGTGCTCGACGTGCTCGAAGCCTTCCTTTCTCCGCTCGGGTTTGTCTGCACGCGGCTGAAGTTCGAGGGCGACGGCTCCTATCCGGTCGACAACCTCTACGCCACCCGCAAGGGCAAAGAGCCCGGACCACATCTGTTGTTTGCCGGTCACACCGACGTTGTCCCTCCTGGGGATGTCACCGCCTGGACCCATGATCCGTTTTCCGGCGAAATCGTTGATGGCGTCATGTGGGGCCGCGGCGCCACCGATATGAAAAGCGGCGTCGCCGCCTTCTGCGGTGCCGTGGCGCAGCTTGCCCAAACTGGCGCGCTGGAAAAGGGCACGGTCTCTCTCGCCATCACAAACGATGAAGAAGCCGACGCGGTAAACGGCACGAAAAAGCTGATGGAATGGGCCGAGGCGCAAGGCGAGAAATATGATTTCGCCATTGTGGGCGAGCCCTCCTCGTTCGAGGTCTTCGGGGACTCGATCAAGATCGGGCGGCGCGGGTCGGTTTCGGGCAAGATAACCGTTATCGGCAAGCAGGGGCACGCGGCCTACCCGCAGCGCGCCAACAATCCCATGCCGGTCGCAGCCGAAATCGTGCGAGCGCTTTACGTGCCGCTCGATGACGGTACCGAGCACTTCCAGCCCACAAATCTCGAAGTCACCGCGATCGACACCGGCAATCCGGCGTCGAATGTCATCCCTGAACGCACCACGCTGCGCTTTAATGTCCGGTTCAACGACATTTGGACCGGCGAGACACTGCTTGCCGAAATCCACCGTCGGCTCGCCGCAATCGAATTGCGCGGCTGTCATCTCGAATTCGAACAGCTCGGTCCCATCTCGCGGTGCTTTATCTCCCCGCCCGAGGGGCACGTGTCTCATTTGTGCGACGTGATGGAAGACTTCAACGGCGTCCGCCCGCTCCTCTCGACCATCGGGGGGACGTCGGACGCACGGTTCATCTCGCTTTATTGCCCTGTCGTCGAATGCGGCCTGATCGGAGCGACCATGCATCAGGTCGATGAGCGGGTACCGGTCGCCGATGTCGAGCGCCTGGCCGAATTTTACGCCACCTACATCGCCAGCTTTCTGGCAAGGAAGCAGGCATGACACTGGAAACGCTCAAGCAGGCCGGAGCCGGCTGGTCGAAGATCCTGGGCAGGCGCCCCGATTGGCAAAGCCATTTTCGCTTTGACGCCGAGGGCATGAATGGTGGTTTCCTTGCCTTTGGCGCCGCCGTTCTGGTTGCCATCGTTCTGGCAACGCTGCGGTTCGGCTTTCCCCCGCCCCTGGCCATGGCACTTGTCGTCGTCCAGCATCTGCTTCCGCTTCTGGCCCTGTTCATTGCCACGGGACTGGTCGCACGCCTGAGCGCCTTTTCCGGTTCCACCGCGAGCTTTGTGGTTCCTGGCCTCTACCTTCTGGCGGCGATGAAACTTGTCGAGGGTCTCGCAACGCTTCTGGGCGTACCGCTGGCCGGCGCCATACTGGCCGTTACCGGCATTCTAGGCTTCCGGCTGGCACAGGCAAACGGGCTGAGCCTCCCCACCGCGATCGGGTACGGGCTGGCCCTGTTCGTGCTGCTTGCGGTCCTGCCCATCGCCCTCTACATGTTGGTCAACGCCTTTTAGAAAGCCATTCTTTCGTGTCCCAAGCCCAGCCGACCCTTTTGGAAGAAACCCGTTCCGCTGTTGCCGGAACCTGGCGGCTGATTGTGGGGCGGCGCGACGCGCCGGGTTATTTCTTCACCGACATGCGCGGGCTCATCTCAAGCTTTATCGCGCTCTTGGTTTCGGTGGCCGTCACCTTTCTCATTTCGGCGCTTGTGGCCCCGGGAGAGGCTGAGGTCTCGACCTTCGCCGCGCTGGTTCAGAATGCATTGCTTTATGCCGGGATCATGGGCGGGTCGTGGGTCGTTTTGCGCCTCACCGGGCTCACCGAGAAGTTCGCGGCCTTCGTTACAGTCGAAAACTGGGTGAACGCCGTCGTCTCGATCGCACTCGCCTTTGTCGCGCTGGTGACCACCAGCGCGGAACTGATCCTGCTTCTGGCCGTGGTCATCGGTTTTCTGGCCCGCATCAACAATGCACGGCTGGTGGTGGGCATGAAGGCCGGACAGATCGTCATGCTCATCGTCGTCCAGACCATAGGCATGCTGGTTGCCCTGCTTGCCGTGGGGGTTCTTTACGGTCCCGTGCCCACCCCCGAGATCTGACCGGGGTGGTAGACCGCCGATCGAAATTGATCGAAGAAGGCGCCTCGGCTGTCGGGGGTACCTGGAACCTGATGCTGGGGCGCCCCGATGCCCTTTCCCGGTTCGACTTCTCCCAGCGTGGACTTGCAGGCAGCTTCATTGCCCTGATTGTGGCGTTTGTCGTCTTCACGGCCATTACGGAAATGGGCGCCGCGGCCCGGCAAACCATGTCGCCTGCCGGTCAACTCTTCATCACCGGCACCCTGATCGCAGCCCGCTTCGTCGCGCTGCGGGTTGTCCTGCCGTGCCTTGATGCGCTGCATGGTTTCCGACCCGTCATGGTTGCCAGCAACTGGGTCAATGCCATCGCGGTCGGAGGGCTGGTTGGAGTGACGTTTTGTGTCGCTTTCGCTGGCGCGCTGATGCTTGGCCCGACAGCGGGCGAAACGCTTGTCGCGATCATCCTGACGCTGTGGGCAGCCATCGCCATCGCCACCTTTATCGCAGAAATCAACATTCTGCGTATCATTGCAGGGTTGCGGGGCAGCGAGGTCGTCATGGTGCTGGCGGCTCAGCTCTTTGCTATGATCCTTGCGGTATTTATCCTCGCCCAGCTCCCCTTGGACTAATAATCGATCGCCATCAGGTAGAGCCCGGAGGATGGAGCCATGGCCCCACACCGCGACCTGTCCTGCGCGTCGAGCGCCGCCTTCAGACCAGTCACTGGCCAGCGCCCCTCCCCCACAAGCTTCAGTGATCCGGTCATGGAGCGCACCTGATGATGCAAAAAGGCGCGCGCCGACGCTTCGATGATGATCAGATCGCCGTCACGCTTGACGTCCAGCCTGTCCAGCGTGCGAAGGGGGGAATTGGCTTGGCATTGGGCGGACCGGAAGGTCGTGAAATCGTGCCGCCCCAGAATGGTCTGCGCGGCCTCTTGCATGGCTTTCTCGTCGAGCGGCACCGCCACGTGCCAAACCCTGTTGGCCTCCAGAGCCGGACGGGCGCGGCGATTGAGGATCAAATAGCGATAATGGCGCGCTTTGGCCGAAAAGCGCGCTTCGAAGTCCCCGCCGACCAATTGGCAGTCCAGAATGGCGATCGGGTGGGGCTTGAGATGGTAATTCAGCGCCTCGGACACGCGGAAGGGGTCCCATTCGCGTTCGAGGTCGAAATGGGCCACCTGCCCCCGTGCATGAACCCCCGCATCGGTGCGGCCCGCCGTCTGGGTGCGCACGGCCTCGCCGGAAAAGGCTTCGATGGCAATTTCGATTGCTTCCTGCACCGAAAGCGCATCGGCCTGGCGCTGCCAGCCCACGAAGGGCGTTCCGTCATATTCGATGGTCAGCTTGTAGCGGGGCATCAGCCCACCTGGCGCCCGGTCAAATCGCCCGCCCCGCGCAAGAAGGCTTCAGCATCCATTGCACCCTTGCCTTCGCGTTGTACCTGCCTGAACCGCACGGCGCCTTGCCCGCAAGCAATCGTCAGCCCCTCAAGCACGGTGCCAGGCTCGCCTTGCCCTTCGGTCAAGGTCGAGCGCAGCGCCTTGACCCGCACCGGCTTGCCGCCAAGCTCGATCTCGAACCACGCGCCAGGGAAAGGCGACAGGCCGCGGACATGGTTATGAACCTCTTGTGCGGGCCGGGAAAAATCGATCCGTGTCTCGGCCTTCTCGATCTTTTTGGCGTAGGTGGCGCCATCATCGGGCTGAGCGGTGAATTCGAGAGCGTCACGGTCAAGCGCCGACAGCGCCCGGCCCATCAGGTCCGCGCCGGTGCGCATCATTTCGTCATGGAGTTCGCCCGCCGTCATGTCCGGGCCGATGGAGATGAAATCGACAAGGCTTACCGGACCGGTATCGAGCCCTTCTTCCATCCTCATCACCGAGACCGCCGTGCGCTCGTCCCCCGCCATGATGGCCCTCTGGATGGGCGCGGCACCCCGCCAGCGCGGCAAGAGCGAGCCGTGCAAATTCAGACATCCCTTTTCGGGCGCTTCAAGCACCGCAGGCGGCAGCAGCAGGCCGTAGGCGACGACCACCGCCACTTCCGCGCCCAGCGCCGCAAAGGTCGCGACGTCGGCGGAGTCCTTGAAATTTTTCGGTGTGAACACCGGAATGCCGAACTCTTCGGCCGCCAGGTGCACCGGCGATTTACGCTCGGCCTGGCCGCGTCCCGCGGGCCTGGGCGCACGCGTATAGCACGCAACGACCTCATGACCGCGCATGACGATCTCGGTCAGCGTGGGCACGGCGAAATCGGGGGTGCCCATGAAGACGACGCGCATCGGATTGCCCTTCGATTTCGAGACGGATGGACGGCGCGCAGATCAGCTGGCGAGCCGGGCCTTTTTCTGGAACTTCTTGTTCACGCGGTCGCGCTTGAGGCGCGAAAGGTAGTCGATATAGAGCACGCCATCGAGATGGTCGATCTCGTGCTGCATGCAGACCGCAAGGCGACCCGTCGCGTGGCGGGTGATTTCCTCACCCTGCGGTGTGAAATATTTGACTGTGACCTCGGCGGGCCGTTCGACCTCGTAATAGAGCTCGGGGATCGACAGGCACCCTTCCTCGGACACAGCGGTTTGTTCGCTCAGGCCGACGATCTCGGGATTGACCATGGCGATCTTGCCGGAGTCCGGATTTTCCTCGTCGGCCAGATCGATCACCACCACACGCTTCATATAGCCGATCTGCGGACCGGCCAGCCCGATGCCGGGCGCGTCGTACATGGTTTCAAACATGTCATCGACGGTCTTTTGGAGGTCTTCATCGAACGCCTCGACGGGCTCGGCCACCTTGCGGAGCAGAGGATCGGGCAGGATGAGGATTTCGCGTACGGCCATTCAATAATCTCGGAATTGGTGTGTGACGCACTGGTTAATGCAGGTGTACCACGCGGGTCAAGCAAAGCGGATATGGGAAGGGGCGAATCAGATAACAAGAACATTATGGAAACAGTGCTCTTTGACATCGGCGGAACGCCCATAACCATCCTTGAAGCCCTGGCCGGCGGGCTGGCGATAGCGGTGCTCGGGCTCATTATCGTCCTGATCGGGCAGACCCGCGCCGCACGGCAGCGCGAGGAGCAGGCAGCAATCGATGCCGCGCGCAATGCCGAAATGGAACGGCACATGGCCGACATGATGCGCATTCAGTCGGAAATGACTGGTCGCATGCAGACCATGAGCGAAATTTTCGGCACGCGAACCTCCGATCTTGCCCGGGTTCTCACCGAGCGGATCGATGCCAATTCGCACCGGGTCAACCAGTCGATGACTGAAAATCGAACCAAGACCGACGAAACGCTCACCAAGCTCAATGAACGGCTTGCGGTGATCGACAGAGCGCAGACCAACATCACCCAATTGTCGGGCGAAATTGTTTCGCTGCAATCGATCCTGTCCAACAAGCAGCAGCGCGGCGCATTCGGTCAGGGGCGCATGGAGGCGATCATCGCCGATGGTCTGGCGCCCAATTCATATGAGTTTCAGGTTACGCTTTCCAACAATTCACGGCCCGATGCGCTCATCCATATGCCAAACAATGCACCATCGCTGGTGATCGATGCCAAATTTCCCCTCGAAGGCTGGCAGCGGATCACCGATGCGGAAACCCCCGAGGCGGTGCGCGCCGCCATGACCGGATTTCGCAACGATTGCACAACGCACATCAAGGCGATTTCGGAGAAATACCTGATCGCGGGAGAAACCCAAGATACCGCCTTTATGTTCGTGCCCTCGGAATCGATCTTTGCCGATCTGCACGAGCGGTTCGAGGACGTCGTACAGAAGGCGGCACGGGCTCGGGTGGTCATCGTGTCGCCCTCGCTGCTGATGCTGTCGATACAGGTGATTCAGGCGTTGCTGCGCGACGTGCGCATGCGCGAGCAGGCCCATATCATCCAGAAGGAAGTCGTCGCGCTTCTCGCCGATGTCGGACGCCTCAATGAGCGGGTCAACAAGCTCCAGAACCATTTCCGGCAGGCCAATCAGGATATCGACGACATCCTGATTTCAACCGGCAAGGTGACGCGGCGGGGCGAGAAGATCGAAGCGCTGGAATTCGAAGAGGAACGGCCTTCACTTCTCGAATGATCTGGCAACCTTGGCAAGGCTGCCGCGTTGTCCCGGCACGATCATGCCAAGGAGGAGAGCGATGGCAGAACATCCCCATGAAGGTCGCGTCATCCCGGTCGATCAGGCGCTCGGCGATGAGGCGAACCCTCGCGCCACACTCATGCCCATGAGCCTGGATGAGGTTAATGACTATCTCTACGACGAAAGCCGCCCGGCCGAGGAGCGACTCGACCGCCTGCGCGAGATTTCAGACAACCTCGCGGGATTGGAAGCATCCGATGTCGGGAGCGATATCGACACGTTGCGCGATGAGGTCCAGGCGGCCATCGCAGCGCTGGAGGGCGCCGGTCGCGCCGCGCCTGAAGATGCCGCGACCAGCTTTGATCCGGCAGATCATATCGAAAGCCAGTCACCCGATGATGATGACGCGATTTCACGCATCACAGGCGAACCCGATAACGAAGGCTACGAGGACAAGCCCGAGTGAACGAATTTCGGGCTGGCGCGCGAATGGCAAATGCCGGTCAAAATCGGGTGCGGGCCTTGAGGGCCTGGCTGAGCGTCCCTTCGTCGAGATAATCCAGTTCGCCACCAACCGGGACGCCGTGAGCCAGACGGGTTATGGTGATTCCGGTATCGGCGAGCCGATCGGTGATGTAATGGGCCGTGGTCTGCCCTTCGACAGTGGCATTAACCCCAAGAACGATTTCAGAATAGTCAGGCGCTCGACGGATCAGCTGATCAATGGAAAGATCGTCGGGACCCACCCCGTCAAGCGGGGAGAGTACACCTCCTAACACGTGGTAACGCACCTGCCCGATACCGGCGCGCTCAAGAGCCCAAAGGTCGGCCACATCTTCGACAACAATCAACAACCCCGATTCAGCACGGCGCGGGTCCGAGCAGATCGTGCAGGGGGAGATGGTATCGATATTGCCGCAGGTCTGGCAGACTTTGACAGCCTCAATGGCACGCTCTAGCGCAGCAGCGAGCGGGGCCATCAGCTGTTCTTTCTTCTTTATCAGATGAAGAACGGCGCGGCGGCCCGAGCGCGGGCCCAAACCCGGCAGGCGCGAGAGAAGCTGGATGAGTTGTTCGATTTCCGGCCCGCCGGAGGTGTTCGCCATGTCGCCCCGATTCCTAGAACGGGAACTTCATGCCCGGCGGGATCGGAAGACCCTCGGTCATTTCACCCATTTTTTTCTGCAGGAATTCCTCGCCCTTGCGGCGCGCATCGGCGTGAGCGGCAACAATAAGGTCTTCAAGGATTTCAGCCTCTTCAGGCTTGAGCAGCGAAGGATCGAACTTGACGCCCTGCAGATCGCCTTTGGCGGTCATGGTCACCGTGACCATGCCGGCCCCGGCCGTTCCTTCAACCACATGGGCGGCTGCCTCGGCCTGCATCTCCTGGGCCCGCTGCTGGAATTCCTGGGCCTTCTTCATCATGCCCATAAGATCTTTCATTCGTCTTCCTCCGGCTCGATGGGAGCTTCAAAATCCTGCGCTGCCGTTTCCAGCTCGTTGGTCAGATCAGGACGCGACTTGATGTTCACCAGCCTGGCGCCGGGGAAGGTCTCCATCACGGCTTTGACCAACGGGTCTTCGAGTGCCGCGTTTCGGGCATTATCTTCGGCCGCTCGCCGCGCCTCACGCAAAGTGGGTGCCGCGATCTCCTTGGTCGAGATGGTGACGAGCCAAGGGCGCCCCGTCCATTCCTTGAGCCTCGCCGACAGCATAGGCACGATGGAAGGGTTGGCAGAAGGCGTCAGCGCCACCTCGATGCGCCCAACTTCAAAGGACACCGGCTTGATATCGGATTCTAGAGCATGCTTGACAGCGATATCACGCTTTTCGCCAGCCAGGGCGACGATCTGCTCATAGGATTGCGGGACAGCACGCGCTTCGGTGCGCGGCGCCGATTGCGGTGACGGGTCGGGTGCTGCGGACGGCGCAAAGGCGCGCGCATGATTTCCACCACCACCATTGGGGGCCGGAGCAGACGGCACCGGGCCGGAATCGCCCGGTTGGCTTGTCAGCTTTTCGATCAGTTCGTCAGGGCTGGGCAGATCAGCAGCATAGGCAAGACGGATCAGCACCATTTCCGCCGATTGCAGACCGTTGCCCGACTGGGCGATCTCGGCGAGTCCTTTCGACAGGATCTGCCAGGTTCTGGTCAGGATGCGAAGACCGAGCTTTTGGGCCAGTTCGGCCCCGCGGCTGCGTTCGTCAGGTGTCAGCACCGGATCTTCGGCGGCCGACGGCACGATCTTGATGCGCGTTACCAGATGGGTCAACTCGGCCAGATCAGTGATAATCGTCGTCGGATCAGCGCCCGAATCATAAAGCGCGCGCGTGTCGTCGAGTGCGCCAGCGATGTCGCCGCCCATCAGTTTCTCAAAGAGATCGATGATCCGCGCCCGATCCGCGAGCCCCAACATGTCGCGTACCGACTGCACGCTGATCTGCCCGCCACCGTGAGCGATGGCCTGGTCGGTCAGCGAAAGGCAGTCACGCGCGGAGCCTTCCCCGGCGCGCACGATCATCGAGAGGGCCTCGGGTTCGACCGGTATGGCCTCTTTCTCGAGCAGTCCTGAGAGATACCCCGTCATCACCTCGGGCGAAATCCGCCGCAGGTCAAAACGCATGCAGCGCGACAGGATGGTCACCGGGACCTTGCGGATCTCCGTCGTTGCGAAGATGAACTTCACATAAGGTGGCGGTTCTTCGAGTGTCTTTAAAAGCCCGTTGAACGCCGATGTCGAAAGCATGTGCACTTCGTCGATGATGAACACCTTATAGGGTGCGCTCATCGGCGGGGTGCGAGTCATTGCGTTGATTTCGCGAATGGAATCAATGCCGGTATTGGATGCGGCATCCATTTCCATGACATCGACATGGGTGCCGGCGATAATCTCGGCGCAATGAACCCCTTCTCTGGACAGATCGAGCGTTGCATGCGGCCCGGTTTCATCGGCGTAGTTGAAGGCGCGGGCAAGAATTCTGGCGGTGGTGGTTTTACCCACGCCGCGCACGCCGGTCAGGATGAAGGCGTGGTGGATACGGCCGGTCGCAAATGCATTGCCCAGCGTCTTGACCATCGCGTCCTGCCCCACAAGGCTCTCAAAGCTCGATGGCCGGTACTTCCGGGCCAGAACCTGATAGGGCGTTGCTGGGGTCTGGGGGGTCACCATCGCGGGCCGTTGCTGGGGGAACTGCCGCGCCATTACCGAATGGCGCTATAGAGCAGGAGGCTGACGACGACCCGTGCCGTACTCGTTAGGGCTGCTTCCTTCCGGACCTGACCCGGTTGGCGAGCGGTTCGTCCGCCACCAACCTCCCGTCCCCTATGTGCTGCATCGGGAACGGGTTTGCAAGAGGTCAGTGGGACTCTTTCACGGCGCGGAGTCGGCTACCGGATAGATTCCGAGCAGTTTGAAATGGTCGGAGAAAAACCCCAGTTCCTCAAGCGCCAGCTTGACGTTGTGGTCGTCGGGATGTCCCTCGATATCGGCATAGAACTGGGTCGCCGTGAACGAGCCGCCGACCATATAGCTCTCGAGCTTGGTCATGTTGACACCATTGGTCGCGAATCCGCCCATAGCCTTGTAAAGCGCTGCGGGAACGTTGCGAACGCGGAAGACAAAGGTGGTTTTGATTTTCGTCCCGTTCGGCTTGGGCGATATGGGGTTACGCGCCATAATCAAAAAGCGGGTCGTATTATGGGCAGCATCCTCGATGTTTTCGGCAATGACATCGAGCCCATAGGTTTCGGCGGCAAAGCGCGAGGCGATGGCAGCGATCGACCGATCACCCTTTTCGGCGACTTCGCGGGCCGATCCAGCGGTATCGACCGAATTGATGGTGCGCAGTTTGTGTTTGGCAATGAACTTGCGGCACTGACCCAGAGCGACCGAGAGCGACTGTACGGCCTCAATGTCCGACAGTGTCGCGCCACGTACCCCCAACAGGTTCATGCGAACGGGAAGGTAATGTTCGCCGATGATATAAAGACCACTTTCGGGCAGAATGTGGTGAATATCGGTGATGCGGCCATAAAGGGAATTTTCGACCGGCACGACGGCGTAATCGGCCTCTCCCGTTTGCACGGCGGCGATGGTTTGCTCGAACGTCACGCAGGGGGCCGGCTGGTCGTCCGGAAAGAGCTCTACAGCCGTGGCGTGACTGAAAGCTCCCAATTCTCCCTGAAAGGCGATCTTGCGTGACATAGGCGTGGTCCCAAAGAATGAATGCGCGCGCACCTAACCCTCCCGACCAATGGGTGTCAATTGAACGCTGGGACGGCAAAATTTGGCTTGCGGGATTGTCGCACCCGGCCTATGGCGGTTGCGTGGGCCGTTGCTTCCATTATATGGTCCGCGCGCGGGCTTGACGGTCGAATCCGTGGCTTTGGCGCAGGTGTGGAAACGCCCTGCTTCCCGGATCGCCGATCGAGGGCCCGTGTTTTGCGTTCTGCTGCCGGCGCTCGGGCGGGGATAACGGTACGGAGAGACCGAGGTTATGAATTCATTTGAACTCAACAAGATTTTTGGTGCGATTCTGGGCACCTTGGTCTTTGTGATGGGTGTCAGCTTCATCGCTGACGAGGTTTACGCTCCGATCGAGGGACGTGGCGCGAGCTATGACCTTCCAGAGCCCGCTGCCGAAGGCGAAGGCGGCGGCGAAGAAGCACCGGAAGTGCCCTCGATTGCTGCCCGCATGCAAACAGCTTCTGCCGAAGAAGGCGCAAGCCTGATTACCCGGTGCCAGTCGTGTCACGATTATTCTCCGTCGAACGAGAACCGCACGGGACCCGGCATCTACGGGGTGGTCGGCCACCCCATCGCCAGCCATGAGGGCTTTGCCTATTCGGATGCGCTGGCAACGCTTGGGGCCAATGGCGAAATCTGGGACTACGAACATCTCGACGCCTTTCTGGAAAGCCCGCGCAATTACGCGCCGGGCACCAAGATGAGCTTTGCCGGCCTGTCCAACCCTGAAGATCGCGCCAATCTTATCGCATTCCTGCGCGAAAATTCGGACGATCCCTTCCCGCTTCCCGAGGCTCCTGCCGAGGAAGAAGCTGCACCCGCCGAGGGCGGCGAGGGCGAGGGCGGCGATGAGGCGCCGGTTGAAGACGAACTGACCGCTGCATTGGCGGCCGTGACACCTGAGGACGGCGAGGCATTGATCGTTCGCTGCCAGGCCTGCCACGACTATTCGGCTGAAAACGCCAACCGCGTCGGACCGGGCATCTACAATGTCGTCGGGGCGGAAATCGCCCAGCACGAGGACTATTCCTATTCGGACGCACTGGCGTCGCTGGGTGCCGAGGGCGAGACATGGACGCCGGAAAATCTCAGCGCATTCCTTGAAAGCCCGGCCGATTTTGCGCCTGGCACGCGGATGAGCTTTCCGGGACTGGCCAATGTCGAAGATCGCGCCGCACTGATCGTGTTCCTCAATTCGATTTCGGACAATCCCATCGAGCTTACGGGTGGCGCCGCCCCCGCCAAGCAGCCGGTTGTCGAAGAGGTCCAGGAGCTCAATCTCGAGGAGTCCGCTGAAGGGGACGACCCGGTGGTGATCGACGCGGACGAGCCAGAGGCCGCGCCCGAAACGCCGGCCAACTGATCGTTTATTGAGCGACGACATGTATATTGGGCCGCGCCATAGGGTGCGGCCTTTTTCTTTAGGGACAGATGGGAGGATTCAATGGCTCTGTTGTTGCATTTAACCGGCATCGATGAGGCGGGTTGGGCGAAAGGGTTCCGCGAGGCAATGCCCCACTATCGCGTTGTCACGCGTGGTGAGGAATTCGATCCGGCAGAAATTGAATACATCTTTGTCTGGAAGCCGGCGCCCGACGCATTCGAGGGCCTGGACAATCTCAAAGCCATCCTGTCGCTGGGTGCGGGTGTCGATGCTCTGCTTGAGCACCCCTCGCTTCCTGACGTTCCTGTCATTCGCTTTGTCGACGACGAACTCACCCATTGCATGAGCGACTATGTCATCTCACAGGTCACTATGCATCAAAGGCTGTTCACGCGATACGCGGCCCATCAGAAGGCCAAAGTCTGGAGCCAGCTTTATCCCCCGGCAAGCCACGAAATCGCAGTGGGAATCATGGGCCTGGGCGTGCTTGGGACAGACGCGGCCGAAAAGCTCAAGGCCATCGGTTTTGCCGTCAATGGCTGGAGCCGCTCTGCCAAGTCGATTGAGGGTGTGGAAGGCTTTGCCGGAGACGCACGATTCGCGGACTTCCTTGCGGCCACCGACATACTGGTTTGCCTTTTGCCGCTGACCGAGGAAACGCGGGGCATTTTGAATATGCAAACCTTCAAGGCGCTGCGCAGGGGCCGACTGGTGGGCGGACCGGTGCTGATCAACGCAGCCCGTGGCGGACACCAGAAGGAAGCCGATATCGTTGCCGCACTTAAAGACGGCACGCTCGGCGCGGCCAGTCTCGACGTGTTCGAAGTCGAGCCCCTGCCCCGCACCAGTCCACTGTGGGAGATCGAAACCTGTTTCGTCACACCCCACATCGCGGCGATATCCAACGAGCACAGCGGGGTCCGCTATTTCTCGCAGATTATTGCCGATCATCAGGCCGGCAAGCCTTTACGCAACGTTGTCGACCGGGGACGGGGCTACTGACCGTAGCGGGTTTTGAGCACGCCAAAGAGTGCCCGAATGCCCTGATCGGTGCCGCCATATGGACGACCCGGCCGGGCCTCGGGTGCCCACGCGAAGATGTCGAAATGCATCCACTCGGTCTCGGGTTTGACGAACCGGTTGAGAAAAAGTGCGGCGGTGATCGATCCCGCCAGCCCGCCGGTCGAGATGTGATTGACGTCGGCGATCTTTGAAGACAGCAGCTTGTCATAGCCGTTCCAGAGCGGCATGGGCCAAAGCGGATCGTCGACCGCCATGCCGTGCTCGACGAGCGTTTTCGCGAAGGCTTCATCTCGGGCATAGACAGGCGGCAGGTCCGGACCGAGCGCCACGCGGGCGGCACCGGTCAGAGTCGCCATGTCGATGACAAGGTCCGGATCTTCCTCGTCGGCCAAAGCGAGGGCATCGGCGAGGATCAGCCGCCCTTCCGCGTCGGCATTGCCGATCTCGACTGTCAGACCCTTGCGGGAGGGCAGAACGTCCCCCGGTCGGAATGCATTGCCGGCAATCGAATTTTCAACGACCGGGATCAGGACGCGCAATCGCACCTTGAGGCCGGCGGCCATTATGGCGTTAGCCAGCCCAAGCACATTGGCCGCTCCGCCCATGTCCTTTTTCATCAGCGCCATGGAACTGCCGGGCTTGATGTTGAGCCCTCCCGTATCGAAGGTTACGCCTTTGCCAACAAGGGTCAGCTTGGGGTGAGCCTGGTCGCCCCAGGAAAAGTCCACCAGACGTGGCGCCTGATCGCTGGCGCGACCAACAGCATGGATCATGGGAAAATTCTGCTCCAGCAGATCATCGCCGCGGACGACATTGATCGCAGCGCCATGCGCTTTGGCAAAATCGGCGATCCAGACCTCAAACGCGTCCGGGCCCAGATCATTGGCCGGAATGTTGACCAGATCGCGGGCGATGAATACCGAATTTACAAGGTTTTCAATTTCTTGCGCTTCGGCGCCCTCGGGCAGTTCGAGGACGGGGCGCTCCTTGGACTTCGAATACCGGTCGAATCCATACGCGCCCAACCGGAAACCCAAGGCAGCCAGTGTGGGATCGCCAAAGCTGCCTTCCAGCCGGTATAGACCTGCGGGCAACGCTGAAGCAGCCAGGCCCAGGATCAGGGCTGAGCGGTTGGCATCCGGCCCGAGGCCGAAAAGATGAGCCTCGATGTTGCCGTCCACATCAGGCAGGGCAAGGAGCTTGCCCGATTGGCCTGAAAAGTCATTGTTCCTTGCCCAGGCCTTCTGCGCCGCGCTTATGTTGGCGGCGTCAATGCCGTTCTCAGCTACGCAGATGATCGGTGTGGTCTTGGGCATGAAAAACTCCAGGTCGGGATCAAGCCCGTTTGTAGCGGGAGCGCCCCAAGACCGCAATCGCGACGCGAACGCGTTTAACCCGGCGTTAGGGTTAATGAATTACTTCTGGAATGGAATATTGCACGCGCGAGCGCAGGGCGCTGGGGGTCGGAATGGGCAGAATTGGTTTGGTGTTGCTGGCGGGCGTCGCCACCATCGCTCTGGCCGGATGCGCCACCAATCGCACCGGTGCACTGAATGCTGATTACGCCAATCTTTCCGGCCCGCAAATCCAGGCAAGCGTTGCCGACCTGTCCCAGCGCTACGCCCAGGACCCGCGCAACAGGGTACTCGGCATCCACTATGCCGCCGCCCTGCGGGCCGCCGGCCAAACCGAACCCGCCGTTACCGTGCTCGAAAATCTCATTTCGGTCCATCAAGGAGACGCCGAATTGGGCTTGGCCTATGCCAAGGCACTCTCGGCAGCCGGCCGGTTCGAACAAGCGCTCCGGGTGGTCGATAACGCCATGAACCCCGTAACACCGGATTGGGATGCGCTTTCGGTGCGCGGCGCCATTCTCGATCAGATGGGACGCCCGGTCGAAGCTCGGCAGGCTTACACCCAAGCCCTGCTATTGGCACCCCAGGAAGCGCGGCTCTATGCCAACTTAGGGCTTTCCTACGCCATGACAGGTGAGCTCGTGCAGGCAGAGGCCAATTTGCGGCAGGCGGCCTCAATGCCCGGTGCCAATTCAAAGGTGCGCCAGAACCTGGCCCTCGTCCTCGGCCTGCAGGGTCAGTTCGAGGCAGCTCGCGCGATTTACGCTGCAGAACTCCCGCCCGAGCAGGTCCAGGCCAACATGGACTATATTCGCGCGCTTCTGACCCAGCAGGACCGCTGGCAGGCCATCCGCAACGACACGCCTGCCTGAACAGCGATTTCACACCAGCCCGCGCGGCCCGATCAGAGCGAGGTCACTGTGATGATGGCCGGTGCCATGATGATTATGAAGAGTACCGGCAGAAAGAAGACGATCAGCGGGACGGTCATCTTGGGTGGTAGCGCCGCCGCCTTTTTTTCAGCTTCCATCATGCGCGCTTCACGCCCTTCTTCGGCCATGACGCGCAGGGCCTGACCAACCGAGGTACCGTAGCGTTCGGCCTGGATGAGCGCTGTCATCACCGAACGTACACCATCGAGCCCGGTGCGTCGGGCAAGATTGTCATAGGCGCGGGTCCGGTCTTCGAGAAAGGACAACTCTGCTGTTGTCAGGGTCATTTCTTCGGCGAGTTCGACACTTTGCAGCCCGACCTCTTTGGCGACCCGCTTGATCGCGTGCTCGATGGACATGCCCGATTCAACGCAGAGCAGGATGAGATCAAGCGCGTCGGGCCACGCCTTCTTGATCGAGCGCTGGCGTTTCTGGATCTTGTTGCGCAGCATCAGAACGGGGATGTATGCGCCGATCAGCCCCACGCCCAAGGCATAAACCAGATTGAGAAAGAGCGGGCGGCCACCTGGTGTAATGAAGATGAGATAGAGAGCTCCGAGCGCAAAAAAGAGGAAGGGCGCAACGAAGCGCACGAACAGATGTTTTGTCAGCTCGCCCTGGCCGCGCAGGCCGGCCTGAGCGAGGCGGTCCATCGTGTTTTCGTCCACAAATGCCTTTTGGAGCGAGAAGCGCTCGACGGTGGACTTCATATAGGTGCGCGCATCGGCACCACGAATGTTGCCCCGCCCGCCTTCCTTGCCTTCGGCCTGATTGCGCAAACGGGCCATTTCACGCGCCCTCATCTGCTCGCGCTCTATGGCCACCTTCTTCATGCGGTCCTTGCGCTCGACGCGCTCGAATATCTGTGAGCCGAATGTAAAGACGATGGCTGCAGCCGAAATCGCCGCGAAAACTGCGATAAGGAAATCGGGATTGACTATCTGGTCAGCGAGGCTCACGCGGAATCTTCCCTAATAGTCGAACTGGATCATGCGGTTCATGACGAACACACCCGTCATCATCATGCCCGCGGCAACGCCCAGGCAGATGTTGCCCACACTGGTGGTGACAAGCGGCGCCAGATAGCCGGGACTGATAACGGACACGGCACCGATAACGAAGACAGGCAAGGCGCCGATAATCATCGCCGAAGCCTTGGCCTCCGAACTCATGGCCTTGACCTTGCCTTTCATTTTCTTGCGGTTGCGCAGAACGATGGCAAGGTTTGACAACGCTTCGGAAAGATTGCCGCCCGATTGCTGCTGGACGGTGATGACAACGATGAAAAAGTTGACTTCGGACAAAGGGACGCGATCAAAAAGCACAGGGACGGCTTCAGCCATGCTTTTGCCCACCGATTGCTGGTCGAGAACGCGCATGAATTCCGATCGCACCGGCTGTTTGACTTCCCTGGCAACGAGCCGAATGGAGTCGTTGAGCGGCATGCCCGCCCTGACACCGCGTACGATAGCCTCAACGGCGTTGGGCAATTCGTCGAGATAGGCGCTCTGGTATCTCTTGCGCCGCCAGCCCAGATAGACATTGGGCAAGACATAGGCACTGGCCATGGCAAAGACTGCAGCATAGAGCAGTGGGACCTGCACCACGATCAGAACGACAAACATGCCGATGCCCAGAATGATGGAGTTGCGAATCCAGACCTTTACCGAGGTCTTGATCCCCGCCTGAAATATCCGGTGCTTCAAGGTGGTCTTGGCGCGGCGCGCGTTGAGAGCGTCCGATTGCTGCTTGAGCGCATCCTGAACCGTGCGGCGGCGCGTCTCTCTGGTCTTGTCCGCGGTGACAGTCTGCCGACGCACCTGCACATCGGCCTGAAGCGCTTTCATTCGCTTGTCGGCTCGGCTCGAACCAGCCAGCGCCGGCACGAAGGCGATACCCAATGCTCCAACGCAGACCACGACGAGGATGGCGAGAATGAGTGGGCTCATGGTCAGCGTATCAGTTCATGTTGTTCGACATTGGCGCGCTCGAGAGCCTCAACGAGCGCAATTTCCTCGTTGAAGTAGCGGGCTTTCTCGGTGAACTGGGGCTTGGTGATGCCGGTGGACCGATGACGACCAAGCAGGGCGCCGTTGGCGTCTTCTCCCATGATGTCGTAAAGGAACACGTCCTGAGTGACGATGACATCACCTTCCATACCGAGCACTTCAGAAATATGGGTGATACGGCGCGAACCGTCACGCAAGCGGGCCGCCTGAACGATCACGTCGATCGAGGATACGATCATTTCGCGAATGGTGCGGCTGGGGAGCGCGAACCCACCCATGGTGATCATCGATTCCAGACGGGAAAGGGCCTCACGCGGAGAGTTGGCGTGCAACGTGCCCATGGATCCGTCGTGGCCGGTGTTCATGGCTTGGAGAAGATCGAACGCTTCGGGGCCACGCACTTCGCCGACGATGATCCGCTCAGGACGCATACGAAGACAGTTCCTGACCAGTTCGCGCATGGTGACTTCGCCTTCGCCCTCAAGGTTGGGCGGGCGGGTTTCCAACCTGACGACGTGGGGCTGCTGTAGCTGCAGCTCCGCGGAGTCTTCGCAGGTGATGACACGCTCGTCTTTGTCGATGAAGGCGGTAAGACAGTTGAGCAATGTGGTTTTGCCAGAACCGGTACCGCCGGAAATCAGGACATTGGCCCGCACGCGGCCCAACACGCGCAAGACTTCGGCACCCTCGGGGGAAATCGAGCCGAACTTGACCAATTGAGGCAAGGTCAGCTTGTCCTTTTTGAACTTACGAATGGTCAGCGTAGGGCCATCGATCGAAAGCGGCGGAGCGATGACGTTCACACGAGAGCCATCAGGCAAACGCGCATCGCATATGGGTGAGGATTCATCCACACGGCGACCGACCTGGCTCACGATGCGCTGACAAACGTTCATCAGGTGCGCATCGTCGCGGAAGCGCACATTGGTCAGCTTCACCCGTCCATTCACTTCGATATAGCAACGCTGAGAGCCATTGATCATGATATCGGCGATGTCGTCGCGGGCCAGAAGCGGCTCAAGCGGGCCATAGCCCAGAACGTCGTTGCAGATGTCGTCGAGCAGATCTTCCTGCTCGGAAATCGACATGACGAAGTTCTTGAGAGCGATGATTTCGGCGACGATGTCGCGAATTTCCTCGCGCGCGGAATCCTGATCCATGGCAGCGAGCTGCGAGAGATCGATCGAGTCAATCAGGGCCGAGAAGATCGAGGATTTGGTCTGGAAATAGTTCTTGTCACGACCCGTGGATTCGACGGTATCAACGCTATCTTCGATCCGTGTCGTCCGTGGGGGCTCGGTTGTGGCACCTGAGGGCTGCGAGCGGGCATGCTCAAGCTCCGGTGCCTCGGGAAGAGGCGCCGGGCGACTTGGAGCCGGCTGGGTGTTGCCACCGAAACTCGCGCGCTTGCCGAACATCGTTTAAAGCCTTCCTTGTAATTACGCCCGCTTGCGCTTGCGAAACAGGTCGGGGATACGGATTCCTGAGGGCCGGCTGGTCGCCTGAGCACTCGATCGCCCGGTGAGCTCAAGACCAAGCGAGCGGAAAGTGTCGTTGACCTTATGAGTCGCCGAAACTTCCGCGATCATCTGTCCATTGTTCGCAGCGGTTCCGAACAAGGCCGGTTCAAAGCCGATCTGAGCGGCAAGGCGGCATTCAATGGACGAAGCGAACTCGGCCGGCGGGATTTCAGGACGCTTGGAAATACCCGTTTTGTTGACCACGATAAGCGGGTCGCTATCGCTCGGCCGCAGCGCCTTGACCGCGTCGGCAATGGCCTTGGCGTTGCGCAGATTGGCAAGATCGGGCTCGGCGACGATCACGACCTCATCGACGGCAGCCAGAGTGTGGCGCACCCAGCTTGTCCAGAGATGGGGGATGTCGAGAATGACAACGGGAACGGTCTTCTGGCTGAGCTCGATAACCTGCTCGAAACTGCGTTCGGAAAGATCGTAGGCCCGATCGAGCGTGGCAGGTGCGGCGAGAAGGGAAATGTGATTGGCCGCCTTACTCATCAAGCGATCGAGCATCACCGCGTCCATCTTGTCACTGGCATAGACCGCATCGGCGACGCCCTGGGGCGGATCCTGATTGAAATCGAGGCCGGCTGTCCCGAAGGGCAGATCGAGATCGACAACCAGAACGTCCTGGCTGATCGAGCGGGCGATCGCCCAGGCGACGTTATGCGCGACAGTGGAGGCCCCGGCCCCGCCCTTGGCAGAAATGAAGCCCATGGAGCGGCCGATTGGCGCCGCACCTTCGGAGGCGAACAGGTCGGTTATGGCGTTGATGATGGTCGCGCTTGAGGACGGCATGACCAAATATTCGGAAACACCGGCGCGGATGAGGCTGCGGTAGAGCATCACATCGTTGACGTGTCCGATGACGATAACCCGGGTCGAGGCGTCGCACACCTCCGCCAGCTTGCCCAGGGCGCCTTCGATCTGATCGGCTGGCAATGTGGTTTCAACGAGGATGAGGTTGGGTGTGGGGTTGGTGCGGTAGGTTTCGACCGCCCCCTCCAATCCACCGTTGTGCGTCGTGAGCGCCACCTTCGACATCCGCCGATCGTGGGTCGTGTCCTCGATGATTTGCGCGGTCTGTGAGTGCTCGCAGAACGCCTGAATCGTGATACGCGGGATCAATCGTGCGCCGCTTACCGTCTCGGCGGGTGCATCGGATGCATTTGCACGATCATCGTTGTCGATAAAGTTCATCGTTTCTACCCCAAACGGGACGTCTCAAAAAAGGCACCCCGGCGGCAATGCCGGAGCGAAGGGATCAGTCAAGCATGAAACCAACGGAGCCACGGAACTGTCCGCCCGCCGCGCCGCCGACCCCGTACATGCTCTCCATGCGCCCCAGAAAGATGGCTTCGGCATCTGAAGAGGGTTGATAGAAGTCGTCCGGCGTGGCGACCGGGGTCACGCTTGGCTGGGCGATCACGGGCGTGACGAGGATCACCAGTTCGGTTTGGGAGGTGCTGTATTCGTAAGACCGGAACAGCGCGCCGAGAATGGGGATGTTGCCGAGCCCGGGCAATTCGTTGATCTGGCGCCGTGTCCGCTCCTCGAGCAGCCCTGCAATCGCCAGCGTCTGGTGAGCTGGCAGTTCCACCGATGTCGAGGCACTGCGCGTATTGAGAGCACCCGAAATCGTATCGGAAATCTCGGAAACCTCGGTATTGATATCCAGCGCGATCAAGCCATTCGAGCGCACAGTCGGTGAGAAATTCAGCTTTATACCGTATTCCTTGTAGTCGTAGCTTTCTTCACCATCGCTAACCACGCGGATCGGCAACTCGCCGCCAACGTGGAAATTTGCCTCTTGTCCCGACATTGCCGTGAGCACCGGTTCAGCGAGAAGGCGCAGGGCGTTCTGACTCTGCAACGCCTGCAGCGACGCGTCGATTGAGAAACCGCCCTGGCTGAAATCGCCTGAATAGCTGCCAGCGGAATCCCCGGTTGCGGGTGCCGAATTCAAGCCCAGATTGAGCGCGCCAACCGAGAGCGACCCGGACAGATTGATGCCCAGTGCCTGCGCGGCGTCGCGCTTGATCTCGGCTACGACGACCTTGAGCGCCACCTGCTGGCCGCCTGCGACGTTGATGACTGAGGTTACATTGCTTTCGCCTCCGACATACTGCGCCGCTATGGCGACCGCCTTTTCCATGTCATCTCCGGACTGAACGTCGCCCGAAAGAATGACTGAATCGGCAAAGGACTGAACCTGGACGCGTGAGCCGGGAAGCAGACGATTGATGGTTGCAGCAAGGCCCGAGGAGTCCTGGGCCACGGAAATCTCGATCACCGCGATGCCGCCGCCCGAAGAGTCCAGAAACAGGATGTTGGTTTCGCCCGCCGCGATGCCCTGAATGACAGCGCGCGTACGCGTCCGCATCAGCGCGTTGGCGACGCCTGGTTGGGATACAATAACCTCTCCTGCTTCAACCGGCAGATCGATTATGATCGACTTGTTGACCCCGATTTCCACGTATTGAGTGCGCCCCAGCTCGCTTTGGGCTATGCGCAAATGTGGAGAGGTGGCGGCAAGGACCGGCGTGGTGCCCGCCAGCGCCGCAAGCATCAAACCCGTCAACAAAGCGCGCATCAGATCAAACCGAGCGGCGAAAGGCTGTTTCGGAGCGAAGAACATCTATCTGACCTCGATGACGGGTGAAGACGGCTGAGCCGGCTCGATTGGAGCAGCGGGGTTGTCCAGAGCCGAGACCGACGTGCCCGAAGGGGGCGCGCTACGCGGGGCGCTGGATGTGATCGATTGTGATTGGCCGTAGCGAACGAGCCTCACCGTCTGGCTTCCGCTGTTGTCGTCTGCCACGGTTTGTCCAAAATCGACGACCGAACGCAGAACCAGCGTCAGCCGTCCGATGGATCCAGACTGCAGGATCGTCTCCGACTGGGCCGGCGTCACCTCCAGTGTCGCGATTTCGGCGCTCTCAAAGACCTGCGAGGAAGGATTGTCGGGATCGACCTGCCCGCCCGTTGTGCCGGCTTCGCCAAGGCGTGTGCCTATGGCCAGAACGCGAATATTGGAGAGGATTGTCTCCGAATAATCGCCACCCGAGCGGGTGAGAACGATATCGACACGATCGTTTGGAACGATGTAACCGCCCGACGCGGAGTCGGGGTTGACCGCGACCGAGACGGCCCGCATGCCTTGCCCGATAACAGCCGAAAGATAGCCCTGTGTCGAGTTGACCAGCTTGGCTTCACGGATGGGTTCCCCGGGGAAAAATTCGAAGCGTGCCACCGAGCCAGCCACCTGCTGGGGCGCATCGGGAACGGCGCTGGCCGTGATGAATTCGGAGCGCAGCGCCCCCTCGGGCCAATCCTGCCAGCCCACGTCTGCTTCGGTAAGGCGCTGCCCTAGGCCGATTGCCCGATTGGCTACCAGAACCTGAGCGCGCGCCTCGCGCTGCAATTCGACGGTGGCCGACTCTTGCTGAGGACGGGGATTGTTGCCGCGCGTCGCCAGGAACGCGGCGAGCCCGCCCGCCACGATAGCGACCACGATGAGCAGAATACGCGCCGGTTTCATCTGACCCTAAACTCCCGCTGGCCCATGCCCTTTGAGGCACTTGCACTGTTTTTGGGAGACAGGACGTCTCGACACTTCCGGCCCCCAACGATCAGCCCCTGAGCGCAAATCTGGATGCGCTTGTGGGCGTGATCGGACAACTATTGCCGGGAAAGGGTCAAAACTTGGTTAATCGATGCTTTTTTGCAAAGGTTAACCAATGGTTTAAGGCAGGTCTTTTGCGTAAGCTGAAAGGAGGTTCCCGACCTTCGCGAAGGAAGGCTTACAGTGTGCCCAATTGATCAAGCAGTGTTTGCTGGACCGCCTGACTGGTCACCAGTTGCTCATAGATGAAGGTCTGGGGATAAACCAGCATGGCGCCGATCGCCAGGGCAATGCCGTAGGGCACACCGGTTTTGGGATGGTGCAGGCGGGCGATCCATCCAACGCTCAGAAGCGGCGCGGGAAGTGCGTAGCGGCGGCTTATCACAAGCGCAAAGGTCAATATACCGCCCAGGACGGCCGCATAAAGAAGAAAGGGCAGCATGAACTCAAAGCCCATCCACATGGCGACCCCTGCCGCCAGCTTGGCGTCTCCCCCACCGATCCAGCCCAGAGCAAAGAGAGTAAAAGTAACCACCAGGACCAGCGCGCCCGTGGCCAGATGAATCCCAATGAGTGCCGGGCTCATGCCCACGATCAGCGCGACGATCACGAAGCCCGCGACAACAGCAGCCACAAGCGCATTCGAAATCCGCATAGTCAGCAGATCCGAGCAGGCGGCGAAAGCCATTAGAAGAGGGAAGACGAAAGCAAGTATTGGATTAATCACGCCAACCACCCTTAACCGCCGCCGGACGAAAGCTCGGTAGAAATATTGTCGGAGATGTATTGGAACAGATCGGTGAATCCTGCTTCGAACATCGTCAGAGCTCCAATGACAAAGATCGATACAAGAGACGCGATCAGTGCGTATTCAATCGCGGTCGCTCCCCTCTGATCCTTGATGAATGCCCTTAACACGATTAGCCCTTGTCCTTCCAAAGCGCCTTACTCGTACATCTCTAGCGGCGTTCTGCTTAACAAATCAAAAAAAGAAAGGGGGCTGATGCCCCCCTTCTCAGCTTCAAAAGCCCACTATTAGCATGTGCCGTTGATATCGGCCGCTGAAGACAAAGTCTCGCCGATCGTACAGAACGTGCTTTCCAGCGCCGGCCCGGCAAGCGAAAGTCCGGCGATGATGACGACCGCCACCAGCGCCGCGATCAGACCATATTCGATGGCAGTAGCGCCGGATTCATCGGCGACGAATTTCTTGAACAGATTCATGACTAAGCTCCTTGTTCGTGCGTCCTCGAGTGACTGCATCGTTCGACGCGTCACACATCGAACATGGCGCCAAGCTAGTCTCCGCCAGTTGAAATTGAGTTAATCGGGCTTTTCAAAACCTCCTGTTCCGCACCAATACTCAACATGACTAGCAAATCGTTTCCATGGCCCGTAACATTCTAACTATTCTCGCTCCACCCTGTCTTTATATATATGGCCGTCGCATCGGACCTCCGTTTGCCAAATCGTAACCATTGACGTCCATGATCGGGTAACCATGTCAATCGGGGCGGGAATTGTAATCATGCCGGGTCAGTTGCGCAGCACCTTGATTGCTGCAGTATTTCTCATGGGTGGATACGGCCTGGGTCCCGCCATCGCCCAGGACCAGGACGCCGTCACCGTCACTGTCAACACCAATATGGCCCGGGTGCTTCGCATCAATGCCCCCGCAGCCACGGTGATTATCGGCAATCCGGCAATCGCCGATGTCACGATACAGGATCCCCAGACGTTGATCCTGACCGGCAAGAGCTTTGGCCGCACCAACATGATCATCCTCGATTCCAATGGCGATCCCATAGCCGACACCATTGTGGAAGTGGCCCAACTCACCTCCGACACCGTTACGGTCTTCATGGGGGCCCAGCGAACCTCGATGGCCTGCGCACCCAACTGCCAGCCCGTCATCATGCTGGGAGACGACACCAGCTACACCTCGGATGTCATCTCTTCGAGCAGCATTATCGACGGCGCGGCCAGCCGTTAAAGCCAATTTATCCTCAGCTCTTAAGTCCCGGTTTACCTTGGCTGCAAATGGCGGGTGGCTGTGACCAAACCCTAACTTTCGGTTAGTGAGCTTTTGCGTATTGTGCCCAGCGATTTCAGATGGAGCGCGGGCATGGGGACCACCGCAAAGAAGGTATTGAGCGAGACGTGGCTTGTGCGCGGTCTTGCGCAACGCTTTGTGCGCTGCAACCGAGGTGTGACGGCTGTCGAGTTTGCCGTCGTCGGCCCTGTGTTTTTCGCCTTCATCGGGGCAACGCTGGAAACCGCACTCGCCTTTTTTGCCGGTTATGCCCTCGATACGGCAATTATCGATTCTTCACGGCTGATCCGCACCGGGCAGTCCGCCTACATTTCCTCGGAAGCCAATTATCGGGAAGCGGTCTGCTCCAGGCTTTACGGCTTGTTTGATTGCGATCAGATCCGGATGTCAGTGCGGGCAATCGATGATTTTGGCAGCTTTTCGATGACCGACCCCATAGACCCCGATAGCGGCGATTGGACGATGGAAGACTCATTTGCCAGCGCCGAACCGCTTCAGACCATGATGGTCGAGGCCTATTACAAATGGCCGACATTTTTCAACATTCCGGGCCTCAATGCCGGCCAAACGGCCGACGGCAAGCGGCTCCTGGCGACCACTCACGTCATCCGAACGGAGCCCTTTACGCTATGAGCAGGCTCGGCAAACATTTAATCGGCCCACTGAAGCAGATCGTGGGAGATCAGAAGGGCATCGCCGCTGTCGAATTCGCATTGATCGTTCCAGTGCTGATGTTGACCTATCTCGGAGCAACCGATGTGACTCAGGGGCTGGCCATCGATCGAAAGCTCGGCCAGGTCGCTTCCACAGTGTCCGATCTGGTGGCTCAGGAAGACGGGATCACCAGCGATCAGGTGCACGCATTCTTCGAATCCGGGATTGCGATCATGCGTCCGTTCGACTTCGAACGGACAAAACTGCGCCTCACCATCATCGAGGTGGAGGGCGGTTCGACCACTGTAACGGGCGCAACTGCGCGGAATTGGGAGATCGAAGCCAGTAACGGAGAGACTTACGAGCTCCCTTCCAACATGGAGGCGCTGGCTGATGGACGTTATGTGGTCGTCGCTGAGGCAGGCTATGACTATACTCCCCTGTTCGGAACCGTCTTTGACAGCACGCTTTCCCTCCAGCAGCGCTCCCTGCATACCACACGCAAGGACGTGGTCGACTTTGGCTTTTCGCCAGACGGTTCTCCCGTGAGCGGAGCCGAACCGCTCGAAGGCGAAGAGGAAGTTGTCGACGAGACCGAGACCGGTGAAACGGGAGACGATGGCTCGACAGGCGAAGACGAGGGTTCATCTGGTGACGACACCGGTTCTTCCGATAGCGGCGATTCCACGGACGATGACGATGATGATGACTCATCCGGCGGCTGGGGTGGTGGCTGGGGCGGCGGCTGGGGCGGCGGATGCTGGGGCTGGGGCTGTTAATCGCTGTCACCTATCCGCCTTGCCGGAGTGTTCGTTCGAAGGGAGCCTAGCCCCATAATCGCGACGAATAGTGCCGTTGCAAATCGCGCGCCGACCTGACATGAAATCAGCTCACCCCCGGTCGGAGCCACCCAATGTCAGAGCCTCTCATTCCCGTGTTCGATCTTGGCGGCGTTTTTGTCGACTGGGACCCGATGCACCTGTTCCGTAAGCTGTTTGCGACCGAGCAAGAGGCTCGGTGGTTCGGGGAGTCCATTTGCACCAAGGACTGGAACCTCGAATTTGACGCGGGCGATATCTATGCGGAGGGCGTGGCGCGGCTGATTACGCGGTTTCCGCGCTACTGGCGCGAAATCCAAGCCTATGACACACGCTGGAAGGAGACCATCGGCGGTATCTTTCAAGGGACCGTTGATATCCACAACGAGTTGATCGAAGCGGAGATTCCGACTTTTGCGATCACCAATTTCTCCTGGGAGAAATGGGTCTCCGTGCTCGACGAGTGGAGCTTTCTCGAAAAATTCGACGGTGTTGTGGTCTCCGGACTTGAAAAAATGGTCAAGCCCGATCCGCGCATCTTCCGGCTGTTCTGCGACCGCTACGGGCTCGCGCCGGAATCCTGTGTCTTTATCGACGATAATCAGGCCAACGTTGTATCTGCCCGCGCGGTTGGCATGGAAGCCATCCACTTTTCATCGCCCGAAGCGCTGAGGGCCGAACTTATCAGCCTTGGATTGCCGCTCAAGAATTAGAGCATTTCAGCGTTTCTACGAATCGCTTCAATTGCTCTAAGCCTTTGTTTTGTCGCGCTTCCGGACCGGATAAGTGGTGCCCACTTATCCTGGAAGCACTCTAGCGCGTGCCGTACATCCGGTCGCCGGCGTCGCCCAGGCCGGGTACAATGTAGCCGTGTTCATTGAGCCTTTCATCGAGGCTGGCCGTGAAGATCGGCACATCGGGATGGGCCGTCGTAAAGCGATCAACGCCTTCAGGCGCGGCCAGAAGGCACAGGAACCGGATGTTGTTGGCGCCGCGATCCTTGAGTTTTTGAACTGCCGAAATAGCGGAATTTGCGGTTGCCAGCATGGGGTCGACTACGATCACCAGACGATCGGCGGCGTCGGATGGTGCCTTGAAATAGTACTCGACGGCCTCAAGTGTTTCGGGATCGCGATAGAGCCCGATATGGGCGACGCGGGCGGAAGGGACCAGATCCAGCATCCCGGTCAACAGCCCTTCGCCGGCCCGAAGGATTGAGGCGAATACCAGCTTCTTGCCCTTGAGCGTGGGCGCACGGGTCGGACCGACAGGGGTTTCGATATCGATATATTCGAGCTCAAGATCGCGGGTGACCTCGTAGCACAGAAGATGCGCGATCTCCCGCAGCAGCCGGCGGAAGCTGGCGGTCGAAGTGTCCTTGCAGCGCATGATGGTGAGCTTGTGCTGGACAAGGGGGTGATCGACGATGGTCACGTTCTGCATGATGGGGCCGCTCTTTTTATTTTATCGTTACAGGGCGCTCGTGCCGTGCTTTCCCGGCGCGATGCCCAGCCAGTGGGCAATTGTTTCGCCAATATCGGACAGAACGGGGCGCAAGCCAATGCTCCCCTTGTCCAAAGAGCGGCTAAATAACAGGATTGGCACCTGCTCGCGGGTGTGATCGGTGCCGGGCCATGTGGGGTCGTTGCCGTGATCGGCGGTGATGACCAGAAGATCGTCGTCGCGGAGCCTGGCGATGAGTTCGGGGAGGCGGCGATCGAACTGTTCGAGGGCGTCCGCATATCCGCCGGGATCGCGCCGGTGACCGAATTCTGTATCAAAATCAACGAAGTTCGTGAAAATCAGAGCGCCATCGGTTGCCATGTCCATGGCTTCGAGCGTGCGATCGAACAGCACCATATTACCCGATGCCTTGATCTTGTGGGTGATGCCGCGCGCTGCGTAGATGTCGGAGACCTTGCCGATGGCATAGACCTGCCGGTCTGCCGATTTGAGGCGATCGAGCACTGTGTCTTCGGGGGGATCGATGGCGAAATCGCGCCGGTTTCCGGTGCGTTTGAAGCTCTTGGCATCTTCGCCGAGGAAGGGTCTGGCGATGACGCGACCGACCTTTAGGGGGGCTGTGAACTTGAAGACCGTCTCGCAGAGCGCGTAGAGGTTTTCGAGACCGAAATGCTCCTCGTGGGCGGCGATCTGGAAGACTGAGTCCACCGAGGTATAAAAGATGGGCTTTCCGGTGCGGATCGACTCTTCACCGAAGTCCTCGATGACCTTTGTGCCCGAGGCGTGGGTGTTGGCGAGGGAGCCTTCAAGACCTGCGGCCGCGTAAATTTTCTCCAGCAATTCCAATGGGAAAGCGGGGTTTTCGTTGGGGAAGTAGCCCCAGGCGAAGGGGACCGGGACGCCGGCGATTTCCCAATGGCCCGAGGGAGTGTCCTTGCCGATGGAGACTTCGCGCCCGACGCCCCAACGCCCGCCGAGGGGGGTGTTGCTCAGGCCGGGCGGGACCGTGCCGGTGGAGAGCTCGGCTGCGGCGCCGAGGCCAAGACCGTCGAGATTTGGCAGATATAACATACCCTTACGGGTGCCTTCGATATCGCCACGGCCATCGGCGCAGGCCTGGGCGATGTGGCCGAGGGTGTCGGCGCCCGCATCGCCGAAATCGGCGGCGTCGGGGGCACCGCCGATGCCGAAACTATCGAGCAGACATAAGATCGCGCGGGGCATCACTGGCCTCCCTTGGGCGGAATTTCACTATAGATAACAGGATGTTCAGGCGCATCCTCATCGATCACGTAAGCCGCGAGAAGGCGCCTTTCGGCCTCTGCGGCAGTGGCCTCGTCGCGAGCATGGATGCGGGCGATGGGGGTTTGCGGGTCGACTTTCGTGCCGATGCCGGCGAGGCGATCAAAGCCCACATGGTAGTCGAGCTTCTGATTTGGGTCGGTGCGTCCTCCCCCCAGAACGACCACCGCCATGCCCACTCCACGTACATCGATTTGGGCTACACGCCCAATGGACACTGGGTGCACTTCCCTTACCACGCCCACTGGACCGGGCACATATTTTTCCAAATCGTGCCAGGACCCTAGCGCATTTGCCATGGCAAAAAACTTCTCGGCGGCGGCCCCGCTGTCGAGCGCAACCCTGGCGCGGATAAACCCGTCATCATAATCGAGAGCCATGCCACCGAGGACAAGTCCGTGGGCGCAAAGAGCCAGCGTTACCTCTTCGAGGCGCGGGTCGCGATGGGCACCGGTGAGGAAATCGATGGCGTTCTTCACCTCAAGCCAATTGCCCGCCGCAGAGGCGAGCGGCTGGTTCATGTCGGTTATGAGCGCACCGGTTTTCAGCCCCGCTCCATTGGCGACCGATACCAGGCTTTCGGCCAACCCGACTGAATCCTCGAGCGTCTTCATGAAGGCACCCGAGCCGGTCTTGACGTCGAGGATGAGGGCATCGAGCCCGGCGGCGAGTTTTTTGGACAGGATGGAGGCTGTAATGAGCGAGATGTTTTCGACAGTCGCTGTGACGTCACGGATGGAATAGAGCCGCCGGTCGGCGGGGGCGAGATCATCGGTCTGGCCGATAATGGCGCACCCTACGTCCTTGACCACCCGGCGCAGGGTGTCGATGTCGGGATTGGTCATATAGCCGGGTATGGAATCGAACTTGTCGAGCGTGCCGCCGGTGTGCCCGAGACCGCGGCCGGAAATCATCGGAACGTAAGCGCCGCAGGCGGCCAGGATCGGCGCGAGCATCAGTGAAACATTATCGCCCACTCCGCCGGTCGAGTGCTTGTCGATCGTGGGGCCATCGAGATCGGACCAATCGAGCACGCGGCCTGAATCGCGCATGGCGAGGGTCAGCGCCACCCGCTCATTACGCGTCATGTTCTGGAAATAGACGGCCATGGCAAAGGCGGCGGCCTGCGCGTCGTTGACAGCGCCCGAGGTGAGTCCGGCGACGAAACCGGCGATATCGGCTGTATCGAGTTCAAGACCGTCGCGTTTTCTCGCGATCACTTCCTGGGGGAGAAGGGTCACAGAGAAGCCCCCCTCATCCGTCGCTTCGCGCCACCTTCTCCCCCGAGGGGAGAAGGAAGAAACAGCGAGTGCTTGTCCATAATGCCAAACTGTGTACCTGAGACGCGCAAACCGAGATCAAACCTTGTGGAGCCGGACAGGAGATTTGGGCGCGCGCTTCAATATGCCCTTGGCCTCAAGATCGAGCTGGACGCATTTGAACCACCAGCCGGCTTTTTCGCCGCCGGGAAACAGGTCCTGGGGCAGGTCGGGCTTGATGGCGGCGATCAGATCGGCCGGGGTGGCGCCCGGTTCGGTTGTGGGAATGTGTTTCATCACCGCTTCGCGGACCGCCATGTATTTGGCCTTATCGACCCGCGTCTTGTGGTTGGGGGAGGTGAAGTTTTCGACTTCGATCTTCTCGTTCATGGTTCAGGCTCCGATCTTAACCGCCCAGGTTTGCGTGTGTCGCGGCCCCTGCCCTGGATTCCGGGAATAAACCCCGGAATGACAGTTGGGGATGTGGAGAGGGCGTCGTCAAATTGCCCTTTTGGTATCAGGCTCCGTACGGCACCCAGACATTTTTGATCTGGGTGGCTTTGCCTAGGAGGTAATCGCCCTCCAATGCCGGGTCGGCCCAATCGAAGGCAAGTCCGCGGGTGGTCCAGCTTTGCTTGACGTTGCCTGCCGAGAGCTTTTCGATTTCGGTGGAGTCTGCCAGAGAACCGGCGAACCAGATGCCGTCCACGCCATCGTGTTCGGCCAGGGTTGTGGCCAGTGATTTCGCATCGCCGGTGACGATGTTGACGACACCGGAGGGGACATCGGAGGTTTCGAGCACCTGATAGAAATCGGTGACGGCCAACGGATAGGCCGATGAGGGGATCAGGACCGTGGTGTTGCCCATGGCAATGGCCGGGGCGAGCAGGGAAACGGCACCGAGCAGCGCGCTTTCGAGCGGGGCGGCGATGCCGATAACGCCAACCGGTTCGACCATGGCCACCGCCATCATGCGGGCGGGCGGATTGTGAACGGCACCATCGAACTTGTCGGCCCAGCCGGCAAAGGCAAACAGCCGCTCGACCGAAAGATCGACCTCGCGTCGCGCCGCATTGGCCGACGCCCCGGTCATCGACCGGATGCGATCGGCAAATTCGGTTTTGCGATAGTCGAGATTTTCCCCGAGATAATAGAGCACCTGGGCGCGGTTATGGGCCGTGGCATTGCTCCAGCCCAAGGCGGCGCGGGCCGCTTCGACAGCGTTGCGGATGTCCTTGCGGTTACCCTCTCCCACTTCGCCCAGATGCTTGCCGCCGGACGACAGGACGGACCTTGCATAGCCTGAATCGGGGCGGGCCTGCTTGCCGCCGATATAGAGCTTTGCCGTGCGGTCGATGCCGGTTGTTTCGCTTGTGTCGGCCGGGGTGGGCCGTTTCACGTCCGGGGCGGCTTTGAGTTTTTTCTCCCAGGCGGGCTTGAGGTAGGCGGCCATGCCTTCCCTTCCCCCTTCGCGACCGAAGCCGGATTCGCGATAACCGCCAAAACCCACCGCCGCATCGAACTGGTTGGTGGAATTGATCCACACGACGCCGGCCTTGATCTGAGGGGCGATATCGAGGGCGAGATTGACGTTTTCGGTCCAGACCGATGCTGCGAGACCGTATTTGGTGTTGTTGGCCAGCTCTACCGCCTCTTGGGGTGTGCGGAAGCTCATGGCGACGAGCACGGGGCCGAAGATTTCTTCGGACGCCAGCGTGTGGGCCGGAGAAATTCCGGTGACCAGCGTGGGGCGGACATAGCACCCCTTTTGCGGCATATCGCCATCGGGCGAATAGAACTCGCCACCCTCGGCCTTGCCGGCCTTCAAAAGATCGAGAACCCGTTCGACCTGAACGGGGGCAACGAGCGCGCCGATATCGATGGATTTATCCAGCGGATCGCCGACGCGCAGGGTTTTCATGCGCTGCTTGATCTTGGCGATGAAGGCGGTTTCGATCGATTCCTGGACAAGAAGGCGCGAGCCCGCGCAGCACACCTGCCCCTGATTGAACCAGATGGCATCGACCAGCCCTTCGACGGCGCTGTCGAGATCGGCATCCTCGAACACGACGAATGGCGATTTGCCGCCCAGCTCGAGCGAAAGACCCTTGCCCGAACCGGCAGTGGCGCGGCGGATGATCTTGCCCACCTCGGTGGAGCCGGTAAAGGCGATCTTGTCGATATCGGGGTGGGTGACAATGGCCTCGCCGGTATCTCCGGCCCCGGTGACGATATTGACGACGCCCTTGGGCAGGCCGATGCGAGCGCAGATTTCGGAGAACAGCAATGCGGTCAGCGATGTGAATTCGGCGGGCTTGAGGACAATTGTGTTGCCCGCCGCGAGGGCCGGAGCGATCTTCCAGGCCAGCATCAGCAGCGGGAAATTCCACGGGATGATCTGACCGCAAACGCCATAGGGCACATGGTCGGGGAAGGATTTCCCCAGATGCTGGGCCCAGCCGGCATGATGATAGAAATGGCGGGCGACGAGGGGGATATCGATGTCGCGGGTTTCGCGGATCGGCTTGCCATTGTCGAGGGTTTCAAGAACCGCAAACAGCCGGCTTTCCTTCTGAATCTGGCGCGCGATGGCATAGAGATATTTGGCGCGCTCAAAGCCGCTCAGTTGCGACCAGCCGGGGAACGCGGCGCGGGCCGCCTTGACGGCCTTGTCCACATCGGCTTTGCCGGCTTCGGAAATGTCGGCCAGCTTTTCGCCATTGGCCGGATTGGTCGAGGCGAAGGTTTTGCCTGGCCTCGTGAAATCACCATCGATGAAATGGCCGAATTTCCTGCCATGGGCCGCCAGCCAATCGAGGGCCGGGCCGGGCGCTTCGGGGGCCGGGCCGTATTCGAGGGTTTCAAAGATTTCCGCCACTTTGGTCATTGTAGTCTCCTTTGCCTCACGCGCCGTATCGCAATTGGCATGACGCTATTCGCTATGCCAATTGCTGGCGCTCCGGCGGGGCGGCCAAAAAGTTGGCCGGGGTCCTCGCTGCGCTCGTCCGGCCCCTGCCAAACAAGCTCATTGTTTCAGGCCATCGCGAAGCGGTAATCGGCGGCGTAGTGGCCGGTGATGCCGTGTTCGATCTGGCGTTCGATATCGGTCAAAAGCGAGGAGGCGCCAAAGCGGAACAGGTGGGGTTCGAGCCAGTTGCGGCCCAGTTCCTCACGCATCAGCGCCATATAAGTGAGCGCGTCCTTGGCTTTTGAAATGCCGCCGGCCGGCTTGTAGCCGA
Source organism: Pelagibacterium flavum (assembly GCF_025854335.1). NCBI lineage: Bacteria > Pseudomonadati > Pseudomonadota > Alphaproteobacteria > Hyphomicrobiales > Devosiaceae > Pelagibacterium > Pelagibacterium flavum. Next base: position 3,527,749 of record NZ_CP107716.1, read on the forward strand.
TCTCGATGCCGGTCTGCTCATGAAACCAGCGGATCATGCGGACCATGGCCAATGAGGTGGGCAGGGTCGCGTTGGTCTTTTCCTTGCCGGTCGAGGTCTTGATGAAATCGGCGCCGGCCAGCATGCAGACCAGCGAAGCCTTGGCGACATTGGTGAGCGTTGCCAACTCGCCGGTGCCAAGAATGGTCTTGATGTGAGCTTCGCCACAGGCGGCGCGCATGGCACGGACCTGATCGTAAAGTCCCTGCCAATCGCCGCTGAGCACCATGCCGCGCTCGATGACGATGTCGATTTCCTTCGCGCCGTCCTCGACCGAAGCCTCGATTTCCGCAAGACGTATCTTGAGGGGGGTCAGGCCGTGGGGGAAGGCGGTGGAAACCGCGGCGACGGGGATATTTGTACCCTCGAGCGCCTTGACGGCGGTCGCAACGAAATTGTGGTACACGCAGACCGCCGCCGGGGTGATGCCCAGCTTTTTGACGCCCATGGCTTCGACCAGATCGGCGCGGATGGGATTGCGGGCCTTGGCGCACAGGCGTTCGACCCGGCCCTGCGTGTCATCGGAATTGAGCGTGGTCAGATCCATCAGTGACACGGCCTTCAAAAGCCAGGCAAGCTGGTGGTCCTTTTTGACCGAGCGGCGGGCGCCGATCGTTCCGGCGCGGCGTTCGAGCGCCGAGCGGTTCATGCGCACGCGTTCGACCCAATCGAGATCGAGCGGAAAGCCCGGATTGCGCTTGTGGCCGGTGGCGTGGCTCTGGCTGTCGACGATCTTGAGACTCATATCTCCTCCATCAGCGCCGGGATGAGGCGCTTCAATTTCTCGGCCCCGTATTTCGCCACGTCCTTGGTCTGGGTGTGGGAGATGACCTCCTGAGCCATGCCGGCGCCCATATTGGTGATCGAGGAACAGGCCCAGACCTTAAGGCCCAGGAACCGCGCCAGGATCACCTCGGGGACCGTGGACATGCCGACCGCGTTTGCACCCAGGGTCTGGGCCATGCGGATTTCGGCCGGCGTTTCGAAGCTGGGGCCAGAATACCACATATAGATGCCCTCCTTGAGGGCGATTTCGAGGCGGGCGGCGACCGCGTGGGTCGTGGCGCGCAACTCGGGATCGTAGGCATCGACCATGTTGACGAAGCGGGCGTCGGTATCCTCGCCGATCAGCGGATTGACGCCGGCGTAATTGATGTGATCGGAGAGCAGCATCAGATTGCCGGGCGGAACGTCGTGATCGAGCGAGCCGGCGGAATTGGTCAGGAGCAGCGTTTTGGCGCCGAGTTCGGCAAGGGTTTCAAGCGCCGGGCGCATGGCGGCGGGGTCGCCATGCTCGTAATAGTGCTGACGGCCGGTGAGGATGGCGAGACGCCGGGAGCCCATCTGGCCGATGAGCAGATCCTTGCCGTGGCCGGAAACGCCGCCCTGGGGGAAGCCCTTGAGATCGGAAAAGGGGATCGTGACCTTGTCGGTCAGCAGGTCGCCGATGTCCGACAGGCCCGAGCCCAGGATCAGCGCGGCATCGATCGGGGTATCGCCCGCCAGATTGCGGATGGTCTTTTGTGCCTTGGCCATGGTTCAAATGCCTTTTTAGGCCCGGTTCAAAAATTCCGGGCCGAAAGAGTGCGGCAGAAGTTCGCCCAGCGTCGTAAAGAGCGGCTCGCCTTCGACCCCGAGGCAGATGATCGGAGTGGTTTCGGAGGCGAATTCGCGGATGCGCTGGCGGCAGCCGCCGCAGGGGGTGACGGGGGTTGTGCCGGGGCCCGTCACGAAGATCTTTTCGATGCGCTTGCCGCCGCCGGCCAGCATGGCGGCAATGGCCGAGGGTTCGGCGCAATTGCCCACCGGGTAGGCGGCGTTTTCGACATTGCAGCCCGAATAGATGTTTCCGTCATCGGCAAGGATGGCGGCGCCGACATGGAAGTTCGAATAGGGCGCGTAGGCGCGGGCGCGGACGGCCTCGGCTGCGTCGAACAGGGTTTTGTCCTGAGGCGAAAGTGTTGCCATCACCGCTCCTTGACATAGGGCTGGCCGGCCGCCTTGGGCGCGATGGCGCGACCGACAAAGCCGGCAAGCAGCAGGATGGTGAGGACGTAGGGCAGAGCCTGCATGGCCTGGGTGGGGACAGCGCCGATCAGCGGGAGTTCGACGCCTTGCAGGCGGTATTGCATGGCTTCAAGGAAGCCGAACAGGAGGCAGGCGCCGAGGGCGGGATAGGGTCTCCACTTGGCGAAGATGAGCGCCGCGAGCGCGATATAGCCACGGCCCGAGCTCATTTCACGCGAGAAGCTGGCGGCCTGGGCCGTCGAGAGATACGCCCCGCCTGTGCCAACCAGAACGGCGGTTATGGCAAGGGCCTTGTAGCGCAGGAAGCTCACCGACATGCCGGCGGTGTCCAGGGCCTTTGGATTTTCGCCCACCGCGCGCAGGCGCAGCCCGAAGCGGGTGCGCCAGAGCACCCATGCGGTCAATGGCACGGCGAGGAAGGCGAGATAAGTGAGGATCGTGTGTCCGGACAGGAGCCCCGAATAGATGGGGCCGATGACCGGAACGCCGGCCAGCTCGCGCGCGAAGGGCAATTCGATGCCGTAAAAGCGGGCACCGCCGGACAGGGCGGGCGTGTTGCCGCCACGGCCGAACCAGGCGGCGCCCAGAAAGACGGTGAGGCCCGAGGCGAGGAAATTGAGCGCCACGCCGGAAATGATCTGATTGCCGCGGAAATTGATCGAGGCGAGGCCGTGCACGGCCGAAAACATCAGTGATACGCCGATGCCGGCCATGAGCCCGAGCCAGACATTGCCGGTGACCGAGGCCACGACGGCGGCGCCGAAGGCCGAGCCGAGCAGCTTGCCCTCGAGCCCGATATCGACGATGCCGGAGCGCTCGGAGTAAAGGCCGGCGAGGCAGGCGAGGATCAGCGGGGTCGAGACGCGGATGGTGGTGGTGAGAACCGAGATAATGTCTTCCATCGCCTATGCCCCCTTCTCTTGCGGCACGGGATCGGGGTCTCGCTTCTGCCGGGTGGCCATGAAGGCAAATTCGACCGGACGGCGCAGCATGTTGCTCATGGCGCCGGTGAAGAGGATCACGAGGGCCTGGATGGTGACGATCATCTCGCGGGTGATGGCGGGCATGGTAAAGGCCAGCTCCTGCCCGCCCTGATAGAGCACCCCGAAGAGCAGCGCCGAGAGCCCCACCCCGATCGGGTGCGCCTTGCCCATGAAGGCCACGGCGATGCCGACAAAGCCGGTGCCAGCGACGTAACCCAAAATCAGGCGTCCGTGGGCGCCGGCGGTGTCGTTGACGGCGACCATGCCGACCAGCGCGCCGGAAATGGCCATGGTGGCCATGATGAGCTTTGCGTTGGACATGCCCGCATAGCGCGCGGCGGTGCCGTTGTGTCCCATGGTGCGCAGGGCGTAGCCGAATTTGGTGTGCCAGATCAGGATGTAGACGCCGACCAGGGCGAGAATGGCGAGGATGAAGGAGATGTTGACCGGGGTGTTGCGCAGCAAGGGTATCCATTCGGACAGGAACGGCACACGGGTCACATCGACGATGCGGGCGCTCTCGTCGGAGTTGATGTTTTCGGGCTTGAGAATGCGCGAGATGATGTAGCTCATCATCGAGGTGGCGATGAAGTTCATCATGATGGTGGTGATAACCACATGGCTGCCGCGCTTGGCCTGCAGATAGCCGGGAATGAAGGCCCAGGCGCCGGCGAAAAGCGCCGAGGCGATCATGATGAGCGGCAGGGCGAAGGCCCAGTGCAAGCCACCGACGGCCAGAGCGACCAGGATGGCGCCGAGCCCGCCGACATAGGCCTGCCCTTCGCCGCCGATATTGAACAGCCCGCCATGAAAGGCCACGGCGACGGCAAGGCCGGCAAAGATGAAATTGGTGGTGTAATAGAGCGTGAAGCCGAACCCGTAGCCATAGCCGAAGGCGCCATAGAGCATGATACGCACGGCTTCTATCGGGTTTTCACCCACGATCAGAACGACGATGCCCCCGATGATGAAGGCCAGCGTGACGTTGAGCACCGGCAGAAGGATGACATCGACCCAGCGGGGCAAGGGCATGGACGCACTCATTGGCTCGACTCGGTGGATTTGGTTTTCTCGCCCGCCTTGACCCCGGCCATGAGCAGGCCCAGTTCGCCCTCGTCGGCGGTGACCGGATCGGCTTCCCCGACGATCTGGCCATCGAACAGGACGACAATGCGGTCCGAAAGGGAGCGGATTTCATCAAGCTCGACGGAAACCAGCAATATGGCCTTGCCAGCGTCGCGCATCTTGATGATCTGATTGTGGATGAATTCGATGGCGCCGATATCGACGCCGCGGGTCGGCTGGCCGACGATCAGAACGTCGGGGTCGCGCTCCATCTCACGGGCCAGGACAATCTTTTGCTGATTGCCGCCTGAGAAATTGGCGGTCTTGAGATCGGCATTGGCGGGGCGGATGTCGAATTTTTCGATATGGCGCTGCGCTTCGGCGCGAGCGGCCTTGACGTCGAGCATCAGCCCTTTGCCGTAATTCTCATGATAGCCCAGAATGGCATTTTCCCACTCGAAGAAATTGGTGACCAGCCCCATGCGGATACGGTCTTCGGGCACATGGGCCAGACCGTTGCGGCGCAGCATGGCGGCGCTGTCTTCGTTGACGGCGGTCACGTCTTGGCCGTTGATGGAAATGGTGCCCGATTTGGCGGCGCGCATACCGGCTACGCATTCGAGCAATTCAGACTGCCCGTTGCCCGCGACCCCGGCCACGCCGAGAATTTCGCCGGCCCGCACGCTGAGCGAGATGCCCTTGAGCCGCTCGGTGCCCGCATCATCGGTGACGACGAGATTTTTGACGTCCAGCAGCACGTCGCCGGGCTTTGCTTCTTCCTTGTGAACACGCAACAGGACGCGGCGGCCCACCATGAGTTCGGCCAATTGCTCGGGGCTGGTCTCCGAGGTGACCAGCGATTCCACCATCTGGCCCTGACGCATGACCGAGACCGTATCGGTGATCGCCATGATTTCGCGCAGCTTGTGGGTGATCAGGATAATGGTCTTGCCCTCGTCGCGCAGCGTCTTGAGCACCTTGAACAGGTGATCGGCTTCAGCCGGGGTGAGCACGCCGGTCGGTTCGTCGAGGATAAGGATATCAGCGCCGCGATAGAGCGCCTTGAGAATTTCCACCCGCTGCTGCTGGCCGACCGACAGGTCCTGGACCAGCGCATCGACGGGAACATTGAGCCCGTAATCGTCGGCAAGGCGCTGCAGCTCGCGGCGCGCCTTTTCGACACTGGGGCTCAAAAGCGCCGAATCCTCGGCACCCAGAATGACGTTTTCGATGACCGAGAAATTGTCGACCAGCATGAAATGCTGGTGAACCATGCCGATGCCAAGCGCCAGCGCGTCGGAGGAATTGTGAATGACGACCGGGCGGCCGTTGACGACGATCTCGCCGCTGTCGGCGTGGTAAAAGCCGTAGAGGATCGACATCAGGGTCGATTTTCCGGCCCCGTTCTCGCCCACGATGCCATGCACCGTGCCGCGCGCAACGGCCAGGTCTATATCCCTGTTGGCGTGAACCGGCCCGAACCTCTTGTTGATCTTTTTCAGTTCGATCGCAAGAGAGGTGTCAGCGGCCGGAGCCGGCCGCTGAACGTTTTCGGTTTGCGTGTCCATTATCGGACCCTTCCCTTAAAGGGGCGACGAATCAGACCGGGCAGGACTCGTCTTCGCGGTAGTCGTGAACGACGATTTCGCCCGAGACGATCTTGGCCGTGATCTCGTCAACCATGGCGCGCATCTCGTCGGTGATCAGTTCGGCGTTGTTTTCGTCAAAAGCCGCCCCGACACCTTCTTCGGCGAGACCGAGGACCTGAACGTCGTTGGTCCATTCATCATTGGCAAAATCTTCGAAGGCGTCGTAAACGGCAACGTCAACGCGCTTGAGCATCGAGGTCAGAACCTGTCCGGGGTGGAGATGGTTCTGGTTGGAGTCCACACCGATGCCGAGAACGCCGGCATCCGCCGCGGCCTGGAGAACGCCGACACCGGCACCGCCTGCGGCGTGATAGATGACGTCCGCGCCACGATCGATCTGGCTGCGCGCAACTTCGGTGCCACCACCGGGGTTGTTGAACGCATCAAAGCCCGTGCCGATGGCCGTTTCGATCACTTCGATGTCGGGGTTCACGTAAGCGGCGCCCTGCTTGTAGCCGCAGCCGAAAGCCTGAAGCAGCGAGAAATCGAAGGCCGGAATGAAGCCGATGGTGCCCGTTTCGGTGGCCATGGCAGCCAGCGCGCCGACCAGGAAGGAGCCTTCATGCTCCTTGAAGACCACCGAGCGCACGTTGTCGATATCGTCAACGACGGTGTCGATGATGACAAACGAGGTATCCGGGAAATCAGGGGCAACGGCGCGCAGTGCGGTTTCCCAGGAAAAGCCCGGCAGAACGATGGGGTTGTTGCCGCGCGCGGCAAACTGGCGGATGGCCTGTTCGCGCTGGGCATCGCCGGCAATTTCAAGATCCTGATAGTCCTGCCCGGTATCGGTCTTGAACAGTTCGGCGCCGGTATAGGCCGCCTCGTTGAACGAAGCGTCGAACTTGCCGCCGCCATCATAAACGAGCGCGGGATCGGCAAGGGCCGTGCCGGCCAGAAGTGTGGTCAGGGCGACGCCGGCGAGGGCGGCGATGCCAGTCTTTGTTGTTTTGGACATGATTGATGCTCCCTATTCACGGGCTGCAGAAAGGGGCCCGGCGACGGCCGGTGCATTTCCACGCGCGATGGGTTCAGATACAATCGCGCAAACAAGGCAGACGCAATAGAGAATTTCAGTTTTTTGACCATTTGGGCAAAAAATTTTGGGATTGCGGTAAACCGCGAAGATATCCGCTTAAAGCTGCGGCTCCAAAGGGACCACCCTGGCGCCCATGGCCGTGCCGAAACGTTCGAAAAAGCCGTCTATGACCTTCTGGGCGGAATTGCCGACGATGGCCCTGCCCAGTTTCATGATCTGTCCCGAAGCGCCCCCGGTGGCCTCAAAGCTTAAAAGCGTGGCCGTATCGAGATCCATCAAGGTGATATCGGCCGAGGCCTGGGCCTTGCCCAGCAGCCCGCCCCTGCCCTGACCGGTCAGGGTATAGCTTATGGCCGGATCGATATCGGAGAGAAACAGATCGCCTTTGAAGGTTGGCTGGACCACGCCGAGATTGACGGAGATTTCGAGTTCGAGCGCGGTATCGGACACCCAGCGGATCGACTTGCAGCCGGGAATGCAGGCCTTGAGCACTTCAGCATCGTTGAGCGCGTTCCAAACCGCGAGCCGATTGGCTTCGACCCTGTAGCGTCCACCGAAATCCAAGCCGTCTTCCTCTTCATTTAACTCAAACACCGTGTATGCGGCTTTTTGGCACCAATGGCGATAAAACAGCGCCATGTTGTGCATGCGCAATTGTCTTATCTGTTGCAAGGCGGAATCATGTCACCACATCTGCCAAAGTTGCAACAGGGACGTGGGCAATGAGCACCGAGATGACCCAAACCGAAGCTCCCCAGCTTATGGACAAACCGCTCCAGTATCTGGACAAGGCCGTGGCGGCGATCAAGGATCTTGGGCTATGGCCCGAGGGCGAGTCCGGCGAAGCGCCGATCACCGGACTTCTGGCCGAAATCACCCATCTCGACGACACAAAAGTCATCCTGATCGGGCGCGTTCTGACCCAGGCGAGTGCCTTTAACGAGGTGGTGCGCACTCAGGTCGCTGCCATGAATGTGGGCGAGCGCTACGAGGACATCACAAAATCGTTCAACTCGATCCGTGACGATGCCAAGGGCATGGTCGACCAGCTCGAGGACGGCAAGATCGATATTTTCGAGCGGGCCTCGAACGTGTGGATGAAGGTTTCGCGCGGCGATATCGCGGCGCGGTTCGACAAGATTCGCGACACCTATCTCGACGTCTCGAAAGACACCAAGGACCAGATCGACCGCGAACACACGATCCTTGAAGCCTATCGCGACTTCCGCGGCGCGCTCAAGCAGGCCGAAGTGATGGCGCTCGAAGTGCTCGAAATCGCCAGCGCGCAGCTCGAGCAGCGCAAGGTTGACCTCAAGGCTGCGACCGAAAAGCTCAACGCGTTCACCGAAGGCACGCCCGCCGACCGGGCGCGGCTGGAGATGGCGCGGGACGAACGGGTGCGCGACCTGCAGAACGAGGAACGCCGCTATCAGATCGCCAAGGATCTTTCGGACAATCTGACGATCTCCTATTCGACCTCTGAAGTGATCATGGCGCGGCTGATGCAGACGACCAATGCCAAGGAGCGTGTCTATCAGCAGTCGATCTCGTTCTTTTCGACCAACGAAACCGTGCTCACAGCCCTTTCGGCCTCGTTTACGGGCCTGTTCGGGCTCCATGAATCCACCGAAACGCTCAATGCCATGAAAGAAGGCATGAGCCAGAGTCTCGAAACGCTTTCGGACATCGGCGGCAAGGTGCAGGAAGAAGCGCTCAAGGCCGGGTATGGTCCGACCATCCGCGCCGATGCGGTCAAAAAGCTCGTCGACAGTGTGGTGAGCTATCAGGAAAAGAGCATCGCCATCATCTCCGAAATGCGCGACCAGGCCACCAAGAATTCGGCTGAAATCCGTGACGCCGTCGAAGACGGCAAGAAGCGGCTGGCAACGCTCGCCGCTGAAGGCAACGCCCTCGTTTCGGCCCGTTAGGATGCGATAACCCGATTATGGCAAGCGGTGGGGCAATAACGGGACAGACTGGCAAGGCGCCGCTGGACGATGTGATGCTGGCCATGGACGTGGTGGATACACTGCGCCATGAGCAAAATCTCGTGGCTCGCGAACTGGGGGCCACCGCCCGCGAAGCCGAACTGATCGAGCGCCTGCGCAAGATCTATCACGACCAGGGGATCGAGGTTCCAGACCATATCCTCAAGGAAGGCGTCAAGGCGCTGGCCGAGAGCCGGTTCACCTATACCCCGCCGCCCAATACATTCTCCAAACGGCTGGCCCGGCTCTATGTGAGCCGGCAGCGCTGGGGGCGGCCCGTGCTGATCGGGGCGGCGCTGCTGGCTGTGGTGCTGGGAGGATATTTTCTCGTCTATCGGCCCTATCAGGCGGGCATGGAGGCGGCGGCGCGGATCGAGCTGGCCGAGGGACTGCCGGCCCGGATGGACGAGATCTATCAGCAGATTTTCAACGAAACCAAGGTGCAGTCGGCGCTCGAAGTGGCCGAGCCCTGGGTAGAGCGCGGCAAGGCGGCGGCCGAGCGCGGCGATCGCGAGGGCGCGCTGGCGGCGATCGATCAGCTCGAAGCCATCCATGAAACGCTTCTGGCCGAATATTCGATCCGTATCGTCAACCGGCCGGGCGAATCCACGGGGATCTGGCGGTTCCCCAAGGACAATACCGAAGCGACCAATTATTACCTCGTGGTCGAGGCGATCGGCCCCGAGCAGAATCCGGTGACACTGCCGATCACCAATGAGGAGACAGGGCAGACCGAAGAGGTTTCGACCTGGGCCATAAGGGTGCCCGATGTCACCTATGAGGCGGTGCGCGCCGACCGGCAGGATGACGGCATCATCCAGCGCAACATTTTGGGCATAAAGCAGTACGGGTTCCTTGATACCGACTACGCCATGCCGGTCATGGACGGGGCGATTACCCAATGGTGAGGCTGCAATGAGTGTAAGCGGACCTCAGGCCATGCGGGCGCTCGATGATGCGCTGCGCGACATAAGGCGCGAGGAAGACGACATCACAAAGCGCATCGCGCGGGCCAATGAGCGCGTCGGCAAGCTGCGCGAGACCGAATTGGGGCAATTGCGGGCGCTGGCCACCGTGCGGCTTTCGCCCCAGGTGCGGGCCGAATTGACCGGAACGCTGAGCCAGGCCGAGAGCCGGGCGCGCGAGATGCTCAAGAGCCATGCCGCCGCGATGGCCGACATGGAAAAGGTGCTGGCGGGCAAGGAGACAGAACTTGCCAAGCTGAGCACCGAGCGGCAGGACCTGCTCGAAAATACGCAGAAATGGCAGGCCGAAATCGACGCCCTGGACGAACCCGTCAAGGCGGCGCTGGCCAATGACGCGGCCTATGGGGCGCTGGTTGCAGAGCGGGCCGAGACCGAAAAGGTCGCCAATGAAGCCGATCGCAAGGCCGATATGGCCGAGGCGGACCGTGAAGAAAAGGGCAAGCCCTATCGCGACGATCCGCTGTTTTCCTATCTGTGGGATCGCGGATACGGCACTGGTGCCTACAAGGCCGGCAACATAACGCGCATGCTCGACGAGTGGGTGGCGCGGCTGGTGGGCTTTGCCGATGCGCGGCCCAATTATGCAATGCTGATCGCCATACCCGAGCGCCTGCGCGAGCATGCCGAGAAACTGGCCGCCGATGCTGACGCGCTCGACGAGAAGGTTCGGGCGCGCGAGACGGCGGCGCTGGATGCGGCCGGTGGCGCGAAGGCACGTGCGGCGCTGGAGGCGGCACAGGCGCGGGTTGAGGCCATCGATGCGGAATTGCTGGCTATCGAGGACGAGCGCGAGAACCTGACGGAAAAGCAAAAGCAGATTGCCGACGGGGGCGACCCGGCCTTCGCCAAGGCCGTGGACATGCTGGCCGAGGCGATCAGCGCCACGGGCATCGAGAAGCTTCTGACCGAAGCGCGGGCCACCCGCACCGAGGAGGACGACGCGATCGTGGTGCGGCTCGAGGAGACGCGGCGGCGCATTGCCGAAGAGCAGCTCGAGCTCGACGATGAACGCAGCCGGCTCAAGGTGCTCGAGGCGCGCAGGCGCGAGCTCGAGGACATAGAGTTCGAGTTCAAGAAATCGCGCTATGACGACCCCCGGTCCCGGTTCGGCAATGACAAGCTGGTGGGCGATCTTTTGACCGAATTTCTCAAGGGCGGGATGACCGCGGCGGCCTATTGGGGCCAGTGGCGGGAGTCCCAGGACTGGACCGGCACATCGGGCCCGATCGTTCCCACTTCGCGGCCCCGGTCGAAAAGATCGAAAGGCGGGTTTTCGGTGCCGCCGGGCGGCTTTTCGCCACGGCCGCCTTCGGGCGGCAATTGGGGCGGCTTCTCGCGCCCCCGCAGCGGCGGCTTTGGCGGCGGCGGATTCAAGACCGGTGGCGGTTTCAAGGGCGGCGGATTCAAGACCGGCGGCGGTTTCTGATCTCTTCATAGCGGTCCGGGAGGGAAGGGCCCTGCAAGCGAGCGCTTGACAGGCTTGGGTTCCGCTTGTATTCAACTAATTAGTTTACAACTAAACGGTTGAATACAATGCCCGCCAGCGACCCTCTCAGCCAGATCTTCGGCGCCCTCGCCGATCCCACACGCCGCGACATTCTGGCCCGGCTCTCATTGGGCCAGGCGAGCGTGGGGGAATTGGCCGAGCCGCACGAGATGAGCCTGGCTGCCGTCTCCAAGCACATCAAGGTGCTCGAGAACGCCGGGCTGATCGGGCGCAAGAAGGACGCGCAGTTCAGCTACTGCACGCTGGTGGCGAGCCCGCTGAAAGACCTTCAGGGCTGGCTCGATGCCTACCGGAAGTTCTGGGACGACAATCTCGACCAGTTCGAAACCTACCTTGCCGAGCTTCAGCGCGGCGACCCCGATTCAAAACAGTAAGCCAGGGAACAGTCCAATGAGCGACACAGTCATCGACCTTCCGGCCGACAAGCCAATCATTACCTTCACCCGCACCTTCAAGGCGCCCCGTGCGCTGGTCTGGAAGGCCTATACCGAACGCGAACACGTCGCGCGGTGGTGGGGGCCACGGTCCATCGGACCGGTGGAGATCATCGAACATGATTTCAGGCCAGGCGGGAGCTGGCGCTATGTGCAGGACGTGCGGGATGCCGGCAAGGTCACCTTTTTTGGCCGGTTCGTCGAGATCGATGCGCCGGAAGGCTATGTGAACACTTTCGGATTTGAGAGCCCGTTCGCTTCAACCAAGGGCAAGGAAGGACGCGAGACCCAGCGCTTTGAAGATATGGGCGAGACGACCCGCTATATCGGCACGTCCCATTTCGACGATTTTGCGAGCCGCGATGCCGTTGTCGCCTCGGGCATGGAAAGCGGCGCGCGCGAACAGATCGAGCAGTTCGCAAATTATGTTCGGGAACTGGGGCAGTAACCCAAACAGCCGCATGGAAACGACCGACGTCGCTTCAAGCCATTGTTGCCGCCCGCGAATCAGATTTCGATCTGCAGGCGGGCACGGGTGCCTTGCGGCACCTCGTCATAGGCAAGCGTCGCGCCAAGCCCCGTCGCCGTTGCGGCAATGACGCGAGACCCCACGCCGGTGCCATGAATTTTGCCCTCGCCGGTCCACCCTACCCCATCGTCCTCGACGATGATCTCACACGTACCGGGCTCGATCTGGCTGGCTTTGACGCGGATTTCGCCGGGCTCGCGATCCCGATAGGCATATTTGGCGGCGTTGGTGACCAGCTCATTGACGATAACGCCGACCGAAACCGCCTTGTCGGTGGGAATGCGGATGGCTTCGGCGACGAGCTTGATGTCTGCGGCGGCGCCGTCGAGACTCATTGAGATCTGTATTTCGTTGGCCAGATTGCCCAGATAGGCATCGATCTCGACAAAGCGAACGTCATCGGTGGTGTAGAGTCGCTTGTGGATACCGGCAATTGCCGAGATGCGCCCCTGGGTTTCGGCGAGCGCTTCCTTTGCCGCCGGGTCGGCAACAGCGGCCGCCTGGAGCCTGACAAGCGCAGCAACCAACGCCAACGAATTGGCGACGCGATGGTTGACTTCGGCCAGAGCCAGTTCGGCGCGCTCCTTGGCGGCGCGCAGTTCGCGCTCGGCCTGCTCACGCGCCTTGCGCAGGCGCGAGGTCAGAATGGCCTGTTCGACAGCATTGCTCAAAAGCTCGAGAAAATCCTCGCCCACGGTCTTGAGGACGTAATCGGCCGCACCGGCCTTGAGCGCGGAGACGGCAATTGCCGCTTCGGTCGATCCGGTCACATAGACGACCGGTGGGGATTCCTCACCTGCCGCCACCTCCTCAAGCATGCTCAGCCCGGTGCCGTCGGCCAGATAGTGATCGAGAACGAGGACATCGATGTCGCCCCCACCAAGCCGTTCAAAGCCTTGTTCGGCACAGGTGACATGGATGATCTCGCGACCTTGTCGGCCCAGCACCTTCTGGACCAGCCGCCCGAGGGCGGGATCGTCATCAACATAGAGAATTTTGGCGGGTCTGTTGGGCATTTGCCTTACGCGGTCTCCGGAACCTGCATGACGGAAAAGAACATGCCCAGCTGGCGGATGGCGTTGGCAAATCCGTCATAGTCCACCGGCTTGGTGATGTAGACATTGGCACCAAGATCATAGCAGCGCTGAATCTCGCGCTCGTCATCGGTGGTGGTGAGCACAACGACAGGCGTGCGCTTTGTATGGGGGTTTGCCTTGACCTTTTCGAGAATTGAAACCCCGGTCATGTCGGGCAGGTTGAGATCGAGCAGGATCAGATAGTGACGATGGGTGCTCACGACGCCGCTGCCATCCTCGCCAAACAGATAGGCCAGCGCATCGGTACCGTTGACGAAGGGGATGATCTCATTGTTGACCCCGGCGCGACGGATGTTCTTTTCGATCAGGCGCGCGTGCCCATCATCATCCTCGATCATAAGAATGGTGACTGGTTTTGCCTCGGTCATGATCAATCCTTGCTTTTTGCGATGGCGCGCAGATCAGGCGCGATTGTAACGGTAAACGTGGTTCCCTGCTCAGGGTTCGATTGCAACTGGATGTCCCCGCCAAGATTGCGGGCCATTATCCGCACATGGGCGAGCCCGATACCCTCTCCGGGGACATTCTGGTTGCCCGATCGCCGGAACAGCTCAAACACGCGGTCATGATCCTGGGCGGAAATTCCACGGCCATTGTCGATCACATCGATAACGATACGGCCGTCGCGTTCCTGCCGACCATTAACGGTAATCGCTATGGGGCGCTCTGGATGCCGGTACTTTATGGCATTGTCGAGAAGGTTGCCCAAAATCTGTTCCAGCGCCAGGCGGTCGGAAAACACCGGTGGGCTGGAAACCTCGATAATTATCTCGCCGTCGGATTCGGTGACCTGATGGCGCACGGCCGATACAGCGGATTCCACAAGCTCTTCGAGATCGATCCGCTCGGCCTTGAGCTTGCGCCGACCCTCCCGTGAAATCTTGAGAATGGCGTTGATCAGGCCATCCATCTTCTTTGTCGAAGAGCGGATGAACCCTATGGCCTCGGGAAGGTCTTCGGTCGCAGTCCGGCGCGCTTCGAGGAGAACCGGATCCTCGGGATCGCCGGAATGGCTGTCAACGAGTGCGTTGATGGGGCCAAGGGAAGCCTCGAGCTCGGAGGTAAAGCCCATGATGTTGACGAGCGGCGAGCGCAAATCATGGGTCACTATATAGGCGAAACGCTGCACTTCCTCGTTGGCGCGCATGAGGTCGCGTGTGCGCTCGCCGACCCGGGCCTCCAGGTCGCGGTTGAGGATTTCGACCTCGGCGCGAGCCGTATCGATTTCGCGCGTGTAGCGCAGGACCAGCCAGGCGGCGCCACCGACAACCCCGATGATGACCAGTGCGCCGATAATGGCGATGATGCGCAGCGCGCCCACGGCACCACGCTGTTCGACAACGCCATTGAAGGTTCGCTCGTCGGCCGCGCTGACGATCGCGTCGAGGAGTGTTGTGATCCGCTCCATGATGATTTCGCCCTGATCGGTCCGCACCAGGTCCAACGCGCCTTGCAGATTGCCCTGCCGGGCCAGATCGAGCGTCCTGTCGAGCTCGGCCAGCTTGTTTTCGATATCGGTGCGCATCTGGATCATGGGCTGCTCGGCCGCCAGATAGGGCACAAGCAGTTGATTGAGCAGATCGTAAGCGGGCATTATGCGATCGACGACGTCGCGATAAGGCTCGAGGTAGCGTTCATCGAGCGTGAGCAGATAGCCGCGCTGGCTCGACTGGGCACTCTGGAGCAAATTGCGCAAATCGACCGCCGCAATGCGCGCACCGCGGGCCTCGGCCACTTCGTCGAAATGGGCACCGTTGCGTTCGACCAGCCAGATTGCGGTGCCGACAATGCCTATCAGCGCCAAAAGGCCAACTATGATCAGCGCAAGGCTGGACCGGGCAAAGCCCTTTGACGATATTGGCATTTTTGGTGATGAGGTCCGGCCGTCGTAGTATCGAGTTGAACTTTTGCCGGAAAATTGAACCGAAGACAAGCGGCGCGGCCGACCCGACCTTGCAGGGCACGGCGCCGCGGCCCATATTCGGAGGGAAAGGAGAGGACGTGGCCGAAAAGACACCGACGAAAGCTCCCAATACCCCTCCGACCGCCGATCGCGCATCGCATGCGGAGGTCGCCGATTTCGTTGCCAAAGTGGGCGCCATGAGTGCTGCGAGGACGACGAATGCGGATGAACGCGGTCGCCTGCTGTTTGCCATGGACGCCACAATGAGCCGCCAGCCCACCTGGGATCTGGCCTGCCAGTTGCAGGGCGAAATGTTTGAAACCGTGGCCAAGACAGGCGGGCTCGATGTCCAGTTGATCTATTTCCGCGGCTTTGGGGAATGCCGGGCTTCGCGCTGGGTTTCCGACGCGCGGGCGCTGGCGGGCCTTATGACCGGCATCGATTGCCGCGGCGGGCACACCCAGATTTCCAAGGTGTTCGCCCACGCCCGAGCCGAGCACAACAAGAAAAAGATCAATGCCGTCGTCTATGTGGGCGACGCCATGGAAGAAGATATCGACAAGCTGGCCCAGAAGGCGGGCGAGCTGGGGCTCTTGGGCTGTCCGATGTTCCTGTTTCAGGAAGGACACGACCCGATGGCGCAAACGGCCTTCAAGGAATTCGCGCGGCTGACCAAGGGCGCCTATGCGCGGTTCAACGCCGGCGCGGCGGCGGAACTGGCCGCCTTGCTGCGGGCAGTGGCCGCCTATGCCAGCGGCGGACGAGCGGCGCTCAAACTCCAGCAGGGCGGGACGGCGAAACTGCTCCTCGAACAGCTTTCATGATCTGGTTGCTGCTTGTCGGCGCCGTGGCGCTGATCGCGCTCTATCTCTATTCACTTTTTGTGCAGGGCGAGATCCGGCAATTGGTGCGCACGTTGCGCTGGGTTGTGGGGGGCGGACTTGTCGCAGGCGCGGCGTTGCTTGGCCTGCGTGGGCAAATGCTCTTGGCCAGTTTCATGGCGGCGGGCGGGCTGGGCGTCTTGATGCGCGGACGGCTGGGGCCGATCGATTTCGGGGCCGGCCTGTCGAGCCCGAACAATGTCTCGAGCGTTTCTTCGGCCTATCTCGACATGAAACTCGAACACGAAACGGGGTCGGTTTCGGGCACTGTGCGGGCGGGGCATTTTGCCGGACGCGAATTGGCCGACCTTTCAGCGGAAGAGTGCTGGGCGCTCTATGATGAAGTGGGCGATGATCCGGACTCGCTGGCACTTTACAAAAGCTGGCTGGACGCCAATCGCGCCGGTTGGCGCGACTATTTCGCCAGTGAGTTCGGAATGGAAACCGGCGATGAGGAAGCCGAGGCCTCCCACACGGCGCCCGGCGTCAGCGGGCTGGAGGAAGCCTATGAGGTGCTCGGGCTGGAACCGGGAGCCAGTGCCGAGGCGATCAAGGCGGCACATCGCAAACTGATGAAAAAGGTCCACCCCGACACGGGCGGATCGGCGTTTCTGGCCGCCAAGATCAACCAGGCCAAGGATTTGCTGCTCAAGGAGACCGCCTCGCGCAAGCCGTGAGGGAAAACGCGTTGTTTTCCACAGGCGGTTGTAACACCGCCACGCACTGATAGACTTTGCTCAGTTTGATCGCCCCGGGCCGCTGTTGTCTGGTGGCCTGAACAAGAAATGAGTGGGGTTCATGTTTTCGGGTTTCGTCATCAATCCACCGGTCTTTTTCGGCGCCATAATCATTATTGCCGTCTTCCTTTTGATCGGGGTCGTGGTGCCCGATCAGGCAGCCGATATCTTTTCCGCATTGCAGGCCGGTATTCTTGGCAATTTCGGCTGGCTGTACCTGCTGTCGGTGGGCATTTTCCTCGCGGCGGTGCTGCTGTTTTCGCTGGGGCGCTTCGGATCGCTCAAGCTGGGACCCGACGATGCGACGCCGGACTTCAAATATCTCTCCTGGATAGCGATGCTGTTTGCGGCCGGCATGGGAATCGGGCTGATGTTTTATGCCGTCGGCGAACCGATGACCCATTTTTACGCTCCGCCGACCGCCGAGCCGGGCAGTATCGCGGCAATGCGCGAATCGATGGCGGTGACGTTTTTTCACTGGGGCATCCATGCCTGGGCGATCTATGCCGTGGTGGGGCTGTCGCTGGCCTATTTCGGCTATCGCTACAACCTGCCCCTGACCATACGGTCCGGGCTTTACCCACTGCTCAGGAGCCGGATCAACGGACCGATCGGGCACGCTGTCGACATCTTCGCCATTGTGGGCACGATGTTTGGAATCGCCACCTCGCTGGGGCTCGGGGTCAACCAGATCAATGCCGGGCTCAACTATCTGGTCGGCCTGCCGATCGGACCGCAGGTGCAGGTGCCGCTGATCGCGATCATCACGACGCTGGCAACCGTCTCGGTGGTCACGGGGCTCGACAAAGGCGTGCGCATCCTTTCGGAAACCAATCTGGTCGTGGCCGTTCTGCTCATGGTGTTCGTGCTGATCGTGGGGCCGACGGCGGATCTTTTCCGCGATTTCGTTCAGAATATCGGGCTCTATCTCGATACGCTGCTGTTGCGGACCTTCAACATCTATGCCTATGAGCCCACGCCCTGGGTCGATGGCTGGACGCTGTTCTACTGGGCCTGGTGGATTTCGTGGTCGCCGTTCGTTGGCATGTTCATCGCGCGCATTTCGCGCGGGCGCACGGTGCGCGAATTCATCGTCGCGGTGCTGTTCATCCCGGCCGGCTTCACCTTTTTCTGGATGACGGTGTTCGGCAATACGGCGATGTTTATCGACACCGGGGTGGCGGCCGGAGAACTGGGCGCGGCGGTGGCCAACGACGTGGCGGTGGGGCTGTTCCAGTTCTTTACCTACCTGCCGCTCCCGGCGGTCACCTCGACGCTGGCAGTCATTCTCGTTGCGGTGTTTTTCATCACCTCCTCGGATTCGGGTTCGCTGGTCGTGGACACCATCGCGGCCGGCGGGGAGACGGAAACCTCAACCGCGCAGCGCATCTTCTGGTGCGTCATGGAGGGCGTTGTGGCGGCCGGGCTATTGCTGGCAGGCGGGCTCGGTGCGCTGCAATCGGCGACCATCGCAAGCGCCCTGCCCTTCACATTCGTGATGCTTGCGCTGGTGTGGTCCCTTTATGTCGGCATGCGGGCCGACCTTGCCCAGCAGGACGCGCAAGCGGCCTCACCCCATTCCGGACCGGCCCATCCTGCCTCGGGGCTGACCTGGCAAAGGCGGCTGGCCCTGATGCTCAAGGCGCCAACGCTCAGGGAGGTCAAGGCCTTCATCGGCGGCGACGCCAAGGCGGCGCTCGAACAGGTGCGGGACGAATTGGCCAAGCGCGGTTGGGAGGCGCATCTGGAAGAGGACGAGGCGGCCGGGACCATCGCGCTGGTGGCACCGTCCGAGGCGATGCGCAACTTCGTTTACGGCCTGCAGAGCGCCGAACAGCCTCTGGCGGCGTTCACGGCCTTTGAGGCCAGCCGGCCCGAAGTGCGCCACGAGGCGCGGACCTATTTCTCGGATGGTTCGAAAGGCTATGATGTGATGGGGATGACGCGCGAGCAGCTCATAGCGGACGTGCTGGTCCAGTTCGAGCGCTACCTGGCGCTGGTCCAGATGCCGGCGTCCCAGCTCGTGAGCGCAGCCCCCGAGCACAGCGTCGAGACAAGCTAAGGCAGTTCGGGGAGGGCAAGCCCTCCCCGACCGTTCAGTAGTTCTTCATTTTCAGATGAGGAATGCCGGCGTCCATGAACTGGTCGCCAAAGGCGACGAACCCGAGACGGGCGTAAAAGCCCGTCTTGTCGGACTGGCTTTCAAGATAGCAGCGCGGCTGACCGTTTTCGCCCGCCACCTGCACCGCAAACTCGATGAGCCGGGCGCCGAGCCCTTTTCCGCGATGGGACGCCGCGATCGCCACACGGCCGATCTTGGCATGCTCGGGCTTGAACAGGATGCGGGCGGCCGCAACGACCGCGCCATCGAAGATGCCCACGATGTGGGCGGCCGTCATGTCGTCGGCATCGTGCTCGAGCTCTTGCGGCACGTTTTGCTCGATCACGAACACCTCCCGCCGCAGGGCAAAGCCGAGATTGCACAGCGGCGAGAAGACCGGGACGGCGAGCAGCGTGAAGTCGTGTTGCGCCATCAGGCGAAAACGCTCGCGCCGCGATCGGCTGTGCCCACGAGTTGCCGGAACCCGGCGAACAATTCGCGGCCCATGCCGTAATGCTGGTCCGTCAAATCCTCGGTGGCCGCCGGGCGGGCCGCAAACTCCTCGGCATCGCCCAGGTAGTCAAGCGTTCCGGTTTCGGCATCGAGGCGCAGCAGATCGCCATCCCTCACCCTGGAGATGGGTCCGCCATCGGCGGCCTCGGGGGTCATGTGGATGGCGGCGGGCACCTTGCCCGAAGCGCCCGACATGCGCCCGTCGGTGACCAGCGCCACCTTGATGCCCCGATCCTGCAGAATGCCGAGCACTGGCGTGAGCTTGTGCAATTCGGGCATGCCGATGGCCTTGGGGCCCTGAAAGCGGATAACGGCGATAAAATCGGAGGTCAATTCGCCGGCCTTGAAGGCGTCCTGCAGGCCCTGCTGGGAGTGAAAGACCCGCGCTGGCGCCTGGACGAGTCGGTTTTCGGCCTTGACGGCGGAGATCTTGATGACCGATTTGCCCAGATTGCCCGAGAGCAGTTTCAACCCGCCGGACTTGGCGAAGGGCTCGCTGGCCACGGTCAGCACCTTGGGGTTGCCGCTCTGGGCAGGTGCCGGCTCAAAAGTCAGCTCTTCTTCGATATAGCGCGGCTCTTTGGTGTAGGCGTCGAGCCCCTTGCCCCAGACGGTGGTCACATCGTCATGGAGATAGCCCGCGTCGCGCAGTTCGCGGATGAGGAACCCCATGCCGCCGGCCGCATGGAAATGGTTCACGTCGGCCAGACCGTTGGGATAGACGCGCGCCAGAAGCGGAACGACGTCGGAGAGGACAGACATGTCTTCCCAAGTGATCTTCAAACCCGCCGCGTTGGCCATGGCAACAAGGTGCATTGTGTGATTGGTCGAGCCGCCCGTGGCGAGCAGGCCGACCAGGCCGTTGACTATGGATTTTTCGTCAATGACGTGACCGGCGGGAGTATATTCATTGCCCTGCGCGGTAATGGCCAGCGCCCGTTTGGTGGCGGCTTTGGTCAGCGCATCGCGCAGCGGGGTGCCCGGATTGACGAAGCTGGCGCCGGGCAGGTGCAGGCCCATGATTTCCATGAGCATCTGATTGGAATTGGCGGTGCCGTAAAAGGTGCAGGTGCCGGGACCGTGATAGGATTTGGATTCGGCTTCGAGCAGCTCGTCGCGCCCGACCTTGCCTTCCATATAGAGCTGACGAACGCGCGCCTTTTCATCGTTGGGCAGGCCGGTGGTCATCGGACCGGCGGGGATGAACACCGCGGGCAGATGCCCGAAGGTCAGAGCCGAGATGACGAGGCCGGGGACGATCTTGTCACAAATGCCAAGGAAAACCGCGGCATCGAACATGTTGTGGGACAGGCCGACGGCAGCGGCCATGGCAATCACATCGCGGGAAAACAGCGAAAGATCCATGCCGAGCTGGCCCTGGGTCACGCCATCGCACATGGCGGGCACGCCACCCGCGACCTGGGCAACACCACCGGCCTCGCGCGCTGCCTCGCGGATGATGGCAGGGTAGGTCTCATAGGGCTGATGGGCCGATAGCATGTCATTGTAGGAGGTGATGATGCCCAGATTGAGCGCCTGGTCGCCAGCCAGCTGAGCCTTGTCGGAGGGACCGCATGCTGCAAAGCCGTGGGCGAGATTGCCGCACGAAAGCGCCGAGCGGTAAACGCCCTGGGCGCGCGCCTTGTCGAGCCGGTCGAGATAGGTGCGGCGCGAGGCTTCCGAGCGCCGCGCGATGGCGTCGGTCACGTCCTTGATTGTGGTTTTTACGGTCATGGTCGCCTCCTTAGCGAGGATGAAGGAGGTGACCCTGGGTCTGGTTGGGCCTCAGGGACACCAGAAGAGGGAAACGGGAATATGGTTTTGTGAAAGGACGGCGCGCACCGGCATGGATTCGACCGGGCCGGTCTGAAGCGCCTTGTCGAGCACCTGGGCTTTTTCATCGCCTTCGATGTGGAGATAGAGGGCGCGCGTGGCCAGCAGACGGGGCAGTGTGAAGGTGACGCGCGGTTCGCCCGCGCCGGGGGCATTGATGGCGATGAGCGGGCCATCGGCATTGAGCGCGTCCTGAAGCGTGTCGCCGCCGGGAAAGAACGAGGCGGTGTGGCCGTCATTGCCCATGCCGAGGACCACGGCATCGAAGGGCATGGGCAGGCAATCGAGAGCGGCGTTGGCCTTTGCGATCCCCGCCGCGTCGGGCTCGGGCGTCCCGGCGTAAAGCGGGACAAAGGCAGCGACGGCGGCGGGACCGGCCAGAAGATGTTCCTTTACCAGCCGCGCGTTCGAGCGTTCGGAATTTTCGTCCACCCAGCGCTCGTCGACAAGGGTGATCGCCACATTTTCCCAATCGACGTCCTGGCGCGCTCCGAGCACTTCGAAGAAGCGTTTGGGGGTCGAGCCGCCGGAAACGGCAAGCGAAGCCGTGCCGCGTTCATCGAGCCCGGCATTGAGGTTTTCGGCAATTGCATCGGCAAGGGTTTCGGCCAGCCGGTCCTTTGTCGAAAAGACGTTGCGCTCAATGGTCATCGCGGTCTCCCAGATGTTTCAGGCATCGCCTTCGTGCCAGGTGCGGCCGTCGCGCTCGATCAGCGCGACCGAGGCAGTCGGCCCCCATGTTCCCGCAGTGTAGGTCTGGGGGGCATCTGACGCATTGTCCCAGGCCTGACGGATCGGGTCGATCCAGCGCCATGCGGCCTCAAGCTCGTCGCGGCGCATGAACAGGGTCTGATTGCCGCGAATAACATCCATCAAAAGCCGCTCATAGGCTTCGGGGGTGCGTTCGGAAAAGGTTTCGGCAAAGGACAGATTGAGCGGCACCTCGCGCAGGCGCATACCGCCGGGACCGGGATCCTTGATCATCAAAAACAGCTTCACGCCCTCGTCGGGCTGCAGGCGCAGGACAAGCTTGTTGGGCCTTGGCGCGCCTTCGGCATGATCGAATATGGAATGGGGGATGGCGCGGAACTGAATGACGATTTCCGAAACACGCGAGGGCAGACGCTTGCCGGTGCGCAGATAAAAGGGCACGCCGGACCAGCGCCAGTTCTCCACCTCGGCCTTGATCGCAACAAAGGTTTCGGTTTTCGAGCCCTTCTTGTCCTCGGGCAATTCGTCCTGATAGGAGGTGACCGAACCGCCATTGACCGCGCCGCCCTTGTATTGACCGCGCACGGTAAACTTGGAGACATTGTCGCCGGTGATGGGCTTTAGCGAGCGCAGGACCTTAAGCTTTTCGTCGCGCAGGGCATTGGCATCGTCAGACGCCGGAGGCTCCATGGCGACGAGGCACAAAAGCTGCATCATATGGTTTTGCACCATATCGCGCAGGGCGCCGGAATCGTCGTAATAGCCGCGCGTGCCCGCGCCGACATCCTCGGCTACCGTGATCTGGACGTGGTCGATATGGGCGGCGTCCCAGATGGGCTCGAACAGGATATTGCCGAAGCGCAGGGCCAGAAGGTTCTGGACGGTTTCCTTACCGAGATAGTGATCGATGCGGTAAACCTGATCTTCGGCGAAGACCTCGGATATCGCATCGTTGATTTCCATCGAGGATTCGAGGTCGTGCCCCAGGGGCTTTTCGACCACGACGCGGGCATCGCGGCGCCAATAGCCCTTGTTGTCGAGATAATCGCAGATGGGTCCGAACAGGGAGGGAGCCACCGCGAGATAGAAGGCGCGCTCGATCTCGGGTTCTGTGCGCAGGGCCTTTTCGAGATCGGCCCAGCCGTCCTTGTCGGTCACATCGTTGGCGATATAGGAAAAGCACGAGATGAATCGGGCGATCACATCCTTGTGCTGATCGACCTTTTCAACAAATTCAGTGACCGCCTCGCGGGCGAATTTCTGGAAATCGGCATCGGAGAGTTCCGAACGCGACACGCCGATGATGCGCGAGCGCTCATCGAACTGGCCATCGGCAAAGCGATGATAGAGCGCGGGGATCAGCTTGCGCCGGGTCAGATCACCAGTGGCACCGAACACCACATAATCGAATGGCTGGACCGGAATAATGCGTGCGGACAAGGACGGGCCTCCGTCATTAACAAATTAGCGGGCGGCGTTCTGGCGGGCCAGGATCACAGCGCCATGCAAAGGTTCGGCGCGGGGCAGAGAGACGTAATCGCCATAGCGGATTTCGAGCAAAGGCATAAGCCTCTGGCCAAAGCCGCCGACAATGGCCAGTCTGTCTGCACCACAGGATTTGAAGTAAGACACATAGCGATCGATATAGCCAAGCTCGATTTCCATCAGCTCGGCGGCGACCGGATCGCCTTTTTCGAAATATTCGATGAAAAGCGGCATCAGCGCGCCATAATCGGCGGGCTGGCGCCTGTCGAAACTCCAGGCCATCACCGCATTGAGATCGCCGCCCAGTTCGGCGAGGACAGCCTCGGTGAGCGGCGAGGTTGCGACCAAACCGTCATGGGCCTCGACCGTGTAGCGCACAAGTTCGCGCCCCAAAATGGCACCCGACATCTGATCGCCGATGTGAAAACCCCAGCCGCCGACCTGAAAACGCTGGCCTTCGACCAGCGCCATGCCCGCCGAGCCGGTTCCGACAATAATGACCGCGCCATCCTCGCCCTCATGGGCGCCGGCGCGGGCGATGTCGATATCGTCATAGACGGTGACATGGGCGAAGGGCCACGGGCGCAGCGCGAAAGCCTCGCGCGCCGAGGGCAGCCGTGCGCCGGCCATGCCAAAGCACGCCTCGGTGTTTGCGGTTTCCCCATAATCGAGCCCGGCCAGGGCAAACACCTGCCTTGTGCCTTCCTGAATGGAGGCATAGGCCGGATCGCCGCCTTCGAGCTGGAGATTGGACCGCCCGCCACGCGCTTCGGCGAGGGTTTCAAGGTTGGCATCGGCGAGGCGGATGCGGCAATTGGTGCCGCCGCCATCAACGCCGAGGAAGTATTTTGGCACGATCGGATCAGCTCCCCGTTTTCGCGGCGGACCATACTGCGCTTGCGCATAGGACGAAAGTATTATGAGGTCAAATCGTAAATCGGCCCGATGGAGCGATCAGGCTGGTTGAAGAGCTGAACGGGCGCAGCCATTTTGGCCCCGATACTGACAGCGGAGGGCATAGGTTTGGCAAATCACATTCTGGTTCTGGGCGGGACGCGTTCGGGAAAGACGGCGCTGGCCGAGCGCCTTGCCCTGCGGGACAGCGCGTCTCCCGCCTATCTGGCCACTGCCGAGGCGCTGGACGATGAAATGATCGAGCGTGTTTCGGCCCACCAACGGGCCCGCGAGGGGCGATTTGCCACCATCGAGGAGCCGCTGGAGCTGCCGCAGGCACTGTTTGCGGCGGCGCAGGCCCATGATGTGATTCTGGTGGATTGCCTGACCTTGTGGATCACCAACCTTTTGAGCATGGAGCGCGACGTGGCCGAGGAGGTCGATCTGCTGGTCGAAGTGCTCGAAAATATCACCGACACCCAGGTGATCCTGGTTTCCAATGAGGTGGGGCTGGGGATCGTGCCCGACAACGCGCTGGCCCGCACGTTCCGGGATTTGACCGGGGCGGCGCATCAGGAATTGGCGGGGATTTGCGAGCACGTCTATTTCGTGGTTGCGGGGCTGCCCATGGTGGTCAAGGGCAAGACGCCCAAGCTTTAGAAGACGATCGAAAATAGCGCCCATACGGCAAGGATGCCGAGGGCTATGAGCATGGCCTTGTCGTAAAGGCTTATGGCGGTTGCAATATCCTCGGCGGTGAGGTTGCGCTTGCCCTTACCCATTTTCGGCAGATCGAGCAGTTCGCCCTTGTAAGCGCGCGGGCCGCCGAGGCCGAAACCCAGCGCTCCGGCGATGGCGGCTTCGGGCCAGCCGGCGTTGGGCGAGGCGTGACCGGGTGCGTCGCGGCGGGCAGTTTCCCAGGCGGCTGTGGGGTCGGCTCGTGGCATGGCACGGGCTGCCAGGGCGAACAGGGCGGCTGTCAAACGCGCGGGGATGAAATTGACCAGATCGTCGAGCTTGGCCGACGCCCAGCCGAAGGCGGCGTGGCGCTCGGAGCGGTGGCCGATCATGGAATCGGCGGTGTTGATGGCCTTGTAGATCGCGGCGCCGGGCAGGCCGAACAGGGCGAGATAGACCAGGGGGGCGATGACACCGTCGGAGGTGTTTTCGGCCAGGGTCTCGATGGCGGCGCGGGAGACCCCCGCCTCGTCGAGTTCGGCGGTGTCGCGGCCCACGATGTGGGCGACTTCGCGGCGGGCGCCCTCGATGCCCTGTTCGCGCAGGGCGCGGGCGACGGCGAGGACGGCGTCGCGTAGGCCTTTCTGGGCGATCAGTGTCGAGGCGAGGAGGATTTCTATGAGCCAGCCGAAGGGCAGGAAACGCAGGATCTGCTGGAGGCCGAGGGTGACGATGAGGACGGCGAGAACCACGATGGCGATGGCGATGGCGCCCGCTATCTTGCGGGAACCAAAGGATTTTTCGGGGTGGTTCTGGCGCTGGTCCAGAGCGTCGATCAGTTTGCCGATCCAGATGACCGGGTGGCCAATGCGATCTGTGAGCCAGGCGGGGTAGCCGACGAAGCGCTCGAGAAGGGCGGCGAGAAAGGCGATCACGATTGCGGCTCCCGGGCGAGGGCGAGGATGGCGTTCAGATCGAGATGGGTTTCGAGGTGGGTGGCGAGGTCGTCCAGGGTCTGATCGATCATGGCATCGAATTCGAGCAGCGGGTCGGTGGAAACGCCAAGGTCTGCAAGAAATTGGCGGCGGAATGCGTCGGCGGCAAAGAGGCCGTGCAGATAGGTGCCCATGATTTTCCCGTCCGCCGAGCGGGCGCCTTCGGGGGTGCCATCGACATGGGCGAAGGGGCGGGATGTGTCGGGGCCGGTGGTTGTGCCCATGTGCATGTGGTAGCCGGTCAGCGGCAGGTCTGAGAGGGCGTCGTTGGCGGTTTCGAGGCGGAGCTGCTTGCCCCCTTCGAGACGCGTCGTGACGGCGAGATGGCCAAGTCCCTGGGTTTGCCCGGCTTTTCCTTCGATGCCGTCGGGGTCGGCCACCATGGTTCCGAGCATCTGGTAGCCGCCGCAGATGCCCAGTACGTGGCCGCCGGCGCGGATATGGGCGGCGATGTCGATATCCCAGCCCTGCTGGCGGAGGAAGTCGAGATCGGCGCGCGTGGCTTTCGAGCCGGGGAGGATGATGAGTTTTGCCTCACGGGGAATGGGCTGGCCGGGCTGGACGATGATCAGGCGAACGCCAGGTTCGGCGCGCAGGGGATCGAGGTCGTCGAAATTGGCGATGCGGGCCAGACGCGGGACGGCGATTACGGTTTCGGCGGAATTTTGTTCAATTGTTTCCAAGGCCAGGACATCTTCGGCCGGAAGCCGTGACGCATCGGGAAAATGGGGGACAACGCCGAGGCAAGGGCGCGAGGTACGGGTTTGCACGAAGTGGCGGCCGGCATCGAACAGGGACGGGTCGCCGTGGAACTTGTTGACCAGCGTTGCCGCGATCAGATCGGCATCGGCGGGGTCGATAACGGCGAAGGTGCCGACAAGCGAGGCGATGACGCCGCCGCGGTGAATGTCGCCGACCAGGATCACCAGAATCTTGGCTTGCTGCGCGAAACCGAAATTGGCGATATCGCCATCGCGCAGGTTTATTTCCGATGCACTGCCGGCACCCTCGACGATGACGAGATCGTTCTGGGCGGCGAGAAGGTCAAACGCATCGAGGACGGCGGGCATGAATTGGGTGCGGGATGAAAAGTACTCGCGGGCCGACATGGAGGCGACACGACGCCCCCTGATAACCACTTGAGAACCTGTATCTTTTTCCGGCTTGAGCAGGACCGGGTTCATCAAGGTGGTGGGCTGCTTGCGGGCGGCTTTGGCCTGCAGGGCCTGGGCGCGGCCGATCTCGCCGCCATCGGATGTAACGGCGGCATTGTTGGACATGTTCTGGGGTTTGAAGGGCGCGACCGACAGACCGCGATTGGCGAAGGCGCGGCAAAGTCCGGCCACGATCAAGGACTTGCCGACATCGGACCCGGTGCCCATGACCATGATGGCGCGGGTCATTGCGGGCCTCTTTCGATGATGTGGGCGTAGGACCCCATGACGTTATCGAGCACGCAGCCCATGGGGTCGAGGGGGGTGTCGAGGGCGTCAAACGCCGCAAATAACGGCGGCAAAGGGGATGAAGTGGAGTGTTCGGTGAGGCCAGGGTACCGGCCATTGGACAAGACCTGCCGGGAATAGTGAAATTCGTGCGCACACAGTCTTTCCGGCCATGGCAATGGCGAAGAATGGGTGAGGCGGCGATAGCCGAGGACGCGCTTGGGGCGGTCGATGGCGGTGGAAACCGGCAAAAGGTTTGCCATGGGGTAGGTCGCCCCCGATTTGTCGGTGAGGGCCCGCCCAAGGACCATATAGCCACCGCATTCGCCATAGATCAGCGCGCCGCGGTCGCGCGCTTTGATAAGGCCGGTTTTGAAACCCGCTGCGTTGGCGAGGGTGGCGCCATGGAGTTCGGGATAACCGCCGGGAAGGAAGACGGCGTCGGCATCTGCATCTGGCGCCTGATCAGCCAGGGGCGAAAAAAAGCTCAGCGAGGCTCCGCCAGCATGCCAGCTTTCCAGCAAGTGGGGATAGACAAAGGCAAAGGCCGCGTCATGAGCGATGGCGATGCGCTGGCCGAGCGGCGCAAGGCTGGGGACCGGCGCGGCGGAGGCCACCGGGGCGGCGATGGCGCCGAGCAGGCGGAAATCGAGATGGGTGGTCATCACAGACCCGGCGCGGGCCAGATGGTCATCGATCCCCTCGATGTCGCCGGGAAGGACGAGGCCGAGATGGCGTTCGGGCAGCGCGAGATCGGCGCGGCGCGGGATGGCGCCAAGGCAAGGGATGCCGGTTTTTGCCAGCGCGGAGCGCAGCATGGTTTCGTGGCGGTCGGAGGCGACCTTGTTGAGGATGATCGCGGCGATGGAGACATCGTTCCGCCATGAGGCAAAGCCGTGGACGAGGGCTGCGACCGACTGGGCCTGGCGGTCACAATCGAGGACGAGGACAACAGGCAGGTTGAGCGTTGCGGCGAGGTCGGCCGTGGAGCCTTTGCCATCGATGGCGGAATCGAACAGGCCCATGACCCCTTCGATCAGCAGCGTATCATGGCGCTCGGCATGCCGGGCGGCGCGGGCCACAAGGGTGGCGGCGTCCATGGCCCAGGGGTCGAGATTGATTGCGGGGGAGCCGGCAGCTCTGGAGAGAAAGGCGGGATCGATATAGTCGGGGCCGGTCTTGGCCGGGGCGACGCGATAGCCCGAATTTGTGAGCGCCCGGGCGATGCCGAGCGTTATGGCGGTCTTGCCCGAACCCGAGCGCGGGGCGGCGATGATGAAGCCGCGAGGGACGGGATCAGCCAATGGCATTCTCCCGCTGGGCGGCGGCGTACCAGTCGAAAGTCTCGCGGTAGCGGGAGACGGGGCCGAGGACGATGATGGCCGGGGTGGGTACGTTGGCATCGGCCAGTTCCCCTGCCCGGCCCAGGGTAGATTCAAGAACGGTTTGATCGGGCAAGGCGGCATTGGAGACGATGGCGAGTCGATCGGCGGGATCACGACCGGCGGCGATCAGTTTTTTTGCGATCGAGGGGAGATGCTTGACGGCCATATACATCACAATGACCGGGGAGGCTGTGGCGATGGAGCCCCAATCCACGCCCTGCGGGATGCCGCCCTTTTCGTCGTGACCGGTGAGGAATACGACGGTGTGGTTGGTGTCGCGATGGGTGACGGGGATTCCCGCATAGGCCAGCCCGCCGATCCCCGCCGTAATGCCGGGCACGATGCGGAAAGCGATGTTTTCGCGGGCAAGGGTCTGGACCTCCTCGCCGCCGCGCCCGAACATCATGGGGTCGCCCCCCTTCAACCGCAGCACGCGCTTGCCGGCGCGGGCGTGTTCGACGAGTTTCAAGGTTATGTCAGCCTGTTTGGCCGAAGGCTTTCCGCCGCGCTTGCCCGCATAGATCTTTTCGGCTTTTGGATTGGCCATGTCGAGCAGGCCGGGGCCAACGAGGGCGTCATAGACGATGACATCGGCCTGCCCCAGAGCGTGATAGCCCAAAAGCGTGATAAGGCCGGGCGCGCCGGGGCCGGCGCCAACCAGCCAGACCGAGCCCGGCGCGAACACCGGAAACTGCGCGGCATCGAGACGAGCGAAATGGCCCTTGTTCATCGATTTGCGCTTGAGCCAGCCGAGCACGCGAATCCCCATTTCCTTTTTGAAGGTGTTGTATAAGTCTATGCCATGAATTCGGGCAATCGCGACACCACTGGCAAGCGCATATTGATCCTTGGGGGAACGACCGAGGCGCGCGAACTTGCGGGCATGCTGGTTAAAACCGGTTACGACGTCATCACCTCACTGGCGGGGCGGACCGATAATCCACGTTTTCCGGCGGGTATCGTGCGGATCGGCGGGTTTGGCGGCAAGGAGGGGCTGGCCGCCTATATCAAATCCAATGACATCCACATGCTGATTGACGCGACCCATCCCTTTGCGGCGCAAATATCGATCAATGGCGTTGCCGCCGCTTCGGACGCCGGTGTACCCCTGATCCGGCTCGAACGCCCCGCGTGGGAAGCGCCCAAGGGTGCAGTCTGGGTCGAGGTGGGGACCGCCCAGGACGCAGTGGACGCCCTGCCGCGCGGCGCGCGGGTGCTGCTGACGGTGGGCCGGCAGGAATTGGGACCGTTCCTGGCCCGCACCAGCTGCCATTACACAGCGCGCATGATCGAGGTGCCGGCCGGGCTGCCCGATGACTGGGACGTGATTGCGGCGCGCGGGCCGTTTACGCTTGCGAGCGAAATCGCCTTGATGGAAGACCGCGGCATCACCCATCTGGTGACCAAGAATTCGGGCGGCGCGCAGGTGGCAGCCAAACTGGCTGCGGCGGCAGAGCTTTCAATCCCCATCATCGTGATCCGGCGCCCCCTTCTGCCCAAGGCAGAAACCGTGGATTCGGTGGTTTGGGCGCACGAAAGCGTCAAGCGGATTTTCCGAACCGGTTGACGTCGACAGGCGTATCGGCCCGTCCCAGGGCACAGGTCACATTGCCCGCGATCCGCTTGGGCATGATGAGCGTTCCGGCCTTTATGGCCACCGCCTCGCAAACGCCCGAAAGTCCGATGGCCGCCTGGACACTGGCCGAAGGGGTTGCCAGCCGCTTTTTCTCGCGGTCGATTTCCCGGCGGGTGAACGTGCGCAGGGGCACGCCGAAATGGGTGGCGGCCTCGAGAAGCGCGGGTGTTCTGCCATGGGTGTGGATGGTGGCCAGCGCGGCAAGGGCCTTTGGGGCGATGCCGGCGGCTTCCAAAGTGGTCTCGACCAGCGTTATCACCTCGCAGGCCGCCGCCTTGCTGGTACAGCCCAGCCCCGCAACGATGGTTTTGGGGTGGACGAGCAGGCCGGGGCCTGGCGCGGGGCTCTCGGTGAGGCGGAGCAGTTGGCTGCCATCGCGCGAGACCGGATAGCCGGCCAGTTCGAGCCAGCCCGAAAGGCCTTCGACACGCAGCTTTTCCCCCTTGAGGAGCGCCGCCATCAGCGGGCGCACCGCCTCGGGATTGGCCACCACATAGCCGGGGGGCGGATCGTCGAGGGAGAAATCGTAGAGCGAATCGGAAGTGGCTGTGACAGCGGCAAAGCCGCGAAAGCCGTCCGCTATCCAGCGGGCCAAAGCATTGGCGCCGCGATGGCTGCCCAGCAGGGGCACGGCAACCTTGCCATCGGCGGAAACCGCAACCACGGGCGGTTCGGACATCTTGTCACCCAGCGTGCCGGCGAGGAGCCGGATCAACGCGCCGGTGGCGCACACCCCGACGATGGGAGCGCCCTGACGATAGGCATCGGCAGCCAGAGGCGCGGCGTCTATCCGGCCCGGACCGCACAAATGCACCGGCGCACCCAGAAGCTGGGCGACGTGACGGGCGATCTCATCGCCGCGAGGCGAGGTGGAAAATACGAGCGGGGTCTTCAACGCCAAAATTTAAGTTGAGTGAGGCAGTTCGGTTTTTCGCCTAGCACGGTTGGGGGAAGTGGGCAATGTGTTGGGGCGGGGACGCCGCGCATATGGCGGATCGACGAGAGGTTGGGGGTACTGGATCCCGGGTCTTCGCCCGGAATGACGGCGGTGGGGAGGAGGGGCTGGGGGCAGCCTCGGCCCGGCGGTCAGGTGATGCGAGCGACCGACTCGCGGGGGACCAGATGGACGGGCAACTCAATGATGGGGAGCTCGGCCTTTGTACGCCCTTCGATAATGTCGAGGACCAGATTCATGGCGTGGCGCCCCATTTCCTCTTTGGGCTGATGCACGGTCGAGAGGCCGGGCACATAGGTATCGGCGAGCACGATATCGTCGAACCCCATGACCGAGAGATCGTCCGGCACCGAAATGCCATAGCGGTGAAGCTGGGAGATAAAGCCCATGGCCGCCTCGTCATTGGCGCAGAAAATGGCGGTGGGGCGGTCCTTGAGCGAGAGGAAACTCTGGGCGGCGGCGCGCCCGCCAATGGCCGAAAAACCGCCTTCGAAAAACCAGGTATCGTTGACAGCGATCCCCGCTTCGCCCATGGCGCGGCGCAAGCCGTTGGCGCGGGCCCGGCGTACCGGGGTGCGGTGGGGGCCATAGGCGTGGCCGATGCGGGTATGTCCCATTTCGATCAGATGCCGGCCGGCGACATAGCCGGCGCGTTCGTTGTCGATCAGGATATGGGGCACGCGCATATAGCCGCGCTCCTCGCTCATGGCGACGATGGGCGGGGGGCCGGCATAGAGCTGCTGCAACAGTTCAAGGTCGTGGTCGGCGATTTCGTGGCCCGAGAGAATGATAACGCCATCCACCCTGGCATTGCGCAAATTGGACAGGATCAGATCCTGGGTGCCGCCGGGGCTGGGATTGGCAATGATCGTGGAATAGGAAGAGGCTTCAGCGCGGCGCTGGATGCCGCGGAAGATTTCCGAATAATAGATGTTGCCGATATCGGCGGCGACCACGAGGACGGTGTTGGCGCGCTGCTTTTTGAAATTGCGCGCGGTTTCCGATTGCACATAATGGAGGGCGTCAACGGCTTCCTGCACCTTGCGGCGGGTCTTTTCGGTGACGGTTTCAGGCGCGTTGATGGCCCGCGAGACTGTGGCCGTCGACACGC
The DNA here is from genome assembly GCF_025854335.1 of Pelagibacterium flavum. Taxonomy (NCBI): domain Bacteria; kingdom Pseudomonadati; phylum Pseudomonadota; class Alphaproteobacteria; order Hyphomicrobiales; family Devosiaceae; genus Pelagibacterium; species Pelagibacterium flavum. Next base: position 3,560,353 of record NZ_CP107716.1, read on the forward strand.
CGGCCTGGCGCGCCACGTCTCCGATGGATGGTCTTTTCACTTGCCCCTGCCCCAAACAGCTGCTTTTGAGGCCCCTGTTTACGCCAATTGTGGCCGGAGCGGAACCACGGGCGAAGTCAATGGAATCAAGGCGGCTTGCGAAAGCCATATTCGCCGGGCAATCATCGCTCCATGTTGCGCCGATTTGTGTTTGCCATAGCCATTTTCTCCAGCGTTTCCGGCAGTTTTCCGGCGGCGGACTGGACGCGTTACGTTAACCCGCGATTCGGCGCGGCCGTCGATATTCCGGCCGATTTTGCCGCCGAGGGCCCGGCCCAGGTGGCTGGAGAAGGCAAAAGGTTTCGCGCTTCGAACGGGCGGGCGGTGATTACCGCCTGGGGCGGGCCGGTGTTAGAGGCCGATTTTCTGGCCGAGATGCGGGGGCGGATCGGGGCTGAAGAGGCTGAAGGCTGGACGATCACCTACCGCTCGGAAACTCCGGACTGGGCGGCGTGGGGCGGAACGCGCGGCGGGCACGTCTTTTACGCCAAGACCATTCTTGTCTGTAACGGGCAGCAAACCGCCAATGTGCGGCTCGACTATCCGGCGATGGACGTGCCGGCGTTCGACGCCGTGGTCAACCGGCTGGGGCAGAGCCTGGCGCAGGACGGGGCGTGTTTTTAAGGAGCAGGCCAGAGCCGGAAGCGATCGTCGGGAGCCACCAGAGCATTGGCCGCTGCAATGCCATCGGGCCATGACATGGCTCGGCCGAAGACCGAATGGATGAGGCCGCTTAAAATCGGGGCTATCGCGGCGCCGTCCGGGTAGTCCTTCGGGGCGATATAGTGGGCAGCGCCGGCGGCGAGAAGGGCGGCGGCGAAAGCGTCGGTCCCGGTGCCGCAAGCCGTCGATATCACCGTTGAGGCGTCTACCCGTATTCCAGTGAGATCAGTAGCGCGGAGGCGGTTACCGGCAAGATCGAGCGTGTCGATCCCGCGCGCCATTTCAGGCATTATGAACCCTTCGTCGTCACCATGGCCGGTGATGATAGCAAGGTCGCTCGGGCCACCATTGAAATTGAACGCGGTCAGAACCGCGCTCGGCCCTCCGATGCGGCGAAGCTGAACGTCAATGCCTTGGACTTCAAGCAGCGCACGAATGAGCAGCGGCTCGTCGCCCGGCTCCAGCGCGATGATGACGGCACGGCTCAAAACTCAATCCCCGCCTGGGCCTTGATGCCCTGTTCGCGGAAGGGGTGTTTGATCTGGGTCATTTCGGTGACCAGATCGGCGATCTCGATCAATTCGTCCTTGGCGTTGCGGCCGGTGACGATGATGTGCTTGTCGGCCGGGCGGGTCTTTAGGGTTTCGAGGACTTCATCGAGCGGTAGATAGTCGTAGCGCAGGCAGATGTTGAGTTCGTCGAGCAAGACCATCTGGTAGTCGGGATCGGCGATCAGTTCCCTGGCCCGGTCCCAGGCCTGGCGGGCGGCGGCCAGATCGCGCTGGCGGTCCTGGGTTTCCCAGGTGAAGCCATCGCCCATGGCGTTGATCGAGACCTGATCGGGGAAGTGCTCCAGAATATCGCGCTCGCCGGTGTGCCATTTGCCTTTCACGAACTGGACGATGCCGATTTTGAAGCCGTGGGCAATGCCGCGGAACACCATGCCGAAAGCGGCTGTGGATTTGCCCTTGCCCTTGCCGGTGTGAACGATGAGCAGGCCCTTTTCGTTCGAATTGGCCTCGACCAGCTTGTCGCGGGCGGCCTTTTTCTTTTTCATCTTTTCAGCGTGATAGGCGTCGCGTTCGGCCTCGGTCATCCGGTCGGTCTTTTTGGTGCGTTCGGTCATGTCTCGTCCTCGAGATAGGCGTAGGCGGAATTGGAGCGGGGGGTCCAGAAGCCGCGGATGCGGGCTTCGGAAAACTTTTCGATCAGCTCATCATAGCCAAAGCGGTTGGCGGTGATGAGGAAATCGCGGGTGACGTCGTCCTCGATGAAGGCAGCGAAGGCCAGGTCGAAATGGTGGGATTTGATGGCGCCTGTGGTGGCGGCAAAGCCGAACATGAAATCGACCGTCGCGATGATCTCGAAGGCGCCACGATAGCCGTGGCGCTTCATGGCGTCGATCCATTTGGGATTGACCACGCGGGCGCGCATCACACGGGCGATTTCTTCCTCGAGCGTCCGGACTTTTGGGGTTTCGGGACGCGAGGTATCGAGATGATAGGCGGCGGGCTTGTGGCCCGAGAGGGTTTCGACGGCGGCGGAAAGGCCGCCTTCGAACTGATAATACTGATCAGAATCGAGCAGATCGTGCTCGGCATTGTCCTGGACATGGACGACGGCATCAGCCGATTTGAGGCGGGCAGCAAACAGCGTTTTTTCGGGCACGCCTTCGGTGTGGGCGCCATAGGCGTATTGGCCGGTGGCGAGGACGGCTTCGGCGAGGTCCGATTTTTCGGCCCATTTGCCAGTATCGACCAGCTTGCCGATGCCTGCACCATAGCCTCCCGGCGCAGCGCCGAAAATGCGGTGGCCGGCGCGCAAACCCGCTTCGTCCTGTGTGGCGCCTTGTTCCATCATGGCCAGAGCGTCGGTGCGCATGCGGGCGGCGATGGGGTTGTCCTCGATGGGTTCATCCAGGGCCCCGATGGCGCGGATGGCGCGATCGAACAGGGCGATCTGGGCGGGGAAGGCATCGCGGAACAGGCCCGAAATGCGCAAGGTGACATCGACACGGGGGCGGCCGAGCTTGGCGAGCGGGATGATCTCATAGCCCGAAACGGTGAGCGAGGCGCCCTGCCAGACGGGCCTGGCGCCGATCAGGGCCAGAGCCTGGGCGATGTCGTCTCCGCCGGTGCGCATGTTGGCGGTGCCCCAGACGCTCATGGCGAGCGAAGTGAGCCAGAGGCCATGATCCTGATAGTGGCGCTTCAAGAGATTTTCGGCGGCTTTGTGCCCCAGTGCCCATGCTGTCTGGGTAGGGATGGCGCGGTTATCGACCGAATAGAAATTGCGGCCGGTGGGCAGCGTATCGATGCGGCCACGGGTGGGGGCACCCGAGGGGCCGGGGGCGACGAACTTTCCGGCGAGGCCGTCGAGGAGCGATTTGATCTCGTTGGGACCGGAAGCGGCCAAGCGCGGACGGATGGCGGTTTCGATGGTATCGAGGACTTCCACCGTGGCGGTCCAGTCGGGATCGGGCGCGCGGCCGGTGACGAGATCGGCGGCGAGGGCTTCGAGGCGGTCGATGGTGTCTCCGTTGGAGCGCCACATCCCATTGGTGGCCAAGACATCCGGCTTAGGGCCGCTCCAGGGGGCGGAAAGGTCGAGGGAGAGGGGATCGATGCCGAGCTTGAGATCGTCGGCCAACGCGCGGATGAGCGAAGCATCGCCCCCCTGCCCTTCTCCACGCGGGACGCGGGCGAAGGCGACGAGCAGATCGCGCTCGAATGTGCCGGTGGGGGACTGGCCGAAGATGTGCAGGCCGTCGCGGATCTGGGCTTCCTTTAACTCGCACAGGAAATTGTCGATCTGGTTGAGCGCTTCGGTTTCATCGTCGGGCAGGCGCAGATCGAGATCGAGGCGGGCGTCGCGGGTGAAATCGAGGATCTTGCGTTTGAGGCTCTCCAGACGCCGCTGGTCCATGCCGAGGGCAGCATAATATTCATCGAGCAGGGCTTCGAGGTCCTTGAGCGGGCCGTAGGTTTCGGCGCGGGTCAGAGGGGGGACCAGATGGTCGATGATGGTGGCGCCGGTGCGGCGTTTGGCCTGGGTGCCTTCGCCCGGATCGTTGACGATGAAGGGGTAGAAATGGGGCACCTGCCCCCAGAGGACCGAGGGGTAGGATTCGCTGTCGAGGGCATTGGCCTTGCCGGGCAGCCATTCGAGATTGCCGTGCTTGCCATTGTGGATAAGAGCGTCGACGCCGAACGCATGGCGCAGCCAGAGATAGGAGGCGATATAGGCGTGAGGAGGCACGAGATTGGGATCGTGGAAACTGATCTCCTCGGGCACATCGTAGGCGCGGGCCGGCTGGAGCAGGATGGCGATGTTGCCGAAGATTTTTATGGGCAGATGAAAGGCGTCGCCGCGCACGAAGGGATCGGCTTCCGGCGTGCCCCAGCGGGCGGGGACATCCTCGCGGATGCAGGGGTGAAGGGTTTCGAGCCAGGCCTTGTAGGTTTCAATCGGAAGGGTGGCGTCCGAAGTGCCCTGCCGGGGGCGGGCGTTGGTAGGGCCGGATTGGAGGTGTTCGATGAAGGCGGTGCCCGACGGCGGAACAGGCCGAACATGATAGCCCGCTTCAGCGAGGGTTTTGAGAATTTCGACGCTCGACTGGGGGGCGTCATAGCCGACGCCGTTGGCGAGGCGGCCATCCTTTAGCGGGTAGTTGGCGAGGACGAGACCGATCTTGCGCTCGGGGGGCGATTTGGCGCGCAGGCGGGCGTAGTTTTGCGCGAGGTCGGTGGCGCGGGCGATGCCGTCGGGTTCGGGGGTGAAGGCGGTGAGCGGGCATTGGGTGCGCTCGTGCCAGACCGCTTCGGCCTTGTGGCCGACGATCAGCGCGCCGACGCGGCCATCGATTTCGGGCAGGACCACCTGCATGGCGAGGTCCTTGGAGGTCAAGCCGCGCGGGTCGGCTTCCCACATGATGGGTGGGCGCGAGCCCTGGACGAGCTGGATCACCGGCGCATCGGTGAGGGCGAACGGGTTTTTCTCGGGGGCGAGATCGTTGATGCCAAGGGCGAAGCCGATGAGGTTGAAGATGGCGGCAGGCTCGATGTCACCCAAAGCTTGGCGCACGAACGCAGCGCAGTCGGGAGATTTAAGCGAGGAGATGACGATGGGCACTGGCGCCAGACCGTGACGCTCCAGCCCGCTTATCAGCGCTTCGAGCGTCGCTGTGCCCGAACCCTCGAGGACGGCGCGGTAAAACAGAATGGGCACATGGGCCGGCTTTTCGCGCGTCGTTCCCATCGGTTCGGGACAAACATCCCGCGCCAGCTGGCCGACAATTCCTCGTTCCCGATCCCAGAAGCCGAAGGCGGGGAAGGGATCGGGGGCATGGGCGATGGGATTGCCCGCAGCGAGGGCGCGAAAGGCCGATAGGATCGCATCGGCGTTGTCAGGGCCGCCGGTCAAAAACAGTTTGTGAAGGGCGTGCCAATCGGGCTCGGGGATTGTGGAGCGGGACAACAGCACAGGATCGGGGACCGCGTCGCCGGGCAGGAAGGCCAGAGGAATCGATTTTTGCCGTGCCAGCATTTCGATTTCATCGCAGCCATAGGGCCAATAGGCCGAGCCGCCGATGAGGCGGATCACGATCAGTTTGGAATGAGCGAGGGTATCTTGGCACCAGAGGTCCACCGAGAAATTGTGGGTCAGCCGCATGAGATTGGCCAGCCGCAAGCCGTCCTCGCCAGCCCTATCGGCGGCGGCGGCGAGCATGGCCAGTTCGCTATCGGCGGACGAAGCGAAGGCGAAATCGCCCGGGGTCTGGGCGAGGTCGATGGCCTCGCCTTCCTGCTGGAGCGCACCGGCCTGGGCGGCAAGCAGATGCATCAGCGGTCGCTCCAGGGGCGGACCGTGAGGGCCAAGGCGACAATGCCAGCAAGGGCTGTGGACATGATAGTAAGCGCGTCCAACTGATTGCGGCCAGAAACGACGCTCAGAACGAGTAGCGGCAAGACTGCACCGGTCATCCCCCCGATCAGGATCACGCCGGTCCAGCGTTGTGAGGTGGTGTAGAGCATATCATCGGCCACCAGCCAAAGTGCGGCGGCGGCGATGGCCGCGAGTAACCCAAGCTGCCAGCTGTAAACGAGATGGCCGATGAATATGAACGGGAGAAGATTTAGGAATGACTCGTTTTCCCAGGACCGCCCGACGACCATGAAGGCAACGAACGTCACCAGTGCGCCAATGACAGGGCCGGCCAGAACGATCCACGCCGCAAGCGCCAGTCGGGAGCGTCGATAGGCAGTTTCCGTATCCGGCCCTGTCATCGCTATGCCGCCTCGGCAATCTTTTTCAGGCTCGCCTCGATGGCATCGCGGGCCAGGGGGCTTTCGCCGATGACCACGAGGCGGGTTTCGCGCGCTTCGCCCTCTTGCCAATCTCTATCGAAGTAGGCGTTGACGCGGGGGCCGACCGCCTGGATGGCCAGGCGGGCGCGGGCGCCGGGGATGGCAGCAAAGCCTTTGAGGCGCAAAACGTCATGGGTGGCGATGGTATCGGCGATGGCGGTGAGGAGCTGGTCGCGGCCGGGGCCGGAAGGGATGGTGAGCGAAAACGAATCGAAATCGTCATGCTCATGGCCCTCGCCATCGTGCTCAAGCTCGTGATGGCTTTCGCGGCCCTCAAGATTGTCCTCGGTGGACATGCCAAGACCGAGCAGGGCAAGCGTATCGACGTGGCCGTTGGCGGCGCGCACGATCTGTGTGCCAGGGCGCATGTGCTTTTTGAGTTCGGCTTCGACGGCTTCGAGGGCGGCGGGTTCGACAAGGTCGGTCTTGTTGAGAACGATCATGTCGGCGGCGACCATCTGGTCTTCGAAAAGCTCGCCCAGCGGGGTTTCGTGATCGAGCATTTCATCGAGCCGGCGCTGGGCGTCGACGGCCTCTTCGTTGGCGGCGAAGCGGCCTTCGGCGAGCGCGGCGGCGTCGGCAACGGTCACCACGCCATCGATGGTGACCTCGGCCTTGATCTCGGGCCAGTTAAAGGCGCGGATCAGGGGCTGGGGCAGTGCCAGCCCCGAGGTTTCGATGACAATGTGATCGGGGCGGTCAGGGCGGGCAAGGATCTGGTTCATGGTGGGGATGAAATCGTCAGCCACGGTGCAGCAGATGCAGCCATTGGCCAGTTCGATCATATCCTCCTCGCGGCAGGTTTCGTCCCCGCACCCGGCGAGCACGTCCTTGTCGACCCCGATATCGCCGAACTCGTTGATGATGAGCGCGATGCGCTTGCCCTTGGCGTGGGCGAGCAGATGGCGGACAAGGGTTGTCTTGCCGGCGCCGAGGAAGCCCGTGATGACGGTTGTCGGGATTTTCGAGGTCATGCGACCCTCCATGGAATAGCTGAAACAATCTAGGCTGAAAGGGGGCGCCGCGCAGAGCGGCTGCGCGGTGGGCGCAGCGGACCTGTCGCCTTAACATGTCCTATGCGCGATCGGCTCCCCTAACGGGCAAAGGGCGGATCGGACAGGACGGATCGCGGGCCGGCCGCGGGAAAACTTCTGGTCGTCACAGCAACACCCTCCGTGTGCAAATGCGAAATGCCGCCCCCATCATGGGGCCGGTTCTCTGTGCTGGCAGGTCTCCTGGCTGGCCACTTTCGAGCAATTCGGCGATTGTCCAATCGCCTCATGGCTCCCGATTCTCATCGGGCGCGCTTCCGAACCGCAAAAGTGATATCCACTTTTGCTGGAAGCGCTTCATCGGCTTCCGGATGCCTTCCCGACCCTCAGGATCAGTGGATTTTCCGGAATCCATCGCGGCTTACAGTTGCGGGGGCAGCCACGGCATTGGCCCCTTTTGGGTCGTCCGCACCGTGTTCCCTTTTGCTTCCCGTTTCGACTCTTGCAACGAAAGGGGAACCAACACGGTTCTAGATGTGCCACGCGCAATGACCCCGCGTCAATTGCATCGGAGAGCGTGCTCGCTTATCACCAGAGAGAACCAGACAATCGGAGAGGCAGGATAAAGATGAAAACGCGGCGATTGGGCAAAACCGACTTTCTGGTTTCCGAAATCGGATTGGGTACCTGGCAGCTGGGCGGCGATTTCGGCCCGATCGAGGATAATGACGCCTCGACGATCCTGGCCAATGCGGCGCGGCTGGGGGTCAATTTCTGGGATACCGCTGACGTTTACGGCAACGGGCTTTCCGAGCACCGGATCGGCACGTTCTATGGCAAGCCCGACGGGCTGGTGGTGGCCACCAAGGTGGGCCGTGCGGCGGCGCTCTATCCCGACAAATACACCAAGGGCGGGGTACGCGAGAGCCTTGAAGAATCGGCACGGCGGCTGTGCGTGGACAGTATCGACCTGGCGCAGCTGCACTGCGTGCCGCGCGACGTGCTCGAAGCGGGCGAAATCTTTGGCTGGATGGATGAGATCAAGGCCGAAGGTCTGATCAAGAACTGGGGCGCAAGCGTGGAAACGATCGCCGAGGCGGAGATCTGTCTTGAGCACGAGGGGCTGGCGACGCTGCAGATCATCTTCAACATCTTCCGCCAGGACGCGGCCGAAAGCCTGCTCGACAAAGCGATGGAGCGCGATGTGGGGGTGATCGTGCGCCTGCCGCTGGCTTCGGGGCTGCTGTCGGGCAAATATACGCGCGACACCGAATTTTCCCCCACCGACCACCGGAGCTACAATCGCGACGGGCAGGCATTTTCAGTGGGCGAGACGTTTGGCGGCATCCCGTTCGAGGTCGGGGTGGAACTGGCCGACGAGTTGCGCGGCTATGTGCCCGAGGGCCAAAGAATGAGCCTTTTCGCGCTGCGCTGGATTTTGGACCACAAGGCGGTCTCCACGATCATTGCCGGGGTTTCGCGGCCCGACCAGATCGGGGTTAACGCAGAGGCCGGGGACCTACCCGAATTGCCGCGATCGGTCCATGAAAGCCTCGCCACCTTCTATGCAGAAAAGGTGCGACCCAATATTCGCGGCGAGATCTGAGCCGGCTGGGTCAGGCCCTTGCCAGCAATGCCGTCAGTTCATCGGGCATGAGCAACGGGACGTCGTGGCCGCAGGGCAATTCGTGTACCGTCCAGGCCGGATCGTTGCGCAGCGGAGCGGCGACAGAGCCGAAACCATCCCAGCCGGTGGCGAGGATGAAGGCCTTGCGGGCGATCTTGAGATAGGCGCCGGTAACTTTGAGGCGTTCGGTGAAAGTGCCCGTCGGCTGTGGCGTGGAGAGAGCAGCGACACGGTCGCATTCGGCCTTCGTGGCGTATTCGCCGTCGCCGATTTCCGGGGCCGGCACCACCGGACCAGTGAGTTTCTCACCCATGATGTCTTCGAAGGACTGGCCATCTTCAGGAATGAAGGCATCGAGATAGACGATCGAAGCGATGCGCTCGAGCGCACGCTCGGCAACACCTGTGGCGACGAACCCGCCATAGGAATGGGCGACCAACACCACATCGCTGAGGTCATGCCAGACCATCTCGTTGACGATGTCGTTGATGTGCGTGCTCAGGGTAATGGGCAGTTGCGCAAGGTGCGAGCGCTCCCCCAGCCCGCTCAGCGTCGGCACATGCACGTCATGGCCCGCCGCGCGGAGCCGCTTTGCCACGAGATCCCAACCCCAGGCGCCAGCCCAGGCACCATGCACCACAACAAAGGTCGTCATCGCTTCCTCCTTTTTATGATTGCAAAATACAATCACTTGCTTTTTACAACCATTAGACATAGAGTCAACCCTATGGACTCATCGCCTTTTCGCTCCGGCTGCCCGATCAATCTCGGCCTTGAAGTGTTCGGGGACAAATGGACCCTATTGATCATCCGCGACATGATGTTTGCGGGCAAAAGGCATTTCCGCGAGTTCCTGGCCTCGGACGAAGGTATTTCCACCAACATTCTGGCGGACCGGCTGGCCATGCTGACGCGCATCGGCATCATCACCCGGGCCGACGACCCCAGCCATCGCCTCAAGGCCATCTATTCGCTGACCGAAAAAGGCATCCAACTTCTGCCGGTGATCGCGCAGATCAGCCGCTGGAGCCGCCGCTATATGCCGGTCGACCCCGTGCTGGCCGCAACAGGGGAGGCGCGGGACCGGGCCGGGCCGGGCGCGGTGGAGGCGCATATGGACGCCTTGCGGGCGGTTCATCTGGCTGGAGCCCCATAGAACACCCTGCCGCTTGGCAGGCAGGTATGAGCTTACGGTCTAAACGACAATATGTAGAGAGGATACATGGCACTCAAACGGATGGACAATGTCGGAATCGTCGTCGAAGACCTCGGCCGGGCGATCGAATTCTTTGGCGAGCTGGGGCTCGAGCTCGAAGGGCGGGCAACCATCGAAGGAGAATGGGCCGGACGGGTCACCGGACTGGGCGACCAGTGCGTGGAGATTGCAATGATGCGTACGCCGGACGGTCATAGCCGGCTTGAGCTTTCCCGCTTCGTCACCCCCGCCGTTGTGGCGGATCACCGCAATGCGCCGGTCAACGCCTTAGGCTACCTCCGCGTCATGTTCACCGTGGACGATATCGACGAAACGCTCGAAAAGCTCGGCAATCGCGGCGCGCAGCTGGTGGGCGAAGTCGTTCAGTATGAAGACGCGTATAGGCTTTGCTACATCCGTGGGCCGGAGGGGCTGCTGATCGGGCTCGCCCAGGAACTTCGCTGAAGAAATCCGGTCGGTGCCGGCAGGCTCGTGCGAGCGCGGCACCGGATCAGCCCATGGCCGCATCAGGATGTACATTTTCGAAGGTTCGACGTGCGCGGATAAGGATTGGGCTTGATTTTGGCGCGGGAAGCGCGCTTTCGATTTCGGTCCGCCAATCGTGGCGATGTCCGAGACCTGATTCATGACCGCCCTTGCTGCCGTCCCTTCTCTTTTCTCCCTTGCTGCCCCGATCCTGCTCCTGATCGCCTCGAACGTCTTCATGGCGTTCGCCTGGTACGGACATCTGAAATTTCCCGGAGCGGCGCTGTGGGTGGTGGTGCTGGTGAGTTGGGGGATCGCGTTTTTCGAATACTGGCTGGCGGTGCCCGCCAACCGGATCGGGTATGGCACCTATTCGGCGGCCGAGCTCAAGACCATTCAGGAAGTGATTTCGCTCTCGGTCTTCGCGCTGTTTGCGATTTTCTATCTCGGCGAAAAATTCACACTCAACCACATGCTCGGGTTCGGCTTTATCGCGCTGGGGGCGTTTTTCATCTTCAAGGGGCCGATCCGCTAGAGCCCTGTCTGATGGCAGGAGGGACCGCCCCGAAAGGCGGTCCTTTTAGTGTCAATGGACGGCGCCGGAGCCGCCGGCGACGACGATGCCCATGGGGAGGCCATCGACGGCGATGGTGCCGGAAGGCTCGAAGGCGACCGCGTCGATGCGATGGATCTGCGAAGCGTTGGGGTCGGTGACGAGGATTTCGTCGCCCGCCACCGCGATGCGGGGGCGCGGGTCGGACCAATGACCGTCCATGGAATAGGGGCCGGTGAGTTCGAGAGTGGCGCTTATTTCACCCGAGAGCGTGTTAAGACGGTGCAAATTGCCGTCTTCGGTGAAGATATAGGCGAACTGCGGCCGGACGGAATCGACGGCGAAATGCACGCGGCGCGTGGGCAGATCGACGAGGCGGAAGCTTTCCTGATGGGGATCGATCAGAACGAGACGGTCGGCGCCGTAATTGCCGAGGAAATACTGGATGCCGACGCCACCGAGCAGGGTCGAACTTTTGCCCTCGGGCAGCGCTTCATCGTAGGGGAGATGGGTTATCTGGGGGTCATCGGCGCTGTCAGTGACCAGAAGAAGGCCCGTATCGCAGGCGATGGCAAGCAGATTGCCGGAACTTGCCTCACCATGAAGGCCGGGACAGGCGTGGGTATCGCCAACCTGCCGGTCGTCGGCGTCGAGCACATTGATACCGACGGGCAAGTTGGAGGGGTCTTCGGGGTGCGGTTCGGTGATGAGCGTATAATCGCCATAAGCAGCGGCAACACCGTGATGGGGGGCGCCGGACGGTACGATGCGCGGCTCGGTTGCGCCGAAATCAGACTCATCGATGATTTTTGCCACGCCCTCATTATCGAAGAACAGGGCGATCTGGCCGTGATGGTCGACGAAGTGGACCGGATATTCGCCTTCGATTGCTGTGTCGAGCAGCGCGGGATCGGTGATCTCGATATCGCCATGGTCGCCGTGATCGTCGATTGCGATGCCGGTGTCGATGGCCTGGACGATATTGGCATTGCCCTGAACGGCAAAGACGCGCTGGGCGCTGGAGGTGACATAGAGGCTGGCTGGACCGTTAAGCGCGAAGGTGTCGACGACTTCGCCGGCTTCGAGGTCGATAACGCTGACGGTTCCCTGGGCCTGATCGGCGACGAAGGCGCGCCAGACGGAAATCTCGTCGGCATATGCTGCTGTGCCGGGGAGAGACATGCCGGCCAGCAGGATGGCGTGGGATATCGGAGCACTTGGCTTCACGGGATTTCTCCTATTAATGATATAACGTAACATTTGCATCCAGATATGCACCGGCGGGACTGGGCAGTAAGGAACCGAAATGAGGGTTCGGGCCTGATAGCGGTGCAGCCCCTTAAGGTGGCGAAAAGGCCATGGATGTGGGCGGTGATTTCGGGGTGGGGCGGGTGCCCTAAGGCACCCCGCCCCTTTGCCCGGCAACCGGGTCCGGCAGGCAAACCGGCTCAGTCGGCGAGGCAATCGAGAAGATTGTCGGCCATGGTGTTCATCAGCGTGAAATAGAGTTCGGGACCGTCGGCGATGTCGGCCCCCAGGGGATCGAGAGTGCCGATGCGAGCGCCGGTGCCCTCGGCGATGGTTTCGATGACCTGCGGGGAGAACTGGGGTTCGGCGAAAAGACAGGCGGCGCCTTGCTGCTCGACTACGGCGCGGAGTTCGGTCATGCGCCCTGCCCCCGGAGCGATCTCGGGATTGACCGTGAACGAGCCCGATGCCTCGATGTCAAAGCTTTCCTCGAAGGCGTGATAGGCGTCGTGGAAGACAAAGAAGGGCTTGCCGCGGGCCGGTTCGAGGCGGGCATCGATTTCGGCCTGCAGCGCATCGAGACGGGCGGCCAGGGCCTGGCCGTTGGCATTGTAGGCTTCGGCATTTTCCGGGTCGGCGGCAATCAGCGCGTCGGCGATGGCGGCGACCATCAAGCGGGCGTTTTGCGGATCGAGCCAGAGGTGGGCGTCGCCATGTTCATGGTCATGCTCGTCTTCATGAGCATGATCGTCCTCGTCGACGTGTTCATCCTCGGCGTGCTCTTCATGTTCGTGTTCTTCGTGCTCGTCATCGTGGCTGTGAACTTCGAACAAACCGCCTTCGCGAAGTTCGCGAATGTTCATGCCCTCGATATTCATCATCTCGACCTTGGTGGCACCGGCCGAAAGTGTATCGAGGGGACCATCGAGGAAGGTTTCGAGATTTTCGCCAATCCAGAAGACCAGATCGGCGCTTTCAAGCTTGCCGGCGTCGGAGGGGCGCAGGGAAAAGCCATGCGGGCTTGCTGCGCCTTCGATGAGCAGTTCAGGTGTACCCACGCCTTCCATGACGCCAGCGACCAGCGAATGCAGCGGCTTTATGGTGGCGACCACATTGGGCGCGGCGAGCGCGGGGGTGGCTGCAAAAAGCGCGATGGCGGCGGGGGCGAGAAGGGCGAAGGCTTTATTGGGCATTGTCGGAAGGGCTCCAGACGATTATGTTATGACATTACACAGTGATGTAATGCTATAACATTGCGACTTGAGTCAATGCGCATCTGTCAGGATCGGGCATGAAAAATTTTACCGCTCCCGAGCGGGACGACATCGTTCGGATCGAAGGCGTCGGGGTGAAACGCGACGGACGCTGGCTGGTGCGCGGGGTGGACATGGCCATTGCGCGCGGGGAAATCGTGACGCTGATCGGGCCGAACGGGTCGGGCAAATCGACGACGGTCAAGACCGCTCTGGGCATCATCAAACCCGATGAGGGGCGTGTGTGGCGGGCCAAAAACCTTGCCATCGGCTATGTGCCGCAAAAGATCGCCATGGACCGCTCGCTGCCCATGACCGTCGAGCGGTTGATGGGGCTGACCGGACGCCGGACAAAGGCCGAGATTGCGGCGGCACTGGAAATGGTGGGGATTTCCCACCTCGCTCGCGCGCAGGTGCATTCGCTTTCGGGCGGGGAATTCCAGCGGGCACTGATTGCCCGCGCGGTGATCGGGCGGCCTGACCTTCTGGTGCTCGACGAGCCCGTGCAGGGGGTCGATTTTTCCGGCGAGGTGGCGCTTTATGATCTGATCGGGCGGATACGCGATGAGACCGGATGCGGGGTGGTGCTGATTTCCCACGATCTGCATGTGGTGATGGCGCGCACCGATACGGTGATCTGCCTCAACGGGCATGTGTGCTGCCAGGGCACGCCCGACAGCGTGGCGGCGAGCGGGGAATATGCGGCGCTGTTCGGACCGCGGGCGGCCGAAACGCTGGCGATTTATCGCCATGAGCACGACCATGCGCATCTGCCCGATGGAACGGTGCGAGATGCCAAGGGGCAACTCCATTTCGACCATCACGCGCATGGGCCCCATTGCGAGCATGACCATGAAGGAGACCACAGGCATGCTTGAGAGCTTTTTCACGCGGGCGCTGATCGCCGGGCTAGGGCTGGCGGCGGTGACGGGGCCGCTGGGCAGCTTTATCGTCTGGCGGCGCATGGCCTATTTCGGGGATACGATGGCCCATTCGGCCATTCTGGGGGTGGCGCTGGCGCTGTTCTTTTCATTTTCGCCCGTGGTGGGGGTGTTCGCCATTGCGGTTATGGTGGCGCTGATCCTGGCGTTCTTGCAGCGCCGGGGCACGCTTTCGGCGGATTCGCTGCTGGGACTGCTCAGCCATTCGGCGCTGGCGCTGGGGCTGGTGCTCGTGTCGCTCATGCCCAATGTGCGGATCGATCTGATGGGATTGCTGTTTGGCGACATTCTTGCGGTGTCGGTGAGCGATATTGCGATGATCTATGGCGGGGGAACCCTCGTTCTGGGGGTGCTGGCGTGGCTGTGGCGGCCGATGCTGGCGGGCACTGTTTCCGAGGATATCGCGCAGGCCGAGGGGCTGAACCCCGAGCGCACACGGTTGATATTCATGGTGCTGCTCGCGGCACTGATCGCCATATCGATGAAAATCCTCGGCGTGCTGCTGATTACCGCGATGTTGATCATTCCCGCCACCGCCGCGCGAAGGCTGGCCAATACACCCGAGCAGATGGCGATTTATGCGGCGCTGGGCGGGATCGCCGCCGTTCTTGCAGGCTTGTGGGCTTCGCTGCATTTCGATACGCCATCGGGACCCTCGATCGTGGTTGCGGCGCTTTGCGTATTTGCTATTACCTCCATCGTCCCGCTGGGCAACAAGGGAGCCGCCTGAGAAATGAGTGCGCATTCCGATCTCACCCGCAACCAGTCGCTGGTGCTCGACCGGCTGGAAAAGGCCGACGCGCCCATGAGCGCCTACGCGATCCTCGACCAGTTGCGCGATGACGGGTTACGGGCACCGCTGCAGGTCTATCGGGCGCTCGAAAAGCTGCTCGATATGGGACTGGCGCACCGGCTGGAATCGATGAACGCGTTTGTCGCCTGCGCGCATCCGCATTGCCATGATTCAGGGCTGATCGCCTTTGCGATCTGCGAGAAGTGCGGGCAGGTTTCCGAGTTCTCTGACGATGTGGTTCGGGAGCGACTGACGGGCTGGGCGGACCGGGAGGGGTTTGTTGTCAAGCGCACGACGATGGAGATACGCGGGGAGTGTCGGGTATGTGCGGCCGCGTGAGGCGGTCGTTTGGGCCAACCACGACACGGCGTCATCCCGGACTTGATCCGGGATTCAGTATGCGGCAACGCCTGAGCGCATCTTGAACGCTACCGGGCCCCGGCTCAAGGCCGGGTGACGGAGTGTGTTGGGATAGTGTGAGTGTGAAAAGCTATTCCAGGAAATAGGTGATCGTCGTCACCACCCTCACCTTCTTGTCCATCTGCTTTTCGGAGCGCTGGTCGGGGATTTCGACGGCGGCGAGGATCTCGAAGACGCCCTGATTGGCGGTCTGGATGGTGCCGACTTCGGCGCCCGCTTCCTCGGCGAATTGCTGGGCGGCTTCGCGGGCACGTTGGGTGGCTTCGGCGAGCATGTCGGTTTTGAGATCATTGAGCGCGGTGAAAATGTAGCTCGGGCCGGCATTGTAGCTGTCGGAGGAGAACACCACGCCGGCGCGCAAAAGGTCGCCGATGTCGCGCGAGGCGGCGGCGATAGCCTCGACATCGTTCGAGGTGACCATGAATTCCTCGGTCAGAACGAAGCGCGCCATGTCGGGGGTGTTGGATGCGTTGTAGCCGGCGAGACGGTCCTCGACGAGGATATTCTGGACCTGCATCGAATCTTGAGGGAACCCGGCGCCGGTGAGGAAGTCGCGCACTGCGGCATCGGAGGTTTCGAGCTGGGCGCGGGCATCTTCAAGGGTCGGGCCGGTGGCGACGAACTTGATGGGCCAATAGGCCAGATCGGCGGTGACGTTGCGCTCGGAGAGGCCTTTGACCGTGACCGTGCGGATGGGCTGGCGGGATTCGATGAGCGCCTGACCGCCCAGCCAGCCGGCCAGAGCCAGACCGATTGCGACGAGCAACGCGGCGAGAATGCGCGAGATGGATTGCATGATTGGTCCCCAAATTGTCTTGGCCGGTCGCGGCATCGAGATGGAAAAGTCTGCACCTTTTCCTGATGTCACTCCAGCACGCCCCCCGGCGCAAGGCCGATGGGGCGCTTCAATTGTGACCGGTTTTGGGCAGGCCGTTAGGCCACCTTGGAAATATCGGGGACCGCATCGAGCAGCATGCGGGTGTAGTCGGCCCTGGGGGCGCTGAAGATCTGTTCGACGGGGCCGCTTTCGACCAGATTGCCGTGATGCAGGACGCCCACAGCATCGGCCATCTGGCGCACCACTGCGAGGTTGTGACTGATGAGCAGATAGGTGAGCCCGAACTCTTCCTGCAGCCGGCTCATCAACTCGAGAACCTGAGCCTGGACGGAAACGTCGAGAGCGGAGGTGGGTTCGTCGCAGATGATGAATTCGGGTTGGCTCGAAAGCGCGCGGGCAATCGCGATGCGCTGGCGCTGGCCACCGGAAAACTCGTGGGGATATTTGCGCATGGAGACCGGATCGAGCCGCACGCGTTCGAGCAGGTCGGCAACGCGATCTGCGATTTCACCGGGCTTTCTGGCGATGCCGAGCGCCCGCATGGGCTCGGCGATAATTTCGCCCACTCGCCAGCGCGGGTTGAGGCTGGCATAGGGATCCTGAAAGATCATCTGGATTTTCGAGCGGCGCTTTTTTTCGGCGCCCTTGGACCAGATGTCGGTGTCTTCGAGCCTGACACTGCCGCCAGAGGGCGGCAAAAGGCCGACCATCATGCGCGCACAGGTCGATTTTCCCGACCCCGATTCCCCGACAAGACCATAAGTCTGGCCACGCTGGATGGTGAAGGACACGCCATTGACCGCGTTGACGATGTTGCGGTTGCGGCCGGTGATGCGGGCCAGAAAGGAGCCCGAGATATCGAACTGCTTGGAAAGATTTTCGACAACGACGAGCGGTTCGTCGGTCTTTTCCGAAGCAAAGCTGTGGCCCTTGGCGACCGCCGCCGCGTAGCGCGGGTTCTGGGCGGTGATCGAGGGAATGGCTTCGATCAGCTTGATCGTATAGTCCATTTTGGGACGATTGATGATGTCGCCCACCGAACCTGTCTCGACGATCTCGCCCTTGTTCATGACGATCATGCGGTCGGCGGCTTCGGCGATGACGCCCATATCGTGGGTGATGAGCATTACGGCAACGCCGCGCTCGGCGCACAGGCGCTTTAAGACCTTGATGATCTGAGCCTGAACCGAAACATCGAGGGCCGAGGTGGGCTCGTCAGCGATCACCAGTTCAGGTTCAGCCGCGAGGGCGAGCGAGATCACCACGCGCTGTCGCATGCCGCCAGAGAACTGATGGGGATAGGAATCGATGCGACTTTCGGGATCGGGGATGCCCGCATCGGCCAAAAGTGCGATGGCGCGGGTGCGGGCCTCGTCCTGGCTGAGCGGCAGATGGCGGCGGATGGTTTCGATCAACTGCTCGCCGACCGTAAAGAGCGGATTGAGCGAGGTCAGCGGGTCCTGCATGACCATGCCGATGCGGCGGCCGCGGATCTTGCGCAGGCTTTCCTCATCGAGCCCGTCGATGCGGTCGCCGCTCAGGGTAATCGAGGTCGAGGAAATTTCACCCGGCCAATCGACAAGGCCCATGATGGCGGTGCCGGTCATCGATTTGCCGGCGCCGGACTCGCCCACCACGCCGAGCACTTCGCCGGGCATGATGTCGAACGAGATGGATTTGACGGCGGTGAAGTCACCGCGCCGCAGATGGAAGACGACGGAAAGGTCTTTGACGGAAAGAACAGGTTGGCTCATCAGCGCAGCCTTGGATTGAGGGCGTCACGCAGCCAGTCACCCAGAAGGTTGACCGACAGGGCGAGGAGCACGAGCGTGATGGCGGGGAAAAACAGGATCCACCATTCGCCCGAGAACAGGAACTGCTGGCCGATACGGATCAGCGTGCCCAGCGAGGGTTGGGTGGGCGGAACGCCGACGCCGAGGAACGAGAGCGTCGCTTCGGCGATGATGGCGAGGGCCAGCCCGATGGTGCCGATGACCAGAACAGGACCGAGCACATTGGGCAGGATGTGGCGGATCAGGATGAAAACCGGTTTGACCCCTATGATGCGGGCGGCCGAAACGTAATCCTTTTGCCGCTCGACCATCGTGGTGCCGCGCACGGTCCGGGCGAACTGGGCCCAGTCCGAAAGCCCGATGGAAAAGATCAGGACAAAGATCGCCATGGATTCGCGCTGGTTGGGTGGAATGATGCCGCGCGCGATACCGAAGATCAAAAGCGCGATGAGGATCGAGGGAAAGGAAAGCTGGATATCAGCGATGCGCATGATGATGGTGTCGGTCAGCCCGCCCCGATAGCCCGCGATCAGGCCCAGAGTGACGCCGAGCAGCATGGCGAACAGGATGGCCGACAGACCGACCATGAGCGAGACGCGCGAGCCGTAGAGAATGGCGGAAAAGACGTCGCGGCCCTGATGGTCCGAACCGAGCAGGAAGAAGCTGCCCGAAAAGCTTTCGCTCACGGGCGGGGTAAACCCGTTCATGAGATTGAGGGTGCGCGGGTTGAAGGGATCATAGGGGGCGATAAAGGGCGCAAAGATGGCCGCAAGGATCAGCACCGTGGCAACGATCGAGGAGACGATGGCCACCGGCGACGTACGGTAGGAATAAAAGATATCGGAATCGATGATGCGGGCAAGCCGGCCTTTGGGGGCTGTGGGGGTTATATCGTTCATTGCTCAGTGCCCCTTTGCCGCGCCGACCCGCAGGCGCGGATCCACGACGTAATAGAGTATGTCGACGATGAGATTGACGATCACGAAGACGAAGCCGACAAAGATCAGGTAGGCGGCCATGACCGGCACATCGACGACGGCGACCGAGGATAAAAACAACGAGCCGATGCCGGGCCACTGGAACACGGTTTCGGTGATCAGCGCTCCGGTGATGATCGAGCCCAGTTGCAGGCCGGCGATGGTGATGACGGGGACCATCGTGTTCTTGAGCGCGTGCGAGAAGTTGATGGCACGCTTGGAAAGGCCCCGGGCGCGAGCGAACTTGATATAGTCCTGGCGCAGCACTTCGAGCATTTCGGCGCGCACCAGGCGCATGATCAGCGTCATCTGGAACAACGACAGTGTGATGGCGGGCAGAATGATCGAGCGCAGGCCGGTTTCAGTGAGAAAGCCGGTGCGCCACCAGCCGAAATCGATGACCTCGCCGCGCCCGAAACTGGGCAGCCACTGCAGTTCGACGGCGAAGATGTAGATCAGCCCGATGCCGATCAGAAAGGTCGGCAGCGAAACACCGATCAGCGAAAACGCCATGATGGCGGCAGCGGCGGGGTTCTTGCGGTTCAGCGCGGTAAAGACGCCAGCTAGAATGCCGAACACCAGAGCGATGGCGGCTGAAGTGAGCGCCAGCTCGATGGTCGCGGGCAGGCGCGACATGATGAGTTCTGCGACCGGCGTCTGAAGACGATATGAAATGCCGAAATTGCCCTGCAGGGCATTGACGATAAAGCGAAAGAACTGCTCGTAGAAGGGATCGTTGAGGCCTAGGCTTTCGCGCAGGAATTCCTGATCGGCCATCGAGGCTTCCTGGGAAACCATGGAGGCGACCGGATCGCCGACATAGCGGAACATGACGAACGAAATCAGAGCGACAGCAAGCATCACCAGTATGGATTGCCCGAGGCGCTTGAAGATGAAGGCCAGCATGGATGTGGTCTCCGTGAACGCTTTTGCGCTTCAGTCCGGGACGGCCCGAACCCATGTGCATTGCGTTTGAACTTTATCGGAAAATTCGCCGGCGACAATCGCGGGCTTTGCAAGGCTTCGCAAACAAACGCCGCGCCACAGAAATTGTGGCGCGGCGCGCTGTCTGAACGACCGGCTTATTCGAAGACCACGCCCGTCATGGAGGGCTGGTTTTCCGGATGCACGGCAAGGGTCATGTCGTCGCGCATTGCATAGGCCAGGACCTGATTGTGGACCGGGATGAAGACACGATCTTCCTGAACCTGAGCCCAGATGTCGGCGATGACGGCGTTGCGGGCTTCGAGATCGGTCATGGTGCCCAGCGATTCAATCATTTCGTCGACTTCTGGGTTGGAATAAAGGCCGATATTGTACGTGCCGTAGTCCTCGCCCTTGGTGTGAACCAGGTCGTTGAAGTTATAGGCGGAATCGAAGGTGGGAACGCCCCAGCCCAGGAGATAGAAGTCCGTCTCGCTGTTGAGGATCAACGGCGAATGCTGGGCAATCGGGCGCGACGCCAGCGTCACGTCAATGCCGATCTGGCCGAGCATGCCCACAAAGGCCTGCGAAATGGCTTCGTCGTTGACGTAACGGTCGTTGGGAGTATCGAGAGTGACCGAGAAGCCATCGGGATAGCCGGCTTCGGCCATCAGCTCGTTGGCACGCTCGACATCAACCTCCGGGCAGGCATCAAGCTCTTCGGTCCAGCCGTTCACGAACGGAGGCATGTTGACGCAAGTGGGCAGCGACTGACCGCGCATCACCACCTGACGAATGGCCTCGCGGTCGATGACCAGCGACATGGCTTCGCGCACCAAGGGGTTGGCGAAGGGGTTTTCGTCGGTGATGTTGGAGCTGATGAGCGGCTCGTCATCCATTGCGTAACCGAAATAGATGGTGCGGTTTTCAGGGCCGGTCTCGACCTTGATACCATCGGTGCCGGCAAGACGCTCGATATCCTGTACGGGAACGTCCTGAACCAGATCGACCTCGCCCGAGAGCAGGGCGGCGACGCGGGTCGCGTTGTCGGAGATCGGGGTGTAGATGATTTCAGTGACCGCCGGAGCGTCGCCCCACCAGTTTTCATTGACGGTCAGAACCGAGCGGACGTCGGGATCACGTTCGGCGAGGACGTAGGGGCCCGTGCCGTTGGTGTTGCGGACCGCGAAGTTTTCCTCGCCAGCGGCAAAATCCTGGACTTCCTGAAGGTCGTTTGCTTCCGACCAGCCCTTGTCCATGATGAAGGTGTTGGTGATGTTGTTGGGATAGAGCGGGGAAGGCCCGGCCATCTGGAATTCGACCGTGTAGTCGTCAACCGCGGACACGCTTTCGACGTCGGCATGGAGCTGACGCATGTTGGAATTTTCGGACTTGGCCCGCTCGATGGAGAAAACCACGTCTTCGGCGGTGAACTCTTCGCCGCCGTGGAAGGTCACGCCCTCACGCAACTCGAAGACCCAAACGGTCTCGTCGCCTTCCTTGACGTACCAGTCGGTCGCAAGGCGCGCCTGAAGATTGCCTTCAACATCGCGATCGAGAAGCGTCTCGTAGATGTGGTGATTGAAGGTGTGAGTCACGCCCTGGTTCTGCGAGTGCGGATCAAGCGTGAGTGCATCGGACTGACGGGCCCAGCGCAGCGTTTCAGCGCTGGCCGCGCCAACAAGCATGGTGGTGGCAAAAAGAGCCGCCGCGATGCCGGTGAGCGTGTTTCGCATATCGAGTTTATCCCCTTGACAAAAATTACCCGCCATCGGCGCCCTTTGCCAGGCGCCGATGGCGGAAGCCATCATCCAGAAAACGCCCCCGCCTGTTGGGCCGGAACGAGATACTGACTTGGGGGTCGAATATGTCGAAACGGCACGGTCAGACGATTAAGCTCTTTCTGTTGATCGATGTGCAGGGATTGTCTTTTTTTGCATGACGATCCCTCCCTGCGACTTGGGGCCAGCACCGCGTGGGCGTTTGAGACCCAGGCGGTGCACGCCGAAGCCGCAACAAAGCGTCTTTTGTTTGATCGCGCAATGGGTATGTGGGCGACGTTTACGTCAGATATACTGTCCTTTTTTGACTATCCGGTCAAAAAACTGCCGAATTCCGGGCAACTCCGGCGTACTTGCCGGTACTACCTGCTGAAAATATTGGCAAAAAAATTTTTGTGCGCGATTGCTGGACAGCCTTCTCACCCATGGAAGTGGCGCCGAATACGCCTGAATCACGGCAACTGGGTGAGTGCCGCCCAAGAGTGGAAATCCGAACGAAATACCCGGTGGGCCGCAGCGCTGTGTCAGCCTGCGGGAGGCTCCCACAATTCGATTGGGTTGCCTTCGGGGTCGTGGATGCGGGCGAAACGGCCGGTTTCGGGGGTGTCCCACTCGGCGCGGGTTTCGACCGCGATGCCGGCCTCTTTCAGATCAGCCATCAGGGCCGAAAGGTCATCGACGCGGAAATTGATCATCCACTGCTTGTCGGACGGGAAATAATCGGTTTCGCGCTTGAAGGGAGCAAAGACGGTCATTCCGGCCTCCTGCTCCCAGAAGCCGGGAACGCCGAGATGGGTTTCATACCATTTCGCCAGCGCCTCGGTATCACCAGAGCGAAAGAATACGCCGCCTATGCCTGTTGCCTGCGCCATGTCCAGCCTCCCCGCCATCGGTCGATATTGGGATACGTCCTGGGGAGAAAGGTCAAGAGGTTGCACCCGAGGGCAAGGCCAATTATGACATAATCGCCTTTTATGAGGAGCGCCTGCCTCTCGTGTCGATGATATCGCAAAAAGCCCGCTATGCCCTGCGCGCCCTTGTGGCGCTGACGCGCGCCGGCGAGGGCGAAAGCCTGATGATCTCGGAAATCGCCACCGGGCAGGACATTCCGAAAAAATTCCTCGAACAGATCCTGCTCGAACTCAAGCGTAACGGCGTTGTGATGTCGAAACGCGGCAAGTCGGGCGGCTATCTGCTCTTAAAGGCGCCGGCGGAGATCAGCTTCGGGGAAGTGCTGCGCATCATCGACGGCCCGATCGCCCCCCTGCCGTGCCTGTCCAAAATCGCCTATCGGCGGTGCATCGACTGCCGCAGCGAGGACGATTGCGAAATCCGGCACGTGTTTTCCAAGGTGACAGACGCGACGCGCGCAGTGCTCGACCGCACGACGCTGGCGGACGCCATCGGGGAAGTCGATCTTCTGGAAAAAGCCAGCTAGCCGATAACCCGTTCGCCTTCGACCCAGACGCCTTCGACATCGAGCCCATCGGACAGGTGCACCATCGACGCTGTGGCGCCCGAGCCCAAATGTCCAAATGTTTCGGCGAGGCCGATCGCCTGGGCGGGGTAAAGCGAGGCCATGCGCAGGACCTCGTCGAGATCGACGCCGATGGTCTTGTGCATATAGGAAATGGCATCGATCATGGTGAGGTCGGCACCAGCCAGCGTGCCATCGGCCAGCCGCAGAGCGCCGTCGGCGCGGATGATCTCGCGGCCGTTGAGCGTGAAGCCGGTCATGTCGGTCCCCATGGGGGACATGGCGTCGGTGACGAGAAAGATCTTACCCGGACCGGTCTTGGCGCGCAGGGCAATCGCGATGGTTGCCGGGTCGACATGGATGCCATCGGCGATCAGGCCGGCCCAGACGCCATTGGCGAGCGCCGCTCCGACAAGGCCGGGCTCGCGATTGCCGAGTTGGCTCATGGCGTTGAACAGATGGGTGACCATGGATGCCCCCGCCTCAAAGGCCAGCACCGCGCCGGCGATGCCGGTATCTGAATGGCCCACGGAAACGGTGCCCCCAGCCTGGACCAGCCGTGCGATCTGATCGGGACCGACGGACTCTACGGCGATGGTGGTCAGCAGCGCCGGCATGGCGTGGCGGGCCGCGGCAAGTGCCTGCAGGTCTGCTTCGTCCATGGGGCGGATGAAGGCGGGATTGTGGGCGCCCTTGCGAGCGACCGACAAATGCGGGCCTTCGATGTGCAGGCCGACAAATCCCGGAACTTTTTGTGCATGCGCGGCGATGCCCGCATCGAGCGCGGAGCGGGTGACCTGGCGTGTGTCGGTGACGAGGGTAGGCAGGAGCGCGGTGGTCCCGAACTGGAAGTTCGCAGCACAAAGCCGGCGCAGGCCCTCGACGCTGCGATCTTCGTTAAACAGCACGCCGCCCGCGCCATTGACCTGAAGATCGACAAAGCCGGGCACCAGCATGCCATGGCCAAGATCGATTTCGGTGGTGCCGGCAGGAACGTCCGAAGGGTGGACGAGGGCTTTGACGCGGCCGTCTTGGACCAGCACGACCCGTCCCTCGTGCCAGGTGCGGCCGTCAAAGATCCTGGGAGCCGAGAGCGAAAACATGGTCATAGGGTCGATGTTACCTTGCGCAGATGCGGGGGTTCGTCGGGGTTGAACCCGCGATGGCGGGCCAGCGCTTCGATAAAGCCGTAAAACGAGATGACCAGGGCGATGGGATCGGTCAGTGGATGACCGGTGCGCGCGACAGGCAGCGCGATGCCCGAACCGGGCCGAGGATCAGTGACAAAGACCGAGCCGCCCTGCCCGGCCAGCCGGGCGCAGGTTTCCAGAATCGAGGAACGGGCCTTGTCGTCGGCACTGAGGGCGAGAACCGGAAAACCCTTCTGGACGATGGCGGCGGGGCCGTGCAGCACTTCGGCTGTGGAATAGGCCTCGGCATGCAGGCCCGAGGTTTCCTTGAACTTGAGCGCCGCCTCATGGGCGATTGCCGCGCCGGGACCGCGGCCGAGCACATAGAGCGAACTGGCGTTTGCCGTCGCTTCGACCAGAGGCGACCAGTCGCAGGCAAGGGCATTCTCCAGCGCTTGGGGGAGAGAATCGAGCGCATCGAGAAGGGTCTTGTCACCTGTCCAGCCGGCAACGAGAGCCAGCCCGGCCACCGCCGAGGTGACGAAGGTCTTTGTGGCGGCGACCGATTGTTCCTCGCCGGCGCAGATGTCGATGACATGATGGGCGGCTTCGGCGAGCGGCGAGGCCGGGGTGTTGGTGATGGCGATGGCTGTCGCGCCCGAGCGGGAGGCGCTTTGCAGCATGGAGACGATATCGGGGCTTTTGCCCGACTGGGAGATGCCGATGGCGGCGGCGCGGTCGAGCTTGAGATCGACGCCGTAGATCGAGGCGATGGAGGGGCCAACGGAGGCGACGGGAACACCGGTGGACAGCTCGCAGGCATATTTGAAAAAATTCGCCGCGTGATCGGACGAGCCACGGGCGATGGTGATGATGAGGCGCGGATCGGCATCGGCAAGGGCCTTTGCCGCGGCGTCGAGCGCCGGACGCCCCTCGCCGAGCAGACGGGCCACGGCGGCAGGGATTTCGGCGATTTCGCGCTTCATGTGTGTCTGGGTCATGCCGGGTGTTCCTAACTTCTTGCTTTGTCGCGCTCAGGCTTGCAGGCGCAATTCGGCGACGAAATCATAGGCGTCGCCGCGATAGATGGAGCGGGTGAATTCAACGATCCGCCCGGAGGGCAGATATGAGGTGCGCTCGATACGCAGGCTGGCAGCGCCGGGGGCGACATCGAGCAGTTCGGCGTCATGCCTGCCCAGGTTGACCGCGGCTATGCGCTGGATGGCGCGCACCGGACGATTGCCCGTCTCGTCGAGCTTGGCGTAAAGCGAATTTTCGATGGCATCGGGGTCGGGAAGCACCGAGGCGGCGAGCGAGGCGCGCTCGATGGCCAGGGGATTGCCGTTGGCAATCCGAAGCCGGGCGATGCGGGCGACTTTTTCGCCGGCGCCAAGGCCCAAAATGACGGTTTCCTCGTTGGAGGGGTCGTAAAGGCCGCGATCAAGCCATTGCGAACTCAGTGTCATGCCGCGGCGCGCCATATCCTCTGTGAACGAGGTGAGGCTGGAGAGCGATTGTTCGACCCGCTGGACTGTGGGGGCAACGAAGGTGCCCGACCCGTGGCGCTGGATCAGAATGCCGTCGGCCACCAGATGCTGGACCGCCTTGCGCACGGTGACCCTGGAGATTTCAGCGGTGGCGGCGATGTCACGCTCCGAGGGCAGCGCATCGCCGGGGTTGATGAGGCCGGTCCTGACCGCCTCCTCGATCGACCGCCGCAAGCGCATGTATAGCGGCCCGCCACCCCCGCCGGCGGTCTGCCTGAAAATGTCCTCGATGGTGGCACTCATCGGACCGCTCCTCGTCCGGCCCAACGCCGGGCACCCCTCTTCGCGGCTATAATACCAATAATAGACCATTGGCCAAGCTGGAAGACCGGAAATTTCGTAAAAAGTCAGAAACTCCCAAATTTCTGGACAATTCCGGAGGCACATATCCGTTGCTCACGACAATTTCGTAACACCCCCACTGGACAAGTGGTATTTTTTTGGCATTATCGAGGGAACAGGAGGATTGTGCATGCCACGAAGGGGCGACATGCTGATCGGAACGATTGCGCACAGGCGGAAGCCGTGAGCGCGCCCGTTGCCACCGAACATTCCGATCCGCGTTTTACCGGCCTCGACGGCTGGGACGACGCCGCCATTCTTTCCGCCCTGCTCGACGGCCAGAAGCGCGGCCTCGACGCTGTGACCGCCGCCATTCCAGACATTGCCAAAGCCGCAGCCATGGGCGTTCAAGCGCTGCAGGCGGGCGGGCGACTGATCTATGTCGGCGCCGGCAGTCCGGGGCTGATCGCGCTTGGCGATGCGCTGGAAATTCCCCAGACTTACGGCATTGCCCGCGATCGCATCGAAATCGTGATGGCTGGCGGACTGGCGATGACCCAGGAACTTCTTGGCGGGCCGGAAGACGATGCCGGGCTGGGGGAGGCCGATCTTGGCGCGCTCGGTATCGGGCCCAACGATTGCGCCATCTGCATTTCGGCGAGCGGGACGACGCGATATACCGTTGCCGCCTTGCGAGCGGCCAGGAGCGCGGGTGCGAGGACGGTCGGTATTGCCGGAAATGGCGGCGCGCCGCTGCTACTTGAAGCCGACGTGGCAATCCTTCTGGCCACGGGCGCGGAAGTGATTTCCGGCTCGACGCGGATGGCGGCGGGCACCGCACAAAAGGCGGCGCTCAACATGCTTTCCACCCTGATCGGGGTCCGGATGGGGCATGTGCATGATAATTTCATGGTCAATGTCACAGCCGATAACGACAAGCTGGTCCTCAGAGCGACCGGCATAGTGGCGCACATCGCCGGGGTTGGACCTGAGATTGCGGCGCGGGCCATGGAAACGGCAAATAACGAGGTAAAGCCCGCGATCCTTCTGGCCGCGGGTGCAAAAGATCTGTCCGAGGCGCGGGAGTTACTCGCGCAATCGGGCGGTGTCGTACGCAAGGCGCTGGGCCTTTTGGGCCGCACATGAGCCTTGTCCGACGAGGGAACGCCCGTCCGGAGCTTTTCCGGACGGGGTCAACAAAGAAGAGGAACCATCATGATCTCGAAATCGAGACTGCTTTGCACAAGTGCAGGTTTCGTTGTGGCCCTGACGGCAACACCGTTGCTGGCCCAGGACGTGACGCTGACCATCGAAAGCTGGCGCAATGACGATCTGACCATCTGGCAGCAGACCCTGATCCCGGCCTTCGAGGCCGGCCATCCGGGCATCAAGGTCAATTTCGCGCCCACCGCGCCGACCGAATACAACGCGGCGCTCAACGCCAAGCTCGATGCGGGCTCGGCTGGCGATCTGATCACCTGCCGTCCGTTCGATGCATCGCTGGCCCTGTTCGAGGCGGGCTATCTCGCTCCGCTCGACGATCTCGAAGGCATCTCCAATTTCTCGGACGTCGCCAAATCGGCATGGAACACGGACGATGGCTCGACCCCGTTCTGTGTGCCGATGGCTTCGGTGATCCACGGCTTTATCTATAATGCCGACGCCTTTGCCGAACTGGGACTGGAAGAACCCACCACGGTCGAGGAATTCTACGCCGTGCTCGACGCCATCAAGGCGGACGGTAGCTATATCCCCATGGCCATGGGCACTGTGGACCAGTGGGAAGCTGCGACGATGGGCTACCAGAATATCGGCCCGACCTATTGGAAGGGTGAAGAGGGTCGGCTGGCGCTGATCGCAGGCGAACAGAAACTGACCGACGAGGGCTGGGTCGAACCCTATCGCGAGCTTGCCCGCTGGGCTGACTATCTCGGCGAGGGGTTCGAGGCCCAGACCTATCCCGACAGCCAGAACCTGTTCACGCTGGGCCGCGCCGCCATATTCCCGGCCGGCTCATGGGAAATCGCGCTGTTTGAAGAACAGGCCGATTTTGCCCTGGGCGCCTTTCCGCCTCCGGTCGTTGCCGAAGGGGGTACATGCTATATTTCCGATCACAACGACATCGGCATCGGCATGAACGCGGCAACCGAGCACCCTGAAGAGGCCCGCACGTTCCTCAACTGGGTAGCCTCGAGCGAATTTGCCTCGCTTTATGCCAATGCACTTCCGGGCTTTTTCGGACTTTCGAGCGAGCCGGTGGAAATCGACAATGCGTTGGCCAACGAGTTCGTCTCCTGGCGCAATGATTGTGAATCGACGATCCGCTCGACCTACGCGATCCTGTCACGCGGCACGCCGAACCTTGAAAACGAAACCTGGAACGCTTCGGCCAATGTGATCAACGGCACCGAGACCCCCGAGGACGCTGCCGCGCGTCTGCAGGAAGGTCTCGACAGCTGGTACACGCCGGGCATGTAAGCACCGGGCGCCCCCTCCCGGCCTGCCTTTCCCCCTGGGAGAGGACGGGGCAAGGGGGCGCCAGACGTTCACGACCTGTTTCGGGCGGCCCTGCCGCCCGGCTTTTACAAGCCGAGGGGAAAATCATCATGGCGGTGGATCAGGACAAAGTGTCCAAACCCGCGCGGCGCTGGCATATCGCCGTGTTTCTGACGCCGGCGGTGCTTGTTTATACCGCCATCATGATTGTCCCGCTGTTTTCGACGCTGTTTCAGTCGCTGTTCAATACAGTGGACGGAGAGCGCGCCTTTGTGGGCCTTGGCAATTTCGGAACGCTGTTTTTCGATCCGCGCTGGGCGGCGAGCTTCTGGAATGCGCTATCGAACAATTTCTGGTTCTTTGTGATCCACATGATCGTGCAGAACCCCATAGGGGTGTTGCTTGCGGCGATCCTGTCCAACCCCAATCTGCGGCTGCGGGGCTTTTACCGCACGGCGATCTTTATCCCCACCATCCTCTCTTTCGTGATCGTGGGGTTCGTCTGGAAGCTGATCCTGTCGCCGCTGTGGGGGATTGCACCCAACATGCTCGACGCCATCGGGCTGCGGAGCCTTTTTGCGCCATGGCTGGGACAGGAGGGCGCGGCGCTGACCACGCTGGCGCTGGTTTCTGTCTGGCAGTTCGTGGGCATTCCCATGATGCTGATTTACGCGGCGTTGCTCTCGATCCCTGATGAGGTGATCGAGGCGGCGGAAATCGACGGGGTAACGGGGGCCAAGCAGTTCTTCAAGATCCAGCTGCCGCTGATCCTGCCGACTATCGGGATCATTTCGATTTTGACCTTTGTGGGCAATTTCAACGCATTCGACCTGATTTATGTGAGCCAGGGCGCGCAGGCAGGTCCGAATTTTTCGACCGACATTTTGGGCACCCTTCTCTATCGCACCTTCTTCGGCTTCCAGCTCCAACTGGGCGATCCGAACATGGGCTCAACGATTGCGACCATGATGTTCCTGATCATTCTCGTTGGGGTTTCGATCTATCTGTTCGGTATCCAGACGCGGCTTCGGAGGTATCAGTTCTGATGAATACGGCACGCTCCTCCCTGCCCCGCGCCCTTGCCGCCCATGCGGTGCTGATCGCCTATACGCTGATCGCTCTGTTTCCGGTGTTCGTGATCGTTATCAACGCCTTCAAGGAACGCCGGGCGATCTTTTCCGATCCGCTGGCGGTGCCGACCCCTGAGAGTTTCTCGCTGATCGGGTTCGAGACGGTAACGAGCCAAGGCAATTTCCTGCTCTATTTTCAGAACTCGCTGATCGTGACGGTGGCGTCGCTGTTCTGCGTATTGCTGTTTGGCGCCATGGCGGCGTTTGCGCTGTCGGAATACAGGTTCAAGGGCAATCCGCTCATGGCGCTCTATCTGGCGCTGGGAATCATGATCCCCATCCGGCTGGGCACTGTGGCGATCCTGCAGATCATGGTGGCGACGGGGCTGGTCAATACCCATACAGCGCTGATCCTTGTTTACACGGCGCAGGGCCTGCCGCTGGCCATCTTCATTCTTTCCGAATTCATGCGGACCGTATCGGCGGATCTGAAAAACGCCGGGCGTGTGGACGGGCTATCGGAGTACCGGATTTTCTTCACGCTGGTTCTGCCGCTGGTGCGGCCGGCGATGGCGACGGTGGCGGTGTTTACCATGATCCCGATCTGGAACGATCTGTGGTTTCCACTGATCCTGGCGCCGGCCGAGGCGACCAAGACCGTGACGCTGGGGGCGCAGGTGTTCATCGGGCAGTTCGTGACCAACTGGAACGCGGTGCTGGCGGCGCTGACCCTCGCCATCATTCCGGTTCTGGTTCTCTATCTCATCTTCTCGCGGCAATTGATCCGCGGCATCACTTCGGGAGCCGTCAAATGAGCCAACCTATTAAAGTGCTCGTTGCCGGGCTGGGCAATATGGGCCGGGCGCATGCCATGGCCTACCACAACCATCCCGGATACGAGATCGTCGGGGTCGTGACGCGCAGCAAGGATTCTGTGCCCGAAGGGCTCGGGGAGTATAAGCACTGGAGCGATTTTTACGACGCGCTTGAGGCGACAAAGCCGGACCTTGCCTCGATCAACACCTATTCGGACAGCCATGCGGACTATGCGGTGGCGGCGATGGAGGCGGGCGCGCATGTGTTCATCGAAAAGCCGCTGGCAACCAGTGTGGCCGATGCGGAACGGGTCGTGGAGACGGCAATCCGGCTGAGCAAGAAACTGGTGGTTGGCTATATATTGCGCCACCATCCTTCCTGGGTGCGTCTGATCGCCGAGGCGCGGGCGCTGGGCGGACCGTACGTGTTTCGCATGAACCTCAACCAGCAATCGGCGGGGCGGTTCTGGCGCACGCACAAGACCTTGATGGAGACGACATCTCCGATCGTTGATTGCGGGGTGCATTATGTGGATGTGATGTGCCAGATCACCGACGCCAAACCCGTTCAGGTGCGCGGCATGGGGGTTCGGCTAACCGACGAGATTGCGCCCGAGATGTATAATTACGGGCATCTGCAGGTGATGTTCGATGACGGGTCGGTGGGCTGGTACGAGGCGGCGTGGGGGCCGATGATTTCGGAGACCGCGTTTTTCGTCAAAGACATCTTAACGCCGAAAGGCTCGGTGTCGATCGTCATGGACGAGGGCGCGAAATCGTCCGATCACGAGACCCACACCAAGACCGACCGCATCCGCATCCACCGGGCCGATCTGGGCGGCGATGGGGAATTCATCCATGAAGACGAGATGTTGTCGATGGAGGGGGAGCCGGGGCACGACGCCTTGTGCGCGCGGGAACAGGATTATGTCTATCGGGCGATTGTCGAGGATGTCGATCTGGGCCGGCACATGAGCGATGCGATCCAGTCGCTGCGCATCTGCCTGGCCGCCGATGAATCGATTAGAACCGGCAAGCCGGTGGATTTGTGAAACGAGGATCAACAATGACCGCTCTGGAACTTTCCGGCATCAAGAAGACCTTCGGGTCCACCGACGTTTTGCACGGCATCGATCTTTCGGTCGAAGAGGGCGAATTCGTCATTTTCGTCGGGCCGTCGGGCTGCGGAAAATCGACACTGTTGCGGATCATTGCCGGGCTGGAAGATGCGAGCGCAGGAACCGTCAAGATCGATGGCAATGTGGTCAACGCCACCCCGCCCGCCAAGCGCGGCATCGCCATGGTGTTTCAGTCCTATGCGCTCTATCCGCACCTGACGGTGAAGGGAAACATGAGCCTCGCCATGAAGCAGGAAGGCGCGGCGAAATCGGAAATCGAGGATCGGGTGGGCGTGGCGAGCAAGATGCTGGGCCTCGATCCGCTGCTCGAGCGGCGGCCGGCCGAATTGTCGGGCGGGCAGCGCCAGCGGGTGGCCATCGGGCGGGCCGTAGTGCGCAAGCCCAAGCTGTTCTTGTTCGACGAGCCGCTGTCCAATCTCGATGCGGCGCTGCGGGTCAACACGCGGCTCGAAATCGCGCGGCTGCATCGCGAGCTTTCGGCCACCATGGTCTATGTCACCCACGATCAGGTGGAGGCCATGACGCTGGCCGACAGGATCGTTGTAATGAATGCCGGGCGGATCGAGCAGATCGGCACACCCATGGAACTCTATAACCGGCCGGCCAATATGTTTGTTGCCGGTTTTATCGGCTCGCCGCAGATGAATTTCATCGATGCGGGCGCGCTGGGGGAAACTTCGGCCAAGACCATCGGCATCCGGCCC
This sequence comes from Pelagibacterium flavum, assembly GCF_025854335.1. Classification (NCBI taxonomy): domain Bacteria; kingdom Pseudomonadati; phylum Pseudomonadota; class Alphaproteobacteria; order Hyphomicrobiales; family Devosiaceae; genus Pelagibacterium; species Pelagibacterium flavum. The sequence continues at coordinate 3,592,902 of NZ_CP107716.1, forward strand.
GAGCATATGAGCGTGTCAGAGAGTGCGGGCGATCTGGCCTGCGAGGTGGTGCATATCGAACAGCTTGGGGCCGATACCAACCTTTATCTGAAAAACGAGAAGGCGGGGCTTTTGACGGCGCGGCTGTTCGGTGAGCGTTATTTCGCGCCGGGCTCGAAGGTGTTCGTAACGTTCGAGAGGGCCAAGCGGCATTTGTTCGATGGCGAGGGCAAGGCGGTGCGGGCGGACGCGCTGGTCTGACGACGGCCACTCGCGCTGCGGACTACCGGGTCTTCGCCCGGGATGACAGTGAGGGGTGCTTTTTGGTCGTGGCCCGATGCGCCTTAAAGGCTCTTTAGAAACGCGCGCGAGCGGTCGAGGCAGAGTTTGGCGGCGGCCTCGTTGTAATCGTTCAAGCTGGGATCGAGGAAGTAGTGGCCCGCGCCTTCATAGCGGTGCAACGCGATATCGGCATCGCCTGCGGTTTTCAGCCAATCGAGGAAATAATCCTCATCGTCGAACGGATCGGGCTTGGCCACGTGAGCCGAAACGGGCAGGCCGGCGCGCGGCTGAGCAAACCAGGGAGCGACACCGGCAAAGAACAGCAGGCCCGCAGTCTGCGGACGTTTGGCGGCGAAACGGCTGGCCATCATGGTGCCAAATGACACGCCCGAGAGCACGGCATCGTCAGGGACGCTTTCGAGCGCTGCCGTGGCGCGCGCGGAAATCTCCTCGTCGCTTATCTCGCGCTTGATCGCGAAACCGGCATCGTAATCGTCAGCTGACTTGCCGTTGTAAAGATCGGGCAGCGTGACGGTATGACCATCGGCCTCGAACACGGCGGCGATTTCGCCCTCGACGGGCCGCAGCCCGAGGATGGAGTGAAACAGAACGATATGAGCCATGCTGCATCTCCCTGGATTTCGGCCAGCATGTCGTTCTTATTTTGTTCTGTCAAGATGCGCTATTGCGGCATCCGCACCACGACGCTGCCGCGCTTGTGTTTGCTGTCGACGCGGGCGTGAGCCTGGGCAATATCATCGAAATCGAAGGTCTGATCGATGACCACCCGGTATTGACCTTTTGCTGCCAGATCGGCGAGGAAAGCGACGTCTTCGGGGTGCTCCGTGGCCATGCCCGCGATGGGGCGCTTGCCGTCTTTGGGCCGGGCCAGCATATCGCCGACGCCTCCGGCAATACCCAGGTAGCGGCCGCCAGGTTTGAGCGCTTTCAGGCAGCGCTGGAAACGGGTGGCGCCGACAGTATCGGCGATCACGTCGTAGGCCGAGGCGGTCGATGTGTAATCGGTGATCGCGTAATCGATGAAGGCGTCGGCGCCGAGGCTGAGGGCCAAATTGGCGTTGGCGGCGCTGGCGACAGCGGTAACTTTGGCGCTGAAATGTTTCGCCAGTTGCACCATGGCCGAGCCAACTGCGCCCGAGGCACCGATGACGAGGATATGTTCGCCCGCCTTGAGGTTTGCCTTGCGAAGGAAGTGCAAGGCCGTCGTGCCGCCAAAGCATAGGCCCGCAGCCTCTTCGAATGAAAGATTTTCGGGCCTTTTGGCGATGGGTTTGCGCTCGGAGACGGCGACATATTCGGCATGACATCTGAGCCCGACGCCGGGAAAGGCGATAACCTCGTCGCCGATGGCGAAGCGCGAAACCCCGGGGCCGGCGGCGACCACGGTGCCGGCGATTTCGGTTCCGAAGATCGGCTGGCGCGGGCGGATGATGCCGATGGCGAGGCGCATGAGGGTCTTCATGCCCTGCGGCGCATCGAGGGCGCGCATGCGGGCGTCGCCGGAATTGACCGTGGTGGCGATTGTCTTGATGAGGATTTCATCGTCGCGCGGGATGGGAACCGGGCGGGACTGAATCTCGACCACTTCGGGCCCGCCATAGGCGGTGACGATGGCGGCTTTCATGGTGGTGGGGACTGTCATTTTCGGGGTTCCTCGGCCTTCCAGAAAAACACCTCGCCAATGGGCACGCCGAAGGTTTCGGCGATGCGGAAGGCCGCTTCGAGGGAGGGGGAATACTTGTTGTGTTCGATCGATGCCACGGTCTGGCGGGTCATGCCGATGCGGTCGGCAAGTTCCTGCTGGGTCATCTCGTTGTGCTCGAAGCGCAGGCGGCGGATCTGATTGGTGATCGGGGGGCGGGCCATCAGTCGAGCATCCTGAAATGGACGATCTGGATGATCTCGCGGACCAGCGCCGAGAACGCCAGGGCAAAAAGGGTAAGGTTTATAAAGATGATCGCCGTTGCTCCGGCCGGATCGGCTTCATAGACCCGGCGGGCGAAATCGGCGATAAGGCCGCTCGAGAGGACCATGCCGACCATGAGGATTTCAAGCAGGATCAGGCCGGCCCGGTTGGCCCTGGCATCGATTTCGCGCTCGCGCTCATCGGGCGGGGCATCCATGTTCTGGCGGGCGAGGATGGCGGCGACGATGTTTATGGGCAGCATGATGGCTATGGAAATGCCAAGGCACCAGACGAAAAGCCAGAAGGTTGCATCGCCATCGAGCGTGCCGGACAGAGCGGCGACGCCCACCTGCCAGAAATAGACTGTCCAGATGACCAGCGTGGTCAAAACGGCGATCCATGCGTTCTTTTCCCGAAAGCTCATCATATGCCCCAATGGAAGATATTGTTGGCGCTATATCGTATATTTCTAACCTAATGTCAATTATATTTTACATGATGGCGCACATTTTTGGCACGATCGGATGTCGTGAGGTTATCAGAGCATGGATTCGATCTCCCGCCGGTGGGCGTGCATTTTCAAAAACACCGCATAATCGGTGTCGTAGCGCGCCTTGCGGGAGAGGTCGGGGGTGCGGGTGACCGAGGCGTGGCGCATAGTGTAGGCGGCGTCGGTGAGGCGGGGATAAAGTCCCGCCGCGGTGGCGGCGGCCATGGCGGTGCCAAGGATCATGGCGTCGGCATCGGGGAGCTCGTGGATGGTGCAGCCGGTGGCATCGGCATAGAGTTCCATCAGGAGCGGATTGCGGGTGTGGCCGCCGGTTACATGAAGCGTATCAATGGCATAGCCGGTGGCATTGAGGGTTTCCAGGATATGGCGCACACCCAGCGCTATGGCGACGGCGGTGCGCCAATAGAGCTTGCACAACCCGTCGAACGAGGAATCCAGGCTCATGCCGGAAATGACCCCGAGCGCTGCGGGATTGGCGAGGGGGGAGCGGTTGCCGTGGAAATCGGGGAGAATGTGGAGACGCGGGGCGAGATCGGGTTCGGTCTCGCGCAAGCGGTTGATGCGGTTGATGATTTCGGCGTGCATGATGGGGGTGGGCGCAGCACCCGAGGCATGGACGCGAATGATGTAATCGAGCGCGGCGCCCGAGGCGGACTGGCCGCCCTCGGTGAGCCAGAAGCCGGGGAGGACCGCCCCATGGTAAGGGCCCCACAAACCGGGGGTTGGGCGGGGGTCTTCGGCCAGAGCGGTGACGGCGCTGGAGGTGCCCGCGACCAGCCCCAAATGCCGATCGACGCCCAATGGATCCTCGGTGTACTCGCCCAGCACGCCCAAAGCACCGGCGTGGGCATCGACCATTCCGGTGCCCACGACGACCGAACGGGGCAGACCGAGCTCGCGCGAGGCCTTTGCCGTCAGGGTTCCGAGCGGGGCGCCGATGGGGGACGCGGTGCGTGGCAGGCTGGCGCGAATGAGCAGGTCCTCGAGCCCGACCACTTCGAGGAAATCGGCCGACCAGCCATCGAGTTCGTGGGCAAGGAAGCTCCACTTGCTCGTAAGGGTCGATTGGGAGCGCTCGAGCGTGCCGCTCGACTTCCAGGCGAGGAAGTCAGCGAGGTCGAACATGTAGCCGGTCTTTTGCCAGATGGCAGGCAGGTTGCGCTTGAGCCAGAGCAGTTTGGGGATTTCCATTTCCGGGCTGAGCGCGCCGCCGGAAAACTGCAGGACGGCGTGGCCGGTGGCGTTGATCTCGCTGGTTTCGGCCATGGCGCGGTGATCGAGCCAGACGATCGTGTCCCATCCCTCTTCGCCATCAGGGCCGACGGGGAGAGGGCCCCCGTCCCTGCCCCGAACCACCAGCGAGCAGGTGGCGGCATACGCGATGGCCTTGACCGAAAGCGGATCGGCATTGGCCGTGGTGAGCGCCTCTCGAACGGCGGTGCAGACAGCGGACCAGATGTTTTCCGAACGATGCTCGGCGCGGATGGCGCCCTCGCGGCGAATATCGATAGGCGCTTCGGCGCGGCCCAGAATATCGCCCTGCGCGGTTACAATCCCGGCCCTCGCACTGGTCGTCCCCACATCGACAGCAACCAGAAGGGCGGTCATTTGATCCTCTAGGAACTTGGTTGGTCGCGAGATCGAACCGAAAAAGTCTGCGCCTTTTCTGATCTCACTTTAGGCCTGCGAGCTTTTTGCCGGGAGCGACCTTAAACAATTGGGCAGATTGTGCAAATCGTCGATCAGGACATCGGGGTTCAATGCGGCCAGTTGCGGCTTGAGGCCGGCGGGGCCGATATGGCTGCCGCCGGTGAAGGCGATGACGGCCATGCCCGCGGCCTTGGCTGCGGTAACGCCGGCGGGGCTGTCTTCAATGACCACGCAATCGGCGGGGGCAATGCCCATCTGCTGTGCGGCAAAAAGGAAGAGATCGGGCGCGGGCTTGCCGCGCGCGACCATGGTGGCCGAATAGATGTTGGGTGCAAAGCGGTCGTAAAGACCGGTCAGTTTGAGGCTGATTTCGATGCGCTCGTAAACGCTGGACGAGGCGACGCAGGCGGGAACATCGAGGGTATCGAGGACGCCTGAAATGCCGGGCATGGGCTTGAGCGCGCTTTCATAACGGGCATAGAGCCGGTGGCGCATATCGTCGAGCGCCGCAGCATCCATGGTGACGCCATGGTCGGTGGCAAGAGAGGCCGAGACCGTCTTGAGCGTGCGGCCGAGAAAATCGCGGTAGGCGATGTCGGTGGCGATGTGGACGCCAAGCGCGGCAACGGTTTCGACAAGCACGTCGATGGCGATGGGCTCTGAATCCACGAGAACGCCGTCGCAATCGAAGATGACGAGGTGGGGCGTTTTGGATTGCGGCTCGGGGGCGGCTGGGGAGATCATTGATGCACTGCCGGTTGTGAGGCTCGATGATGGACCCCGGGAATAAATCCCGGGGTGACAGGGGGAGTTTGGGGGGTGGCGTTTTTCCACTCACCGGGATTGTCATTGCGGCATGTTCCGCAGGGTTGCAGGGGGTGGGTAAGGCGTGCGCCCTGCCCTGGCATCAAAGCTTGCCCTGGATGTAGCGGGTGAGGGTGTCGCGGGTGCCCAATTGCCAGATCGTTCCCAGCGCGTTGGTGAAGGCGGCGACATAATCGGGGTTTTCGGCGGCGGCGCCAAAAATGTCTTTCATCTGCAGAAAGGCCTTTGCATCGTCCTTGGCACGGATCGCTGCGGTCTGGAGGCGGTCCCAGTTCGGGTCGTTGGGCGCAATCGGCGTGCCGGAATCGGTGACGCCATAGCAATAGCGGCACCAGAGGGCCGACACCAGTGCGAGGCCGGTGACCGGGGCGCCGGACCTAAGACGGTCTTCGACCGAGGGCAGGATGAATTTGGGCTGGCGGTTTGAGCCGTCAAGACACAGGCGCTGGATGGTGTCGCCGATCCTGGGGTTGGCGAAGCGCCCGGCGATCAGGCGCCGATAGTCGTCGAGATCGGTATCGGGCACCGGGGGGACGACGGGGATGATCTCGTCTTTGGTGAGCTTTTCGAGATAGGCGGCGATCAGCGGGTGTTCCATGGCCTCATGGACAAAGTGGATATCCATCAGTGCCGAAGGATAGGCAATGGCAGCGTGACCGCCATTGAGAATACGGATTTTCATCAGCTCCCAGGGGGAGACGTCACTAACGAAGGTGACGCCGACCTTTTCGAGCGCGGGCCGGCCGGTGGGGAAATTGTCTTCGAGCACCCATTGTTTGAAGGTTTCGCAAAACACCGGCCAGGCGTCGGCGATGCCGTATTCTTCCGAAACGATGGTGCGTTCGCGATCGGACGTCGCCGGGGTGATGCGGTCCACCATGCCATTGGGGAAGGCGACCGAGCGCCGGACCCAATCGGCCATTTCTCTATCGAACAGATCGGCCAGACCCGCCACCGCGTTGAGGGTCACCTTGCCGTTGTGGGGGATGTTGTCGCAGCACATGATGGTGAAGGGTTCGACCCCCGCCTGGCGGCGTGCCTTGAGCCCGGCAAGGATCAGGCCGAACACGGTGCTGGGCGTTTCGGGCCGAGCGGCATCGGCGACAATATCGGGATGGGTGGGGTTAAACGCGCCGGCGGCGTCAAGATAATAGCCACCCTCGGTGATGGTGAGCGAGACGATGCGAATGGCGGGATCGGCCAGTTTGGCGACAATCGTGGCCGGATCGCCCGGATCGAGGAAATCGATCATGGGCGCGGTGATGCGCGCGTTTGTGCCCGAGGCTTCCTGTTCGACCACGGTGGTCAGATAATCCTGCGCGGCGAGGATCTTTCTCATTTCGGCATCATTGGCGCGCACGCCAGCCCCCACGATTCCCCAATCGTGGTCCTGCCCGAGATTGAAGAGATCATCGAGATAGACGGCCTGGTGGGCGCGATGGAAATTGCCAACGCCGAAATGGACGATCCCCGCCGCGAGATTCGAGTGATCGTAGCGCGGCACGGCGACCGAACCGGGCAAGGAGGAGAGAGAGTTTGCCGCTAGTCTGACACTCATGATGCCGCTGATCCTCGAATGGTGTTCTTTGCGTTAGACAGCATTGCCCGAAGCATCGAACTTGTAGATGCGGCCGTCCTGGGGGGAGAGGGTGACCGTTTCGCCGTGCTTGAAGGGCACATCGCCCGCCGCGCGAGCGGTCAGGGTGCCGATGCCGGCCACATCGATGTGGAAGAAGGTATCGGACCCCAAATGCTCTGAGACCTTGACCATGCCCGACCAGATGCCGCCCTCCTTGGAGACGGCGAGATGTTCGGGGCGGATGCCGATGGTGTGGGCACTGAATTTTTTCGCCTCGGCGCCTTCGATGAAATTCATCTTCGGAGATCCGATGAAGCCGGCGACGAACTTGTTGGCCGGTTTTGTGTAGAGCTCGAGCGGGGAGCCGTATTGCTCGACGCGACCGGCGTGCAGCACGACGATCTTGTCGGCCATGGTCATGGCCTCGACCTGATCGTGGGTGACATAGACCATGGTGGTCTTGAGTTTCTGGTGCAGGTCGGAAATTTCGAGCCGCATGTTGACCCGCAGGGCGGCATCGAGATTTGAGAGCGGCTCGTCGAACAGGAAGGCCTTTGGCTGGCGCACGATGGCGCGGCCGATGGCAACGCGCTGGCGCTGGCCGCCCGAGAGTTGGCGGGGCTTTCGGTCGAGATAATCGGTGAGATTGAGGATTGAGGCGGCGTTGTTGACTGCCGCGTCGATCTTTTCCTTGGGCGCCTTTTCCATCTTCAAGGGAAAGGCGATGTTGCCGCGCACGCTCATATGGGGATAGAGCGCGTAGGACTGGAACACCATCGAAAGCTTGCGCTGGGCGGGTGCTTCCTTTGACATATCCACGCCATCGATGAGGATCTGGCCGGAGGTGACGTCCTCGAGCCCGGCGATCAGCCGCAACAGGGTGGATTTTCCGCACCCCGAGGGGCCGACAAAGACCACGAACTGGCCGTCCTCGATCTCGAGCGAGATGTCGGGGATGACGGTGACGCCGCCGAAGCTCTTTTGAACATTTTTGAGTGTGATCGATCCCATGGGACCAGTTCTCCTACCTTTTGTCGCGGTCGCGAACCGGAAAACCGGTTCCCACTTTTCCTGCAACCGCTCCTATTTGACCGCGCCGAAGGTCAGGCCGCGGACCAATTGTTTCTGGCTGAACCAGCCCATGATGAGGATGGGCGCAATGGCCATCATCGATGCTGCCGAAAGCTTGGCCCAGAACAGGCCCTCGGGCGAAGAATAGGCCGCGATGAACGCGGGGAGCGGGGTTGCCTGGGTGGTGGTCAGAACGATGGTCCAGAACGATTCATTCCAGGCCAGGATGATGTTGAGCAGCATGGTGGAGGCGATGCCGGGGATGGCCATGGGGGTGAGCACATAGATCACCTCCTGGCGGAGCGATGCGCCGTCCATGCGGGCCGCTTCGAGGATATCGACGGGGATTTCCTTGAAATAGGTGAACAGCATCCAGACGATGATAGGCAGATTGATGAGGGTGAGGACCAGGGTGAGCCCCAGATGGGTATCGGTGAGACCCGCCATGCGGAACAGCATGGTGATGGGCACCAGAACGCCGACGGCGGGCAGCATCTTGGTCGATAACATCCACATCAGGATGTCCTTGGTGTGCTTGGTGGGCGAGAACGCCATGGCCCAGGCGGCGGGAATGGCGATGACCAGGCCTAAAAGGGTCGAGCCGACCGCTGTGATGATCGAATTGCCCAGGAACCGGAAATAGTTCGAGCGTTCGAGGACCGTTTCGTAATTTTCCAGCGTCCAGCTAAAGAACAGGAACTGGGGCGGGGTCGCAATGGCGGTGCCTTCGGTCTTGAAGCTGGTCAGGAACGTCCAGAGGATCGGGAAGAAGATCACAAAGGCGATTGCCCAGGCGATGGCGGAAACGCCGAGTTTTCTTTGAGTGGAAATTGCGCGTGCCATGGTGGTTAGGCCTCCAGATTCTTGCCGACGACGCGAAGCAGGAAGATCGCGACGATGTTGGCGAGGATGACGGCGACGATGCCGCCGGCCGAGGCCAGACCGAAATCATACTGGAACTGGGCCTGGAGATAGATCAGGAACGGCAGATTGGTGGTGGCAACGCCCGGCCCGCCATTGGTGGTGACAAAGATTTCGGCAAACACCGAAAGCAGGAAGATGGTCTGGATGAGCATGACCACCGTGAGCGCCCGGGACATGTGGGGCAGGATTATGTAGAAAAACAGCGATATGGGACCGGCGCCGTCCATGCCGGCGGCCTCGCGCTGCTCTTCATCGAGCGATTGCAGCGCGGTCAGAAGGATCAGTGTTGCAAAGGGCAGCCATTGCCAGGCAACGATGATGATGACCGAAAACAGCGGCACGTGGGCAAACCAATCGACCGGCTGGAACCCGAAGGTTCGCGCGATCCAGGCGAAGAGCCCGTTGACCGGATGCATGAGCATGTTCTTCCACACCAGCGCGGACACCGTGGGCATGACAAAGAAGGGAGCGATGACCAGAAGGCGCACGATGCCCTGCCCGAACATGGGCTGATCGAGCAACAGCGCCAGCAAGGTGCCGCCGACAAGGGTGATCGCCAGCACGCCACCAACGAGGATCAGGGTGTTTAGGAACACCGTCCAGATGTTGGGATTGGCAAAGAAGTAGGTGTAGTTGGCAAAGCCGGTGAATTCGGGGGCGCGGAAGGCCGTGTACCACTGGAACGAGAACCAGACGGTCATCGAAAGCGGCACGATCATCCAGATCAGAAGCGCGATGACCGAGGGGGCCATCATGAACCGGGCCGCTGTTTGGGTTTGAGCTGTTGCCATTGTCCTCTCCCTGACCTTGGCGCGCGATTGGGGGATCGCGAAGTGAAGGGGCCGGCCTGACCCGGCCCCTTCAGTTAGGAGCTAGCGGTAGTAACCGGCGCGATCCATTTCCATGCGGGCTGTCTGCTGGGCCTGGTCGAGGGCCTGATCGACGCCGACCTGTCCGGCGAGGGCCGCCGAGAAGATCTGGCCGACCGACGTGCCGATGCCCTGGAATTCGGGGATCGCCACGAACTGGCCGCCGGCATAGGGCACATCCTGCACCGAGGAGTTGGTGGTGTTGGCCGATTGGATCGCCTCAAGGGTGATCTCGGCAAACGGGGCCGCCTCGATATAGGCCGGGTTTTCATAGAGCGAGGTGCGGGTTCCCGGAGGAACGTTGGCCCAGCCTTCTTCCTCTGCGACCATTTCGAGGTAGGCTTCGGACGTTGCCCATTCGATGAACTGCTTGGCTTCATCGACGTTCTGCGAGCTTGCCGGAACGGCCAGCGACCAGACCCACAGCCAGTTGCCGTGGTTGTCGAACTCGCCATTGGTCGGGAACAGCGCATAGCCCACGCTGTCTGCAACCTGGCTTTCATCGGGGTTGGACACGAAGGACGCCGCGACGGTGGCATCCATCCACATGCCGCACTTGCCCTGCTGGAACAGCGCCAGATTTTCGTTGAACCCGTTGGACGAAGCGCCCGGAGGGCCTGCATCGGTCATCAGGTCGACGTAATAGGTGAGCGCCTCATTCCATTCGGGGCTGTCGAACTGGGGTTCCCAATCCATATCGAACCAACGGCCGCCCATGGAATTGGCAAGAGCGGTGATGAACGCCATGTTCTCGCCCCAGCCGGCCTTGCCGCGCAGGCAGATGCCGTAGATTTCATTGTCGCGGTCGGTAATGGCCCGAGCCGCTTCGCCGATGAATTCCCAGGTGGGTTCTTGAGGCATTTCCAGACCGGCCTCTTCAAAGAGGTCGGTGCGGTACATGATCATGGCGCTTTCCGCATAGAACGGAGAGGCATACTGGGTGCCATCGACCGAAAGCGCCTCGCGCACGGCGGGGATCAGATCGTCGGCATTGTAGTCGTCACCCAGATCGTCGAGCGGGGCAAGCCAGCCCTGAGCGGCCCAGATGGGGGTTTCGTAGGCGCCGATGGTCATGACGTCATACTGGCCACCGCCGGTGGCGATGTCGGTGGTGACGCGCTGGCGCAGAACGTTTTCTTCCAGCGTCACCCATTCCAGATCAATGCCGGTCTGTTCGGTGAACCGGTCGGACAGACCCTGCATGCGGATCATATCGCCATTGTTGACCGTGGCGATGGTGAGCGATTGGGCCTGCGCGCCGGCTGCAAGGGCAAACAGCGAACACGACCCGATGATGATCGAGCGTAACTTCATATGGTAATCCTCCCATATGCTCCAAGAATGAGCATTTGCTATACGCGTGGGCAATTACTCACTTTCTGCGACACAATGTCAAGGGGCTTTTGCTCACGGATGGGGAAATTGCTCAAGGCGGCACACTGCAGCGGCCGTGTTTGCGGGGCAGCATCATGATGGATTGCGGCGATGACAGGGGGAGTGGATGGGGGCGAGGTCCTGCCCTCTCTATCGCTGTCCCGGACTTGATCGGAGACTCAGCAGCTTCGCCCAGCCCCTGGAGGGGATGGCAACGGACATGGACCCCGGCTTTCGCCGGGGAAGCGAGGGTGGGGGTGGGAGCGGCTACGGCCGGAGCCGCCGGTGCTGGGGATACTGGACCCCGGATCAAGTCCGGGGGACCAAGGGTGGAGAGACGGGGCAAACGAATGGGAACGCTGGGCGCGGTGAGGTCAGGCCAGCAGCTTGGCGGCGGTGTCTTCGTCGGTGATGAGCCCGTTGACGAGGCCGCGGGCGACGGCGGCGTGGATGGCGGCGACCTTGTTGGGGCCGCGGGCTGCGGCGACCACGAGAGCCCTGTCGGCAGAGGGCAAGGGGGCCGAGGCCACGCGCTCATTGGTCATGCCCGGAACCAGCCCCCCGCTGGAATCAAAGACCCAGCCGAGCATTTCGCCTACGGCGCCGGCCTTTTGCAGGGCCTTGAGCTCGGCGCGGGTGACGAACCCATCCTCATAAAGCGGGGCGTTCGGCCCCAGATCGCCCACGCCAACGAACCAGACGCTGGCCTCTGCCGCGAGGGCGAGATTTTTTTCGATTCCCACCTGGCTGTGCAGCAATTGCCTGTCGCGCGCACTCGCGGCAATGACCGGCAGAGGCATTGGGAAGCTGGGCGCCTTGACCTTGTCGGCAATGGAAAAGATGACGTTATAAAACGCGGCCGAGCCATCGGGCGCGATATTGCCGGTGAGGGAAACGATACGGTGCTGGGGGCAATCCATGACCGGGAGCAGATCGACAGCGGCCTTGAGGGTGCGGCCGGTGCCCACGCCCATGATGACCGGGCTGGAGCCGGAGAGAATCTTTTCGATCTCGAGCG